>QKGH01000053.1 GCA_003250495.1 Marinobacterium sp.
TCGAGCAGGGTTTCCAGGTAACCGCGGATCACCGTCAGCGGCGTGCGCAACTCATGCGAGGCGTTGGCGACGAAGTCCTGCCGGGTCTGCTCCAGCTTGACCAGCCGGGTGATGTCCCGCGCCACCAGCACCCTGTCCCCTTCGCCGAAATGGTTGATCTGATACTGCAGCGTGATATCCGGGTTCAAGGGCGACTGCAGTGGCAGCGGGTCCTGGTAGTTGCGTTTGCGGAAGTAGCGCACGAAACGCGGATCGCGGATCAGGTTCAGCAGTGGTTTGCCACGGTCGCCGGCACGTAACCCGAGCAGTTGATCGGCGGTACTGTTCCACCACTCCAGATTGTTGTGGGCATCGATGATGACGATGGCATCCGACAGCGCCGCGGTGGAGAGCTGGAAGCGGTTGATAATGCTCTGCAGCTCCGCTTCACGGTTCCGGCCGCGTTTCTGCCGCCGTGCCAGTTCGTCGAGCAGATCGCCCCAGGCGCCGTTGCTCTCGGGCGGCTCGGAGTCGTCTTCGCGCTGCAGCCAGCCCATCAGGGCGTCGTAGCGGCGCAGTTGCAGCAGCGCCCATGACAGCGCGCCGAGCGCAAAGCCCCAACTGGCATGGCCCAGCAGGATGCCCGCCAAGGTACCGCTGCCGGCGAATAGCAGGAAACTGGTGATAAAAGCGCTATGTGTGCGTCGCATGAGCAATCCTTGGCGGCGGGAAAACAGCCTGCTACCGACTCAACCGGTCGCGGTGCGACGGGGCTCAGGCCACCTGAGCCGAGAAGCGATAGCCGGTGCCGCGCACCGTCTGTACCAGGTAGTCGTGGCGCTCGCCCAGGGCTTTGCGCAGGCGCCGGATATGGACATCAACGGTCCGCTCCTCGACATAGACATTGCCCCCCCACACCATGTCCAGCAGCTGGCTGCGGGAGTAGGCGCGGTCCTGGTGGGTCATGAAGAACTGCAGCAGCCGGAATTCGGTCGGCCCCAGCTCGATCGGTTTGCCATCGGCGGTCACGCGATGCGACACCGGGTCCAGCGTCAGTCCGTCGACGCTGACCGGCTCTTCGACCCCTTTCGGGGTGGCGCGACGCAGCACCGCCTTCAACCGGGCTACCAGCTCGCGCGGCGAGAACGGCTTGGTGATGTAGTCGTCGATCCCGGTCTCGAGCCCTTTGACCTTGTTGTCCTCTTCCGTCTTGGCGGTCAACATGATGATCGGTACGTCTGCAGTCACCTCGTCCTTGCGCAGGCGACGGGCGAACTCGATGCCGCTGACGCCGGGCATCATCCAGTCCAGCAGGACCATGTCCGGTTTGCGGTCGACAATCAGGGCGTGTGCCTGCTGCGCGTTTTCGGCTTCCAGGCAGTCGTAACCGGCCATCTCTAGTGCGACGGCTATCATCTCCCTGATTGGGGCTTCGTCGTCAACGATCAATACGCGTTTGGATGCAGACATTGCTAGCTGCCTCTGATTCTCAGTCTTAAACAAACGCGACTATTACAAGACGTTTAGGTTACATAAATATGACAATGGTCGGAGGAAACTGCAATCTTGGCAGATTCCGTTATTTCAGTGCGTAATCAGCGACGATGCCGATCAATATAAGCAGGCCGCTCCAGTGGTTGTTGAGGAACGCCTGCAGGCAGTTCATCCGCTCGCGACGGCGGATCAGCCAGTGCTGGTAGACGAAGGTGACGGCCGCCGCGGCCAGGCCGAGTCCATAGCAGACGCCGAGTCCGGCCTGCTGTCCGACCAGGATCAGCAGCAATAGCGTGGCGGCCTGCAGCAGGGCGATGATCAGGCGGTCGTGGTGGGCGAAGGCGACGGCGGTGGATTTGATGCCGATCTTCAGGTCGTCGTCGCGATCGACCATCGCGTACATGGTGTCATAGGCGACGGTCCACAGGATCTTGGCGGCGAAGATCGTCCACGCCAGCAACGGCAGCGACTCCTGCACCGCGGTAAAGGCCATCGGGATCCCCCAGCCGAATGCCGCGCCGAGTACGACCTGCGGGTAGTGGGTGTAGCGCTTCATGAACGGGTAGACGGAGGCCAGCGCCAGGGCCGCGAACGACAGCAGGATGGTCATGCCGTTGGTCAGCAGTACCAGCCCGAACGACACCAGCATCAGGCCGGCGAACAGCCACAGCGCTTCGCGTTCGCTGATCCGCCCGGTGGGCAGCGGGCGGGACTGGGTGCGTTTTACATGGCCATCGAAATGTCTGTCGGCGTAATCGTTGATGACGCAACCGGCGGAGCGGGTCAGGAACACGCCGAGGCTGAAGATCAGCAACAGGCTTAGTGGCGGTACCCCGGCCGCAGCGATCCACAGTGCCCACAGCGTGGGCCAGAGCAGCAGGTAGGTGCCGATTGGGCGGTCGGCGCGCATCAGGTGCAGCGCGGCCTGCAGTTTCTGGCGCGCGGGACTCGGCGGGGTGGAATGGGTCGCAGTGGCCATGGGTTCCTCTCTCCGGTGGTTCAGCCGGGGAATTGTAGCCTCTCCACCGCCGGCAGAAAAACCTCGCTGACCAATAACGGTGCATGGTGGAGCTGAAACAGCGAGCGCCGGGCCCACAGCGTCTGGCCGTCAAGTGCCCGCAGGCGGGCGAACTGCAGCGGTGCGCGGCGCAGGGTCGGCACTTGGAACAACAGGTCGCCCAGCGGGCGGGTACCGAGGTGCAGCAGTTGGCGGTTGGCGCCGCGCAGCGTGCGCATCGGGATCAGGGTGCGGGCAAGGATCCAGGGCTCACCCTGGCCGGACAGCTCGACCTCGCGGATCAGCACCCATTGCCGGCTGCGCAGATGCAGCAGGCGCGCTTCATCGGCACGGGGGCGGCCCCAGCCCTGGTGCAAAACACGGACGCTGAGCTGATTGCCGCTGGCGCGGCGTAACAGCCGGGTCAGCGAGCCGCGGTGGGTCAGCCAGGGGCGCAGGTTATTGGGTAGCAGGGCGGCGCGACGCAGGGTGCGCCAGTGCGGCGTTTGCCGACTCGGGGAAAGGGTGTTGGAGGAGGTCACGATGGTGCTCGATGAACGTCATGGAAAGGATTCCACGATCATAGCACCGTTGCTGGCGGCCGGCGCAATGAGGAGTACAAATCAGCGATGCGCGGCGGCAACGCGGGCCGCCGCGGCCGGGATCACTCTTCGTCGCTATCGCTGTCCTCGTCGCTGCCGACCATCTGTTTGATCGACTGCAGGCTCTGGTGACGTACATCGGTACCGCTGACCTGGTAGATCAGGTGTTCGGCCAGGTTGCGGGAGTGGTCGCCGATACGCTCCAGGCTGCGCAGGACCCAGATCACGTTCATGATGCTGGAGATCGAGCGCACATCCTCCATCATGTAGGTGACCAGCGCGCGCATCGCCGAGCGGTACTCCTGGTCGACATTGCGATCCTGCTTGGCGACGCGATAGGCCATCTCCAGGTCGTTGCGGGCGAATGCGGTCAGCACATCCTTGACCATATCGCGCACCAGGTTGCCGATATGACGCACCTCCTGGAACCCGTGCTGGGTGCGGTTGCCCTCGGCCAGCTCGATCGCCTGCTGGGCGATGCGGCTCGATTCGTCGCCGATCCGCTCCAGGTCGGAGATGGCGCGGCTGATCGAGATGATCAGGCGCAGGTCGGACGCCGCCGGCTGGCGGCGGGCGATGGTGGTGGTGCACTGCTCGTCGATCAGCAGTTCCATCTCATTGGTCTGCTTGTCGATGCGGCGGGCCTGCTCGGCCAGCTCGACATCCCCGGTCAGCAGCGCTTCCACGGCGTCGTTGACCTGACGTTCGACGATCCCACCCATGGTCAGCATCTGCGTGCGGATCGTTTCCAGCTCCGCGTTGAACTGCTGCGAGATATGGGTGGAGTAGTTATCCTTTTCGAATTCCACGATGACAGTCTCCATTACCGGACGTTAGTTGCTAGGCATGCGCGGGATAACGCGCGGCATCAGCCGTAACGGCCGGTGATATAGTCTTCGGTCTGCTTCTGAACCGGGTTGGTGAACAGGGTATCGGTAACGCCGAACTCAATCAGATCGCCCATGTACATGAACGCAGTGTAGTCGGAAACACGGGCCGCCTGCTGCATGTTATGGGTGACGATGACGATAGTGAAATCGTTTTTCAGTTCGTGGATCAGCTCCTCGATCTTCAGCGTGGAGATCGGGTCCAGCGCCGAGGCCGGTTCGTCGAGCAGCAGCACCTCCGGTTTCACCGCCACGGTGCGGGCGATGACCAGACGCTGTTGCTGACCGCCGGACATCCCCAGTGCCGACTCGTGCAAGCGGTCCTTGACCTCATCCCAGAGTGCGGCGGAGCGCAATGCCCACTCCACGGTCTCGTCGATGACGCGCTTCTTCTTGATCCCCTGGATGCGCAGGCCGTAGGCCACGTTCTCGTAGATCGATTTGGGGAAGGGGTTCGGCTTCTGGAACACCATGCCGACGCGGCGGCGCAGGTCGGCCACGTTGACGGTGCGGTCGTAGATGTTGGCCTCGTCGAGCAGGATCTGGCCTTCGATGCGGCAGCTGTCGACCAGGTCGTTCATGCGGTTGAAACAGCGCAGCAGCGTGGATTTACCGCAACCGGACGGCCCGATGAAGGCGGTGACGCGGTTCTTGGCGATATCCATGTTGACGCCGTGCAGCGCTTCCTTGTCGCCGTAGAACAGCTTCAGATCGCGAACCTTCAGGGTGTGAACCTCATCTTCCAGCTTCAGCGTACGTTGGTCGCGCTGCATGGAGGAGATGTCGATGGCGTGAGTTTTAACTTCGCTAGTCATGTTGATAAACCTTCGTTCAGAATCCTGAGTCGTTACATTTCGAGCGCTTTGTATTTCTCACGCAGGTGGTTGCGAATGGCGATAGCTGAGAAGTTCAGCAGCGCGATCACGATCACAAGCAGCAGCGCAGTTGCGTAAACCAGCGGACGGGCCGCTTCCACGTTCGGGCTCTGGAAGCCCACATCGTAGATATGGAAGCCCAGGTGCATGAACTTCTGATCCAGATGCAGGTAGGGATAGTTGGCGTCGATCGGCAGACTCGGCGCCAGTTTTACCACCCCGACCAGCATCAGCGGAGCCACTTCGCCGGCGGCACGGGCGATCGCCAGGATCACCCCGGTCATCATCGCCGGACTGGCCATCGGCAGCACCACCTTCCACAGCGTTTCGGCCTTGGTGGCGCCGAGGGCCAGGGAGCCTTCGCGCACCGCGCGCGGGATCCGCGACAGCCCCTCTTCGGTGGCGACGATCACCACCGGCACCGTCAGCAGCGCCAGGGTGATGGAGGCCCACATCAGGCCGCCGGTACCGAAGGTCGGTGACGGCTTGGCCTCGGGGAAGAACAGGTCGTCGATGCTACCGCCGAGGAAGTAGACGAAGAAACCGAGGCCGAACACCCCGTAGACGATCGACGGCACGCCGGCCAGGTTGTTGACGGCGATGCGGATCAGGCGGGTGATGAAGCCCTGTTTGGCATATTCGCGCAGGTAGACCGCGGCGACAACACCGAACGGGGTCACCAGTACCGACATCAGGATCACCATGGTCACGGTGCCGAAGATGGCCGGGAAGATCCCGCCCTCGGTGTTGGCTTCGCGCGGCTCGTCGGAGAGGAACTCCCACACCTTGGCGGCATAGTGGACCAGTTTGTCGCCGATACCCATGTCGTTGGGCAGGAAGGCGCGCACGATCTTCGCCATCGGGATCTCGACCTGGCGGCCATCGGCGATTTCGGCGATGAAGCTGTCGCGGTTGATCTCGTTATACAGTCCCAGCAGCTTCGCCTGCAGCACCTCGTACTCGGCGTTCAGCTCGGCGCGGCGCGCGTCGATCGCTTCGAACTTGGCGACATCGGTGGACTGCTTCAGCTCCAGCGACCGCTGTTTCAGGCGCAGCCGCTCGATCTCGTGGTTGATGCTGCCGATCTCCTTCTTCTCGATCTGCAGGATCTGGGCGCGGATCTCCAGGACCCGGTCGATGCGGGACTGGAATTCGTTCCACAGCGCCATATAGGCGTCGTTCTTGTCGTAGCCGTCGTGACGGGCCACGGTGTTACCGGCTTCGCGGAGCTCGCGCAGGTAGCCGTAGAAGTTGCCCCATTCGGTACGTTCGGCGACGAACAGCATCGGCGGGCGGGTGACGTCGGTGACCAGGTGGTCCATGGCCCAGACGAAGTCGGCACTGCCGAAATCGCGGTTACCGACCTTGAGCAGGTCGCGCGGCAGCTCGATGGCTCCCGGCGGCACTTCGATGCCGGCCCCGCGCAGCTGGTCGGCCGGTACCATGTCGCGCTCCACGACCTCGGCGATCAGGGTGTGCGGATTGCCCTTCTGCTGGTAGGTCGCCTGGATCACGTCGGCGGGCCAGAAGTGGCCGAGGCCGCGCACCGCGATCAGTGCCAGCAGCCCGACCACCATGATGATGGAGATGGCCACGGCACCGGCATTCAGCCAGATCCACGGCGAGCCGGATTTGGTCCATTCAGAGAATGTGATACGCATGATCTTTCCTCAACCGTGCCGTTACAGGGAACCGAACTTCTTGCGCAGGTGCTGGCGGATCGTCTCGGCCAGGGTGTTGACGCAGAAGGTGAAGGCGAAGAGTACGAAGGCCGCCAGGAACAGGATGCGGAAGTGGGTACTGCCGACCTCCGATTCCGGCATTTCGACGGCGATGTTGGCCGCCAGGGTACGCATCCCCTCGAAGATGTTGACGTCCATGATCGGCGTGTTGCCGGTGGCCATCAGTACGATCATCGTTTCGCCCACGGCACGACCCATACCGATCATCAGCGCCGAAAAGATACCGGGGCTGGCGGTGGGCAGCACGACGCGGATCAGCGTCTGCCACTGGGTGGCGCCGAGCGCCAGCGAGCCGAAGCTGAGCTGCTTGGGCACGGCGAAGATGGCATCCTCGGTGATCGAGAAGATAGTCGGGATCACGGCGAAGCCCATGGCGATACCGACGACCAGGGCGTTGCGCTGGTCATAGGGGATGCCGGCCTCATTGCTGATCCAGGTGCGCAGGTCGCCGCCGAACAGCAGGTTTTCCAGCGGAATGGCGATCGCCAGCGAGAACCAGGTGGCCAGGATCACCACCGGAATCAGCAGCGCCGCATCCCAGCCCTCCGGAATCAGGAAGCGCACCGCGTTCGGCATGTTCTGCCACAGGAAACCGAAGGCGACGACGGCGAGCGGGATCACCAGCAGGCAGGTGAAGATCCCGGCCAGGTTGGTCTCCATGAACGGCGCCAGCCACAGGCCGGCCAGGAAGCCGAGGATAACGGTGGGCAGCGCCTCCATCAGCTCGATGAACGGTTTCACCTTGCGCCGCATCGTCGGCACCATGAAATAGGCGGTGTAGATCGCGCCGCAGATCGCCAGCGGCGTGCCCAGCAGCATGGCGTAGAAGGCCGCTTTCAGGGTACCGAATACCAGCGGCATCAGGCTGTATTTGGGTTCGAAGTCGTTGGTCGCGGCGGAGGACTGCCAGATGAAATCGGGCTCCTGATAGCCTTCGTACCAGACCTTCTCCCACAGCACCGACCAGGAGATCTCCGGGTGTTCGTTTTCGATGCTCCACAGCGAGATCTTGCCATCTTGTTCGGCGAGCAGGGCGTTGGCGCGCGGCGCCAGGGCGATCTGGCTCAGCGGGGCGGAGAACAACGGTTCGTTGAACGCGGTGCGGCGGGCGGTGGAGTTGAACAGCGCCAGGTCGCCGCTGGTATCGACGGCGACGAAGCCTTTACGGCGCTGTTCGCTGCTGAGCTGGGTGACGGCACCGTCCATGCGGTCGAAATCACGCACATGGGTCAGCATCGGCTGGTTGTTCTCGTCGCGCACGAAGAACCACTGTGAGACCTGCCCCTGGCTGTCGCCAACCAGCAGCGAGTTGCCCCCCAGCAGCAGTTTCAAACTGGTGATCTTGCCCTTGGTGACATCGATCAGCTGGCTGACCTCCGGCGTGTTGCGCAGGCTGATCACGGCCAGCCTGCCATTGTTGCCGCCGACCATCAGCCAGTTCAGGTCCGGTGTCAGCAGCAGGCTGTGCAGCTCGATGCTCGGTGCCGGCAGCGTCTTCTCGCTACGGCTTAGTTCAACCTCGCCGGTGAACAGGTTCTCGCTGCGGCTGATCTTGGTCAGCTGCAACCCCGCGGCACTGGCGCTGACGATCCCCCAGTCCTCGCCGTCGCCATTGACCGCCAGCTGGTCGATGCTGTTGTTGCCGATCTGGATCGGCTCTTCGCCGAGTGGATAGGTCAGCTCCGGCGTCAGTACCCGCACGCCGTTCGGGTAGCTGGCGTTGTAGTTGTGCTTGGCGATCAGCACCGAGCCGTTGCTCAGCCCCAGCGCGAAGGTGCGGCTGGTTTCGGACACCACGGCAAAGCTGGTCAGCGTCACGCCTTCGGGCAGCGGCAGTTTGCCGGCATTGAGCACCTTGCCATCCTGGGCCGCGAAGAATACCGCATCGCCGGCGGTGGTGAGGCGCAGACCGATCTCCGCCTGCTCCTCGATCGCCATATACAGCGTGTCGCCGTTACCGGGCAGGCTGTAGGGCTCCATCGCGGCGCCCTTGACCTGCCAGGGCTCGACCCGGGCGGGCTGGAACAGCGGAGCGACTTCATACAGCAGGTAAAAGAAGATCATGACGACGGCGATGATGACACCGACACCGCCGATGGCGATGCCGACAGCGGCCAGTTTGTCCTTCAGCATGCGGCGGCTGCGCAGGCGGCGCGCGGCTGGCGTATTGAAGTCCAGATCCGGTGCGACTGCGGCTGTGGTTTGCTCAATGCTCATGACGGAGAGTCCTGGAGGGTCTTGAACGGGATATGGCGCGTACGATAAGTCAATTATGTGACGCTTGTGTTACATCGTTCGGGAATAGCGAAGGGGAGTCATATTGACTCCCCAGGGGTGTAGCGTACAGCGGTCTAGTGCGGAGTCTTACAGACCCAGGTCAGACAGCTGCTTCTCTACCGCTTTGGCCGGCAGCGGGATGTAACCGTCTTTGACGACCACTTCCTGACCTGCTTTGGACAGTACCAGCTTCACGAACTCGCGCTCGATCGGAGCCAGTTCCTGGCCCGGCTTCTTGTTCACGTAAACGTACAGGAAGCGGGACAGCGGGTATTTACCGGTAGCGGCGTTTTCCGGAGTTGCCGCGATATAGTCGGTGCCCTCTTTGGACAGCGGCAGTGCGCGGACAGAAGCGGTCTTGTAACCGATACCGGAGTAGCCCAGGCCGTTAACGGAAGTAGAAACGGACTGTACGACAGAGGCGGAACCCGGCTGTTCGTTGACGTTGTTCTTGTAGTCGCCTTTGCACAGCGCGTGCTCTTTGAAGTAGCCGTAGGTGCCGGATACAGAGTTACGGCCGAACAGCTGGATGCTCTGGTCAGCCAGAGAACCGGCTACGCCCAGGTCGCTCCACTTGGTGAGGTCTTTGTCACCGCCGCACTTGCGGGTAGAGGAGAAGATGGCGTCAACCTGAGCCATGCTCAGACCCTTGATCGGGTTGTCGTTGTGCGCGAATACAGCCAGGGCGTCGATAGCGACCGGGATAGCGGTCGGCTTGTAGCCGTATTTCTTCTCGAACGCTTCAACTTCCTTGTCCTTCATCTTGCGGCTCATCGGGCCGAAGTTGGAGGTGCCTTCAGTCAGTGCTGGCGGAGCGGTAGATGAACCGGCGGCCTGAATCTGGATGTTGACGTTCGGGTAGTTGCGTTTGAACTCTTCGGCCCACAGCGTCATCAGGTTTGCCAGAGTGTCGGAACCGACGCTGGACAGGTTGCCGGAGATGCCAGACGCTTTCTCGTATGCCGGCAGATTCGGATCGAGCAGGTCAGACGCATTTGCAGTCGCGCATGCAGCGGTGATCGCTACGGCCGCGAACAGCTTGTTCATCGGTTTCATCTTTCGCTCCTGAATTAGGTGCATTGGTTTCGATTCGTGGCGCCACTATAGAAGCGATATATGACGCTTGTGTGACATGCGGTAACAAATTTTTGCTGCCGAAGGAGTACTGAACCGTGCTCTGGATACAGATATAATGCACTGCAACAAAGTGTGCCGCGGCCCGGGTCGCGGCGCACAGAGCAGATTGCTGAGCAGGATCCGAATAATGAGAAGAGAAGATGGTCAAGTGCTCCAACCTGCAGGCGAACTGAGCCTGCAACTGCCGGCCAGTCACGATGCCGTGAATATGTTTGGCGATGTGTACGGCGGCTGGGTTAGCTCGCAGGTCGTGCTGGCCAGTGAGATCCGGGCCGGTCAGGAGGCGTGCGGTCGGGTGGCGACCGTGTCGGTCGGGCGCATGACCTTCATGTCCGCGGTACTCAAGGGCACGGTGTTGAGCTTCTATACCGAGGTGCTGGAGCGCGGCCACAGCTCGCTGCGTATCCGCGTCGAGTGCTGGGGTCAGTGCCCGGACGGGCGTGAGCTGCGCAAGGTGACGGCGGCGGAGTGCGTGCAGGTGGCGATCAACGCCGACGGCCGCATCCGCCGCCTGCCGGCGGCGCAGTGAGACGGCGTCCGCCGGACCGGGACTACCGCCGGCGGACGCGCAAGATCACAACCCTGGCATCACAGCAGCAGCATGGCGCCGGCGGTGATTAGCGCGGTCATCACCAGGTTCAGCACCATCCCGGCACGCATCATCTGCGACTGGGGTACGGCGCCGGAGCCGTAGACGATGGCGTTGGGCGGCGTGGCCACCGGCAGCATGAAGGCGCAGGAGGCCGCGATGGCGATCACCGCGGCGATCATCGGCTTCGGCAGCCCCAGCGCATCGGCGATGCCGACGAAGATCGGCACCAGCAGCGCGGCGCTGGCGGTGTTGCTGGCGATCTCGGTCAGCATCACCACGAACGCGGTCAGCACCAGCACAAAGATGACGGTGGGTGCACCGGCCAGCAGGTCGCTGATACCCTGGGCCAGGAACAGGCTGGCACCGGTCTCTTTCAGCATCGCCGACAGCGTCAGGCCGCCGCCGAACAGCAACAGCACTCCCCAGTCCGCTGACTTTTCGATCTGTTTCCACGCCACCAGCTTCAGCATGCTCAATGCCAGGATGGCGCCCAGTGCGACCAGCGCGTCGAAGCTGCCCTTGACCCCGAGCAGACTCTTCAGCGGCGAACTCAGCAGCCAGCAGGCCACGGTCAGCGCGAAAACGCCCAGCGTGGCGAGCTGCTGGCCGTTCAATGGGTCGTGACGATGGACCTCCTTGAAGCGGTGGCTCAGGTCCGGGCGGATCACCAGCCATAGCACCAGCAGCATCAGCGGGAAGGCGACCAGCACGATCGGGAAGCCGATCTTGAGCCAGTCCATGAAGGTCATGCCGACCTCGGCCGCGGCGATGGCGTTGGGCGGGCTACCGACCAGCGTGCCGATACCGCCGATACTGGCGGAGTAGGCGACGCCGAGCAGAACGAACCAATAGGTATGTTTGTTCTCCTCGTAGGGCAGCGGGCGCAGCAGGCCCAGTACCAGTGGCAGCATCATCGCCGTGGTCGCGGTGTTGGAGATCCACATCGACAGGCCGGCCGCGGTCAGAAACAGCAGCACCGCCGCCCACCCCAGGTGGCCGCGCGCCAGGCGCAGCACGTGGGAGGCGATGTAGCGGTCCAGCCCCTGCTCGCTCAGCGCCGCGGCCAGCGCGAAACCGCCGAGGAACAGGAAGATGATCGGGTTGGCGAAGTTCTTCAGCGCATCGGTGACGGAGAAGACGCCGGCGACCACCGTCAACACCGGTACCAGCAAGGCGGTCACGGTGATATGGAAGGTTTCGGTCATCCACAGGATGGCGACCAGCGCCAGGATCGACAGTCCGGTACGCAGGGACTGGTCGTCGAGAGGGGTGAGAAAATAGATCGCTGCGGCGATCAGCAGGGCGAAGGCAAAGGTAATGGATTTGCCGGGCACAGTGCCGCTCCTTTAATTATCTGGGGCTGCTGATTAGACGAAGGTCGCAATTCTACCGACCGGGGCCGGGTGGGACCAGTCAATCGATGCAGTCAATCGACACACATCAGTATAGAGGGCGCGCTTCCCTTCCACCGGTGCGGCGGAAGGGCGAACGGGACGACGTGGCGCTCAGCTGTCGGCGCGGGTGAAGTTGGCGCGGATCCGCTCGTTCAGGTAATCCTCGGCGCTGATCGGCGCATATTTCCGCTGCGGCCCCTCGATCAGCATCTGTTTGTTGGCCTGGCAGAAGAAAGCGATACTGTAGCGGCTGCCGCAATACTCATCTGTGCGCGGCATGCGCACCCGGTGCAGGTTGGATTTCAGTGCATCGTCGCTCCAGCGCATCAGCATATCGCCGATGTTGCAGGTGACGACGCCGGCGCGCGGCGGCACGTTGGTCCAGCGCTGGCTGTCCGCCTCCTTGCCCGGGCACACCTGCAGTCCGCCGTGGCCCTCGTGCTGGAACAGCAGGGTCAGGCAGTCGAAGTCGGTGTGGGCGCCGGCGCGCCAGATGTTCTCCTGCTGCGCCACCCCCGCGCAGGGGTAGTAGTGCAGCAGGCGCAGCGTGCTCTGGTAGTCGTCGCGCTGCGGATCGTGGGCCGCGGTGAAGAACTCGCGGGGGAAACCGAGACGGTCGGCGAAGCAGGACAGCACCTTCATCCCCAGTGCCCAGCAGCGCGCCTCGAACCCCAGCGTATGCGCTTCGAACCGCGGCAGTTCCGCCTCGCTGGGCCAGAGTCCATCCATATGGTAGCGGGTGATCTGGTAGGACTCCTTCTGGTCGGCGGTGCCAGTGCTGGGGCGCACCTGGGACAGGCTTTCCCAGCCGGCGTTGACCCCTTTCGGCCGTGGATATTGGCCTTTGACCTGTTCCGGCAGCTTGAAGAAGCGGTCCGCTTCGGCGAAGGCGGCGTCCACCTCGGCCTGGCTGATGCCGGTGTTGCTGAGCTGGAAGAAGCCCACCTCGGTGGCGGCACGCCAGAGCTGGTCGGTGATCTCGGCGCGGCGGTTGTCGAAGTCGCTGAGGTCGATGACACGGATCTCGCGGCCATCGTCATCCTGGCCGGCAGCACCGAAGGTAGTTTCGCGGTTCAGCTCGTCGAGGCTGTAGGGGGTGGGGCGGTCGTTGCGAATGTCTTGAGACATTTGTGCTCTCCTTTATATACCCAGTCCGCGTCCTCTATATGAGGAACCGCAACAGACTGGGATTAAGGGAGCAATGACCCGACAGCATGGCTGCCTGACTGCTTCTACTCCGATGGGTGCAGGCTAGATGGTTATCACAACCCGCGTATTTTAAGAATGCTTACGTTAGCACCCGGGCCAGCTTTTGGTAAGCCGTGGTTGGGACTGGTATGCGCTAATCGTCCCGCGCCAGACTGGCTCGTTGGTTGGTGGTTTGTGGTTCGCATGTGCGTCACGGGCGATGTGCCCGGCTCTGTCTGACGCGCCGTGAACTCGTCCCTGAGGGCTCCACTGCGCCATCCTTGGCGCAGAGACCCGTGCACATCTCCCGCCCGATGGTCCGCTGCCACCTCAAAAACACGGATCGTATCGGGTTAGCGATATTGTGCTACTGCGCTGCTAAGCATAATGGCGCCAGATAGGCTCGTTAGCTCGTGCCGCTTTTCTAAGGATTG
>QKGH01000421.1 GCA_003250495.1 Marinobacterium sp.
GTTATTACAGCGGCGGCGATCTCGAACGTATCCACAGCGTCGCCGAGATGGCCGCATTGGCGCAGCGTAAAGTGCCTCATTTCGCCTGGGAGTACCTGGCCGGCGGCGCAGAAGATGAGCTCACGCTGGCGCAAAACCGTGACGCCTTCCAGCGCTACGCACTGGAATCCAGAACGCTTAGACCCTGTCATCCACCGGCGCTCGAACGCGCGCTGCTGGGGCGAGAGGCACAACTGCCGATGGCGATCGGTCCCTCCGGCTACAACGGCATGCTCTATCCCCGTGCCGATATCGAACTGGCCAGGGCCGCCGCCAAGTGCGGCATCCCCTTTACCCTCAGTACCGTATCCAACGCCTCGATGGAGGAGGTGCGCGCAGCGCTGCCCGAGCTGAATTTCTGGTTCCAGCTCTACGCCATGCGTGATCCGGCGGTGCAGGCCGATCTGCTGGCCCGGGCCCGGGCGGTGGAGGCATCGGCACTGCTGGTCACCAGCGATGCCCTGGTGCTGGGGAATCGGGAGTGGGACCGGCGCAATTTTGTCCGCCCGCGCCAGCTCAGCTTCGGCAACAAGCTGGATGTGCTGCGCCATCCGGGCTGGATCGCACGGGTGATGCTGCCTTCCGGGCTGCCGATGATGCGCAATCTGGAGCCCTATCTGCCGGCGTCCGAGCGCAATGCGCTGGGGTCGATGAAGTTTATCGGCGAGCAGATGGATACGCTGCTCGACTGGGACAAGCTGGCGCGGTTACGCGATCAATGGTCCGGCAAGCTGGTGTTGAAGGGGGTTCTGCACCCCGACGATGCCGAGCGCGCGCTCGGTCTGGGGCTGGATGCGCTAGTGGTCAGTAACCATGGCGGCCGGCAGCTGGATGGTGCGCTCAGCAGTCTGCAGGCACTGGAGCGGATCGCCGAGCGGGTCGGCGGACGCATCGAATTGCTGCTCGACAGCGGTGTTCGCCGCGGCGCCGATATCGTCAAGGCGTTGGCATTGGGGGCGAGCGGGGTGCTGCTGGCCCGTGCCACGCTGTATGGTGTCACCGTCGCCGGCGAGGCGGGTGCCGGGCGGGTGCTGGATATCCTGGCGGAGGAGTTGGCGCGCTGTCTGAATTTGATGGGGTGCGATGGGGTGGACGGCCTCGGTCCGGACTGGCTGGTCCGCTGAGGCTCAAGCGGATTGATTGTGCTGTTGGCGGTAGGCGCGGGGCGATAATCCCGTCATGCGTTTGAAGGCGCGGGAGAACTGGGACACGTCGGAAAATCCCCAGCGGAACGCGATCTCGGTGATATTCAGTGCGGTCTGGCCGGGCTTGCCCAGCTCCAGCGCGCTCTGCTGCAGGCGTAAGCGCAGGATATGCGCCGAGACGCTTTCCCCATCTGCTTCGAACAGCCGATAGAGTTTGCGTTTCGAGATCTGCAGCTCCTGCGCCACGAACGCCGGTGTGAGGCGGTAGTCGTGCAGATGACGGCGGATACAGCGCTCGGCCAACTGGCGCAGTGGCTGCTCTTCGGCACTGCTGTTGCGACCCTCGAAGGCGGGACGTAACAGCGCGGACAGTGCATCCTGCAGTGCACAACCATCAGTCGCGTGGACAGAAAATGGTGCATTTTCGTAGCACAATTGCTGCAGCATGTTGTGCAGCATCTGGCCGCTGAGACTGTCGTGCGGCAGCTTGCCATAGAGCTGCGGCCGCTGCAGTTGCTGGCGGACCTGGTCGCGCGGCAGATGTACCGAGATCTGTCGGATCAACCCCTGCGGATGCATGTCGTAGGCGAGGGCGGAGTCCAGTAGTGCCGCTTCGCCGGGACGCAGCAGGATCTGTTCCTGGGCGCCGTGCGTGAACCCCATCTCTCCCTGTATCTGCATGATCAAAAAGCAGTTCTGGTCGTTCTGTCGATCGCTCATGCGACGTTTGATGGTGCACGCATTGGTTTCGATATGGGCAACGCCAAGGCCACCCAGATCGGCCAGGTGGATATGCCCGATAAACGGGGCGGCGGGGTTAGCGATAGTGGAAAACTCACCGCAGATCTGCCGCACAGATGCGTTCCAGGTACCAATATCGTCAGGGGTGGACATCGCTGAAGACTCCGCGTGGCCGGTGCGAACGCTTCGTTCGGCAGGTCGGATAAAGTTTACTTTTCAACTGAAAAAGCAATTTTTATTCCAACCCGGCGAGCTGGGCGCTCACACCGTGCAACGCGGTGGGTAGCGCGGGCGATCGATCAGTAGCAGAGCATGACCGACTTCAGTTCGGTGTAGTCGTCGATGAAGGCGCTGCCGAATTCACGCCCCAGTCCCGAGCTTTTCACCCCGCCGAACGGCACCGCCGGATCGACGAAGGTGTGCATGTTGACCCAGACGGTGCCCGCTTCGATCTCCGGGATCATCCGCATCGCCTTGCCCAGATCGTTGGTCCACAGGCTGGCGCTGAGGCCGAACGGGGTATCGTTGATCAGCGAGATCAACTCGGCCTCGTCGCTGTAGGGCAGGAAGGAGATCACCGGGCCGAAGGTCTCCTCCTGCATCAGCGTCTCGCGCACGCTGGCAGCCTGCACGATGGTGGGTTCGACGAAGTAACCGCTGCCCTCCAGTGGTTTGCCGCCGCACAGAATGCGGCTTTCGCGGGCGGCCAGATCCAGGTAGTGGCACACCTTGTCGAACTGCGGCTTGTTGGAGATCGGACCGAAGGTCACGCTCTCGTCCAGCGGTGAACCGATCTTGGCTTGGGCGAGGCCGGCGGCCATCTTGCTGGTCAGCTCGTCGATGCGGGAGGCATGCACATAAACCCGCTCCGGCGCGGCGCACACCTGGCCCTGGTGGACATAACCGGTCTGCAGCAGGCTGCCCACGGCACGATCGATATCGGCGTCCGCCAGCAGGGCGGCGGAGTTCTTGCCGCCCAGTTCCAGGGTGCAGCGGGTCAGGTTGGCGGCCATGGCGCTCTGACCCACCTTCAACCCGGTGGGGACCGAGCCGGTGAACGACACCTTGGCGATATCCGGATGGTCGATCAGCTGCTGACCCACATTGCCGGCGCCGTTGACCACGTTCAACGTGCCGGCCGGCAGACCGGCCTCGATCGCCAGCTCGGCCAGCCGCAGCAGGGTCAGCGGGGTGAACTCGCTGGGCTTGACGACGATGGTGCAGCCGCAGGCCAGCGCCGCGCCGATCTTCCAGATCGCGATCATCACCGAGAAGTTCCACGGCACGATGCCGGCCACCACACCGACCGGTTCGCGGCGGGTCATGGCGGTGTAACGCTCGCCCTGCATCGACGGGAAGGAGGGGGTCAGCGTCTCGCCGCTGATCTTGGTGGCCCAGCCGGCGTAGTAGCGCAGCGACTGGGCGCTCTGCTGCACATCGAGCATACGCGACAGATGGATCGATTTGCCGCTGCACAGGGTTTCCAGCTGCGCCAGCTCTTCGCCGTTGGCCTCGATCAGGTCGGCAAAACGGTTCAGCAGCAGGCTGCGCTCGTACGGGGTTTTTTGCGCCCAGGCGCCCTTGAAGCAGCGGCGGGCGCTGCTGACGGCGGCGTCGATCTCGGCACTGCTGGCGGCCGCGACCTGGCCTACCGGCTGTTCCGTGGCCGGATCGGTGACGGTGAACGTCCGGGTGCCGGTGGAGCATACCGCTGCGCCGTCG
>QKGH01000466.1 GCA_003250495.1 Marinobacterium sp.
GCGCTTCTGCCGCTCGCGTCGCGACAGTGCCGACGAACTGCGCCGGCTGCTGGCCCGCGACGACCTGGCCGGCGCCGCTCGCCTGGCGCATACCCTGAAGGGGTTGGCCGGCACACTCGGCGACGCGCAGCTGTCCGGCCTGGCAGCGGACCTGGAACAGCGACTCGGTCGCGGCGAACGGCCCGAGCATAGGGCGCTCGACGCGCTGGAGCGGGCGTTGCAGGCACTGCTAGCGCAGTTGCAGCCGCCGGGCGAGGGCACCGCCGTGCTCTCGACACTGGCACCGACACTGGCACCGACACCGACACCGACACCGGCTGCCGCCGACGACGCAGAAGCGGGGAGTTTCGCCGCGTTGCACCAGGCGCTGGCAGAGGCGGATCTCAAGGCTATCGAGCGGTTCGAGTCGTTCAAGCAGCGCTTCCCGCAGCATCCGCTGGCCAGCCGACTCGATGGCCCGATACAGGCCTACGACTTCGAAACCGCCCTCGAGCTGCTCGAGCGCTACCAGAGTCCTCCCCACCGCAACCCGCAGGATGAGCTTGAGTAATGATCACTTTTGCATCGAGCAGGCGCTTGGCACTGCTGGAAAAACGGGAAAAGGCGACGATCCTGATCGTCGACGACACGGCGGAAAACATCGATCTGCTGGCCGGTATCCTGAAAGCGGAGTACCAGATCAAGGTCGCCAGCAACGGCAAGCGGGCCCTCGCCATCGCCCAATCCGCGCGTCCGCCGGACCTGATCCTGCTCGATATCATGATGCCCGATATCGACGGTTACGAGGTGTGTCGCCAGCTCAAGGAGGATCCGGGTACGCAGAACATCCCGGTGATCTTCGTGACCGCCAAGATCCAGATCGCCGATGAGTTGCGCGGCTTCGAACTCGGCGCCGCCGACTACATCACCAAGCCGATCAGCCCGCCCATCGTGCTCGCCCGGGTCGCCACCCACCTGGCGCTGTACGATCAGAACCGCGCCCTGGAGGCCCGGGTTCGGGAGCGCACCGACCAGCTGTGGGAGGCGCAGAAGCTGATCATCCACCGCCTCGGCCGCGCCGCCGAGTTCAAGGACAACGAAACCGGCCTGCACGTGATCCGTATGAGCCTCTACACCCGTCTGCTGGCGGTGGCGGCGGGCATGGACGACGCCGAGGCGGATCTGCTGATGGATGCGGCGCCGATGCACGATATCGGCAAGATCGGCATTCCCGACCGGATCCTGCAGAAACCCGGCAAGCTGGATCCGCAGGAGTGGGAGGTGATGCAGAGCCACGCCGAACTGGGTGCCGAGATCATCGGCCAGCCGGACTGCGCGCTGCTGGCCCTGGCGCGCACCGTGGCGCTGACGCACCACGAGAAGTGGGACGGCTCCGGCTACCCGAGGGGGCTGGCGGGCAGCGATATTCCGCGGGTGGGGCGCATCGTCGCCATCGCCGACGTGTTCGATGCGCTGACCAGCGAGCGGCCGTACAAGCGCGCCTGGTCCGTGGAGCACGCGCTGATCTACCTGCAGGAGCACTCCGGCAGCCAGTTCGACCCGGAGCTGGTGGCGCTGTTCGTGGAGCTCGGCGACCAGATCAAGGCGATCAAGGAGGCCTACGCCGACTATTGAAGCGGGGCCGCCAGCGCCGGCTCGGCGCCGATCCCCATATCGGCCAGCAGCCGCGGCAGGATCGTCTCCGGCCGGTAGTCGCGACTGCGGGCATAGGCGTTCTGGCGCATCTGGCGCTGCAGCGCCGGGTCGTTCAGGTAGGCGAGGGCGGTCGCGGCCAGCGCCTGGGCATCCTCCACCAGGAATCCCGAGACCCCGTGTTTGATCACCGACTTCGGTCCCTTGCAGTTGTAGGCCAGGGTCGGCAGCGCGCAGCTCATCGCCTCCAGGATCACGCAGCCGAAAGTATCGAAGCGGGAAGGCAGCAGCAGCAGGTCCGCCGCGCGGTACAGCCCGTCCATCTCGCTGGTTTCGACCCAGCCCAGGAACTCCGCCTCCGGCATCAGCCTGCGCAGCGCCTGCTCGGCATTGCCGCTGCCGGCGATCCGCAGCCGCACCTCGGGGCGTTGCGTCCTGATCTGCTGCCAGATCGCCGGCAGCTCGAATACCCCCTTCTCCTCGCTGAGACGGCCGACGTAGAGCAGCACCGGGGCGCCGCCCGCCTCGCTGTCGAGCGCCGGCAGCGGCTTGTCGCAGCCGGACCAGTGCGCGGTCAGGCGAATTCGCTCCGCCGGCAGCTCCATACCGCTGCCGGTCAGCCAGTCGTAGTGGTCGTCGTTCAGCACGAAAATCCCGTCGTACTGCTGGTAGAAGGCGCGGAACAGGCGCCGGATCCGGTCCTGGGCATGCTCGCTGAGGCGGGTCTTGCGGTTGATGAACTCGAGCCAGTCGGTGTGCATGTAGAACCAGGCCGGCACCGAATAGGCCTTTTTCAGGTACAGGGCGATGGCGCCCATGCACAGCTCGGTGGAGCAGAGGATACGGTCGTAGCTGCCCTGCTCGAACAGCCGCTGCACATCGAGCAGGTTGGGCAGGTGCACGCTCTGTTCGCCGAACTGGCTGAAGGTGAACGAGGTCACCGGGCGCAGCACGTGCAGATGCGGCTGTGGCTCCAACGTCGGATGGCACACCAGCAGATCGATCGGCAGGTCGTGGCGCTGCAGCTCGCTGAGGGTCTCCCGGAGCACCGACGAAACGCCGTTGCGATCGACCAGGGTGTCGGTCAGCCACAGCACCCGCTGCGGATGGCGCACGCTGTCGAGCTGCTCCGCCAGGCGGTTCAGGAAGCCGCGGTTGGAGTACAGCACCTGGGTACTGGCGAAGGCGGCGCCGGCCAGTACCCCGGCAGACAGGGCCGGGAAGGTGAGCTGGTCGAGCAGCCGTCCCAGGTCCACCTGCGACATCTCCCGCGCGCTGCTGCGCTGGCTGCCGATCAGGGCGCGGAAATGGCTCGGCAGCTCGCACAGCGCGATCAGCTCATCGAGGGCCAGCTCCCCCAGTTGCCGGCTGTCGATCCGCTCCAGCTGGTCGTGCACCCGGCGGAAAAAGGTATCACTGATCTGGTGGTGCAGCGCCGGTATCGCCTCGCGCAGCATCTCCGGGAAACGCTCCGGCTCCTTGCGCTGGGTGCGGGCGATCTGCTTGATCAGCTTCAGCGTCGGCTTGAACTCGCGGCTGACGCCGAGGCTGACCAGCAGCTTGGGCTTGCGCCCCTTCAGCGCCTGATGGAAGGTTTCCAGGAACAGCAGGGTGTATTTGTGCCGCTTCAGCTCCTGCAGCGCGTTGCTGAGCCCGAGGCAGATCAGCTTGTCCTTCAGCTCGCCCTTGTGCAGCAGCATCCGCAGCAGCCCCGGGTCGTCGATGTTGAGCACCACCTGGGCAAAGTAGTCGAGGAAGGTGGTGGTCAGCTTCTCCTCCTCGCCGACGAAGCCGTAGGGCGCCATGCGGCCGCAGCGCAGCGCCTCCAGCGCCAGTTCGACCAGGCTTGCGCCCTGCGCCAGCCGCTCCTGCAGGTCGGGGATCTCCAACAGGGTGCCGCAGCGGCCGGCGAACAGGCCGTTGTGGTCGTCGGAGCCGCCGGTCATCCGCTTGCGGTAGGGTTCGCGGCAATAGTCCAGCGGATTCAGCCCATGCTTGCGGGCATAGGCGTCGATCCGCTCCGGCGTCAGGCTCTCGACCCAGCGCAGCGTCAGCAGGTTCTGCCAGTAGCCGCGCTGTCCGTTCAGCACCTCGAAGCGCTCGAACAGCACGGCGAAGCGTTCCAGCACATCGGGGTCGACCGCCCGGCCGTGGGTATAGAAGAACAGCGGGTGGGGCAGGACCGTGGGCAGGTCGTGGTGCCGCGCATAGGCGCAGAAGGCGTAGATATCGTGGCGCAGCAGCTCCAGCTCCTGCTCCTGCTCCTGGTCGAAGCCGTAGGTCAGTACATGGATGCTGAGATCGTCGCCGGGAAAGTGGCAGGTGAATTCAGCGGCGCTGAGCACCACCTCGCCGGCATCGCGCAGGGCCCAGCAGGAGCGGGCGTTGTTATGGTTGGTAACGGTGACCAGGTCGGTGTTGGCCCGCGCCAGCGCGGCGGTCAGCTCGTCGGTCTTGAGCCAGGTCTCCGGCAGTCGTAACAGCCGTCCCCAGAGTTCGTCCGGCACATTGCTGTTGTGATCGTGACAGTGCAGGTCGATGCGGATCAGCTCGTCGGCGCTTAACTGCGCCGCCGAAGCGTGCAGAAACGCCTCGTACTCTTCACGTATCTGCCGGTAAAACGGGGACTGCACCATGCGTCGGCTCCACTGCCTCGGGTAAGCCGGCGCAGTATAGGGAGCGAACGTTGCGTGGCGGTGACAGAGTGCGGCTCAGCGCGGCATCACCTTGACCCGGCCCAGCTGCTCCAGCGGCCGGGGTTCCGAAATCAGGTAACCCTGGGCGAAATCGACGCCGATCTCGCGCAGCAGGCCCAGCGTCTGCGGATTCTCGACGAACTCCGCCACGGTCTTCAGGCCCATGATATGGGCGATATTGTTGATCGAGGCCACCATCGCCTGGTCGATCCGGTTGTTGGCCAGGTCGCGGATGAAGATCCCGTCGATCTTCAGATAATCGACCGGTAACCTCTTCAGGTAACCGAAGGAGGAGAGGCCGCTGCCGAAATCGTCGAGGGCGAAGCGGCAGCCGAGCCCCTTCAACTCCTCGATAAACAGCCGGGCCGATTCCGGATCGTTCATCGCCGCGGTTTCGGTGATCTCGAAACAGAGGTAGTGGGCCGGGATTCGATGGTGCTCGATCTCGGTCTTGATACAGGCCAGGCACTCGGCGTTGCCGATCGATACCCCGGACAGGTTGATGGCGCACTGCAGCGGTTCGTTATGCGCCCGCAGCCGGTCGCCGAGCCAGGCGAAGGTGTTGCGGATCACCCACTGGTCGATCTGCGGCATCAGGTCGTAGCGCTCCGCGGCCGGGATGAACGCACCCGGCGGCACCAGCTGTTCGTCGTCGTCGAGCATGCGCACGAAGATCTCGATATGGGGAATCTGCCCCGGCTGCAGGTCGAGCGGTTCGATCGTCTGGTACATCAGCCGGAAACGGTCCACGTCGATCGCGTGCTGGATCTGCGTGGCCCACTGCATCTGCCCCTTGCGCCGGCTCAGCTCCACGTCGTCGGCCTGGTACAGGTGCACCCGGTTGCGTCCGGCATCCTTGGCCGCATAACAGGCCGCATCGGCGAGGCTCAGCAGCTCGTCCAGCGATTCTGCGCCGGAGCCGAACGGCACCAGGCCGATACTGACACCGACGGAAAATATCTGCCCCTCCCAGGGGAAGCGGAAATCCTTGACCGCCAGGCGCAGGCTCTCGGCGATCTCGGCACCGCGCGCCAGCGGGCAGTTGGCAAGCAGGATACCGAACTCGTCACCGCCGAGCCGGGCGAAGGTGTCGTTCTGCCGCAGCAGCGGTTTCAGCACCTGCGACAGTTGCCGCAGCAGGGCGTCGCCGGCGCGGTGGCCGCAGGTGTCGTTGACCAGTTTGAACTGGTCCAGGTCCAGATAGCAGATCAGGTGTTCGCCATGATCCAGCCGCGCCGACTGCAGCAGCTGTTCGAGCCGGCGCTCGAACTCGCGCCGGTTGATCAACCCGGTCAGGCCGTCGTGCACCGCCTGGAAGGTCAGTTGCGCCTGCAGCTCGCTGTTGCGGGTGATGTCTTGCATCGCGATCACCCAGCCGACGCCGTTGCCCTTGGCATCGCGCAACGGGGCGCAGTTCAGTTGCACCTGGGCGCGCCGGCCATCGGCCGCCACCAGGCTCAGATGGCGGTACTCGCCGGCGGGCTTGCTCTCGCGGCAGATGGCGGCGATCGACAGGTTATCGCCGGCGGTGGTCTGCAGCCGGATCACGTGGTCGATCGGCACCCCGAAGGCGGCGTCGGCCCGGCATGCGGTCAGCCGCTCCGCCATCGGGTTCAGATAGACCGTCTGCAGGGCCCCGTCGCAGGTCACCACGGCTTCGGTGATCGCCTCCAGCGTCACCTGGGCCAGTTCCGAATGGCGCTGCAAGCGTTCCTCCATCCGCCGCCGCTCGCTGATATCGCGCATCACCGCGCTGTACTGCACCCCCTCGTCGGTGGGGCTGGCGGCGGTGATCAGCTCGATCGGCACCGGGCTGCCATCGCAGCGGCAACCGGTCAGCTCGTGCGGCCCCTCGTGGTGGCTGGCGGCGATCTGGGGCAGCAGCCGCTCCAGCGGCACGTTGGGATAGTGACGGCGGCACTCCGGGTGCAGCAGAATCCCGACCGGCTGGCCGACGAGCTGGTACGCCGCCCGTCCGAACAGCTGCTCGGCGCCGGGATTGACGCTGGTGATGATCCCCTGGCCGCTGAAGGTGATCACGCCATCGCGCATGTCGCGCAGGATCAGCCGGGTACGCGAGATCGCCCGGTTCAGCGTGGCCATGACCCGGTTGTACTGCTGCGCGATCTGGCCCACCTCGGTGAACGGTTCCACCGGCATCCGGCGGCTCAGGTCGCCGCTCTGCTCCTGCTCGTTCATCGCATTGAGCAGCTCGCTCAGCTCGGTGGAGGCGCCGTGCTCGGAGCTGTTGAGCCCCTCCGCCTCCGCCTGCGGCGCCACCCGCAGCGGGGTGAAGCGGCGCAACCACAGCAGGAACAGCAACGCCATCCCGAACGCCCAGACCGCGCAGAACGCTATCCCTTTCAGCTGTGCGATCAACTGCTGCGTAAAGGAGAGGCCGGTGCCGAGCAGCTCCGGGTCGCCGAACAGGGCCACGGCGCAGGTCCCCCAGACTCCGGCGCCGAGGTGCACCGGGGTGGCGGAGACCGCATCGTCGAGCTGCAGCCGCAGCAGCAGACGCTCCATCAGCGCCATGCAGATCGCCCCGACACTGCCGATGATCACCGCCGCGCCAGTACTGACGACATGGGCGCTGGCGGTGATCGCCACCAGCCCGGCCAGGGTGCCGTTGATCGTCAGTTGTGCGGTCTGGTTGCCCGCCCGCTCGTAGTGGCCGATCAGCATGCCGGTGATCCCGCCGAAGCTGGCCGCGATCAGCGTATTGACGATGATGCCGGGTATCGCGCTGGAGAAGGCGAGGGTGCTGCCGCCGTTGAAACCGACCCAACCGATGATGAAGAACATCATCCCCAGCATCGCGAAGGGCAGGTTGCTACCAGGGATCGGTACCGCCTTGCCGTCGATGAAGCGGCCGCGGCGCGGGCCGACGACGATGATCCCGGCCAGTGCAACCCAGCCGCCGAGGCTGTGCACCACGGTGCTGCCGGCGAAGTCGACGAACCCCTGCGCCGCCAGCCAGCCCGGTATGCCGCTGAGCGCGCCGCCCCAGGCGAGATGCCCGAACACCGGATAGATCAGCAGTGCGATCACCCCGGTCAACAGGATATAGGTGGCGAAACGGGTACGTTCGGCAATGGCGCCGGAAACGATGGTGGCGGCGGTGGCGCAGAAGGTCAGCTGGAAGAAAAAGAAGGCGCCGTGCCAAAACTCGCGGTGGGAGAAGTCGGCGGCAACCAGGCTGAAGTCCAGTTTGAACCCCTCATGGGGGGCGAACATCAGGTTGAAACCGATGAGCCAGAACAGCGCCGTGGTGATCAGCAGATCGAAGGCGTTTTTCAACGCCACGTTGATCGCGTTCTTGCTGCGCGTGAGGCCGGATTCGAGGCACAGGAAACCGCCCTGCATGACGAGCACCAGTACCGCGGCAAACATGAGCCACAAGGCGTTGAAAGCGTTCTGATCTGACACCGCAGTTCTCCCTGGCGCCGGCGCGCGGGGGAGGCGCGGGCCTGAACCTGATGATCGACGATTGAGCAAAATATGCGCCACCCGGTATCTACCGTTCCGAGCCCCGGTTTACCGGCCTCGGGGGCAGGGGAGCCCGAGCGGATGGGCGCATTCGGCACAATAATGTAGCCCATATGCATCAGAAAAACGCACACAACGGCTTAGACTCATTTTTTATATGGATATATCGATCGAGGTGAACTCGCCGGGTATGGCGCCGTTGGCGATGGCGCGATACCCGGCTGCGGCGGTCACGCCAGCGGCGTGGCGGGATGCTCGCTGATCCAATGGCGGGCGATGTCGACCCGGCGGGTGACCCAGACATCCGGGTGGCGCTCGACATGGTCGAGGAAGCGCTGCAGGGCGCGGAAGCGTCCGGGGCGGCCGATCAGGCGACAGTGCAGGCCGATCGACATCATGCGCGGGGTATGGCCGCCTTCGGCATACATCACGTCGAATGCATCGCGCAGGTAGTTGAAGAACTCGTCTCCCTCGCCGAAGCCCTGGGAGGAGGAGAAGCGCATATCGTTGCAGTCCAGCGTATAGGGCACCACCAGGTGGTTGCGCACCTCGCCACTGGACAGCGTGACCGGGGTCCAGAACGGCAGGTCATCGCCGTAGTAGTCGGAGTCGTACAGCAGGCCGCCGTGCTCCACCACCAGTTGCCGGGTATGCGGCGAATCGCGGCCGGTATACCAGCCCAGCGGCGCACTGCCGGTCAGCTCGGTCAGCAGCTTCATCGCCTCCTGCAGATGGCGGCGCTCCTCGTCGACCGACATCTCCTGGTAATGGATCCAGCGCAGGCCGTGGCTGGCGATCTCGTGTCCCAGCTCCTTGAACGCGGCCGTCACCTCCGGGTTGCGCTGCAGCGCCATCGCCACGCCGAAGATCGTCAGCGGCAGGTTACGCCGTTCGAACTCGCGCAGGATGCGCCAGACCCCGACCCGGGAGCCGTACTCGTAGATCGACTCCATGCTCAGGTGACGATCCTGGTAGGGCTGCGCTCCGGCCATCTCCGACAGGAAGGTTTCCGCATGGGCGTCGCCATGCAGTACGCAGTTTTCGCCCCCCTCCTCGTAGTTCAGTACGAACTGAACGGCCAGCCGCGCCTTGCCCGGCCAGTTGGCCTGGGGCGGCTGCGCGCCGTAACCGATCATATCGCGAGGATAGGGGGTACCTTTGGTATCCATCTTCGACTCCCTCTGCAAACAGCAGTGATATTGGACAGTTCAACTCTCGCCGAGTTGAAAACTATAACTGACCGAATGGTCAGCAAAAACCGGACCGCACGGCCGGATCGATGCACGGCGGTTGGAACCGGGGCGGTACTCGCCTTACTATTGGTTATCAGCCCCCTGGGCGATCAGCGCAACCCGTTGCGCCAGCGCCTGCTCGCCCTGCACGGCCGGCAGGCATCTGTACCTTCCCGACCTGGAGCGTATCGTGTCGGCCCCTGCCATCGATCAAAGACTGCGTGACCTGTACGATCAACTGACCCCGCGTGAGCGCCTGATCGCCGATTTCGTCCTCGCCCATCCGGAGGACCTGGCGCTGTTCAACACCGCCGAACTGGCGCGGATGTGCGGTGTTTCCAAGGCCACCGTCAGCCGCCTGTTCCGCCGCCTCGGGTTCTCCTCGTTCAAGGAGGGTAAGGCGATGGCGCGGACGCTGCGCTACCAGGGCGTGCCGGTCACCGATGCGCGCGCCGGTACGGTCGCCTTCGACACCCATCTGCGCCAGGAACAGCATAATCTGCAACAGCTGTTTCAGATGCTCGACCGGGCCGAGATCGACGCCCTGATCGGGGCGCTGGCCAGGGCCCGCGAGATAGTGATCATCGGCTTTCGCAACAGCTACCCGGTCGCGCTGCACCTGCGCCAGCAGCTGATCCAGGTGCGGGGCAGGGTACGCCTGGCACCGCAACCGGGGCAATCGCTGGCCGAGGAGCTCAGTGGCCTGGAAGCGCAGGACCTGGTGATCCTGTTCGGCTTTCGGCGCCGCCCCCGGCTGTTCGATACGCTGCTGCAACACCTCAAGAACCGCGACCTGCCGCTGCTGTTGATCGCCGATCACTCGCTGGCAGCGCACTCCGGCGACGCCGACTGGTGGCTGGAGTGTCCGCTCGATTCACGCTCGGCGTTCGACAGCTACGCCTCGGCGATGTGCCTGGTGACCCTGCTGGCCAACCGTTTGCTACACCACGGCCTGGAGCAGGGGCGCGAGCGGATCGCCAGGATCAGCCACGAATACGCCGCGCTGGAGGAGCTGAGCCTGGCTCCGCTACCAGCGGGGGAGAGCTGAACTACAGCGACGGCGCCCCGTGACGGGGCATTAATAGCCGTATTGCACCATTTTGCATCACCGAACGAGTCTGCTCCGGTTATAAAGCCCGCGCTGTTCGGAACATTTCAATAGCTGCGATTTTGGAACTAATGTTGCAGAATATCAATCGTTGAAACATTAGTATTGGAGCCAGCCTTGGATTACATCGACGCCAAACCCTGCACCCCGCCCAGCTACACCAACGGCACCATCGACCTGGCCGACCCGCGCCTGGGGGCCGCCATCGTCGCGGTCAGCGATCAGTTCTTCGCCCCCGCCGAACGCATGCTGGCACCGGAACCGGCACGTTTCTACCCCGACCGTTACGACGACCATGGCAAATGGATGGACGGCTGGGAGAGCCGCCGCCGCCGCGGCATGGGTCACGACTGGTGCATCGTCCGCCTGGCGGTCCCCGGCACCCTGGCCGGCGTCGACCTGGACACCAGTTTCTTCACCGGCAACTATCCGCCGGGAGCGATGCTGGAGGCCTGCTATATTGAATCCGGCGAGCCCGACGCCGACACCCAGTGGCAGCGTATCCTGGCCCCGGTGAGCCTGGGACCGGATGCGCACCACCTGTTCCCGATCGACAGCGACGCGGTGTGGAGCCACCTGCGCCTGAATATCCTGCCGGACGGCGGTATTGCGCGCCTGCGGGTGTTCGGACGGGTGGCGCCGGCGGCGCTGGCACGGGACGGGGAGATCAACCTGGCGGCACTGGAGCTGGGCGCCCGGGTGGTGGCCTGGAACGACTCCCACTACGGCAACCCCAACAAGATCCTGCTGCCCAACAAGGGGGTGAACATGGGCGATGGCTGGGAGACCCGGCGTCGCCGCGAGCCCGGCAACGACTGGTGCATCGTCGCACTGGCGGCGCCCGGCACGATTACCCGCGTCGAGGTGGACACCGCGTTCTTCAAGGGCAACTTCCCCGATCGCTGCTCGCTGCAGGGGGCCGTGCTCGATGCGACCACCGACCAGGCTATCGTGACCCAGAGCATGTTCTGGGAGCAGCTGATGCCGGAACAGCCTCTCAGTGCCGATGCCGTGCACAGCTTCAGCGGCGAGCTGAAGCAGGGCACTGCGGTGACTCATGTACGGCTGAACATCTTCCCCGACGGCGGGATCAGCCGCCTGCGTCTGTACGGCCGGGTCAACGCGGGCTAGGCAAGGGCACCTGATCACAGCGCCTGAGCAACGCTGAGCAGGCGGCGGCAACGGGCTGGGCCAAGCGTCTTTCAAGCTTGGAACGTTCCTTGCTGACAATAACCCAAGCTGTTGTTGGTAAAAGAGTTCCTGCCGCCCCGCCAAGCTGGGTGGGGCCGGGATAACAGACAGAGGACAACGATGGAACTGACACCGAGAGAGAAAGACAAGCTGCTGCTGTTCACCGCGGCGCTGTTGGCCGAACGGCGCAAGGCGCGCGGCCTGAAGCTGAACTATCCGGAGGCGGTGGCATTCATCAGTGCGGCGATCCTCGAGGGCGCGCGCGACGGTCGTACCGTCGCCGAACTGATGGATTATGGCCGCACCCTGCTGAGCCGGGACGACGTGATGGACGGGATCGCCGAGATGGTGCACGAGGTGCAGGTCGAGGCGACCTTCCCGGACGGCACCAAACTGGTGACGGTCCATGAACCTATCGTGTAAAGGAGTGCGGTAATGATTCCAGGGGAACTGTTCACCGAACCCGGCGAGATCGAGTTGAATGCCGGACGGGAGACACTGAGCGTCGAGGTGGCCAACACCGGCGACCGCCCGATCCAGGTCGGCTCGCACTACCACTTCTACGAAACCAACGACGCACTGCAGTTCGATCGCGAGGCGACCCGCGGTTTCCGCCTCAACATCGCCGCCGGCACCGCGGTGCGTTTCGAGCCGGGACAGAGCCGGACGGTGGAACTGGTCGCTTTCGCGGGCGCCCGTGAGGTTTATGGTTTCCAGGGGCGGGTAATGGGCCGCCTCTGAGGCCCGGGTAAGGAGTATAAGCATGGCAACAATTTCCAGACGCGCCTACGCCGAGATGTTCGGGCCGACCACCGGCGACCGCCTGCGTCTCGCCGACACCGAGCTGCTGCTCGAGGTCGAGAAGGATTACACCCTCTACGGCGAGGAGGTGAAGTTCGGCGGCGGCAAGGTGATCCGCGACGGCATGGGGCAGGGCCAGCGGCCGAGCAGTCGCACCATGGACCTGGTGATCACCAACGCGCTGATCATCGACTACTGGGGTATCGTCAAAGCCGACGTCGGGATCAAGAGCGGCCGCATCGCCGCCATCGGCAAGGCCGGTAACCCGGATATCCAGCCCGGCGTCGATATCGTCATCGGCCCCGGTACCGAAGTGATCGCCGGCGAGGGGCAGATCCTGACCGCCGGCGGTATCGATTCCCATATCCACTTCATCTGCCCGCAACAGATCGAAGAGGCGCTGTGCTCCGGCGTCACCACGATGATCGGCGGCGGCACCGGGCCGGCCACCGGCACCAACGCCACCACCTGTACCCCGGGACCGTGGAACATCCACCGCATGCTGGAGGCCGCCGATTCGCTGCCGATGAACCTGGGCTTCCTCGGCAAGGGTAACGCCAGCAAGCCGGAAGGGTTGGTGGAGCAGGTCGAAGCCGGCGCCATCGGCCTCAAGCTGCATGAGGACTGGGGCACCACGCCCGCCGCCATCGACTGCTGCCTCGGCGTCGCCGACGAGATGGATGTGCAGGTGGCGATCCACACCGATACATTGAACGAATCCGGTTTCGTCGAAGCCACGCTGAAAGCGATCAACGGCCGTGTCATCCACACCTACCACACCGAAGGGGCCGGCGGTGGCCACGCGCCGGATATCATCAAGGCGTGCGGCGAAGCCAACATCCTGCCGTCGTCGACCAACCCGACCCGGCCCTACACGGTCAACACCGTCGACGAGCACCTCGATATGCTGATGGTGTGTCACCACCTGGATCCCTCCATCGCCGAGGACGTGGCCTTCGCCGAATCGCGTATCCGCCGCGAAACGATTGCCGCGGAGGATGTTCTGCACGATCTGGGCGCGTTCTCGATGATCTCCTCCGACTCCCAGGCGATGGGCCGGGTCGGCGAGGTGATCACCCGGACCTGGCAGACCGCGCACAAGATGAAGGTGCAGCGCGGCGCGCTGAAGGGCGACAGCGAGCGCAACGACAACAGCCGCATCAAGCGCTATATCGCCAAGTACACGATCAACCCGGCGCTGACCCACGGTATCGCCCACGAGGTCGGCTCCATCGAGGTGGGCAAGCTGGCCGACCTGGTGCTCTGGCGTCCGGCCTTCTTCGGCACCAAGCCGAGCATGGTGATCAAGGGCGGCATGATCGCCACGGCGCCGATGGGCGATCCGAACGCCTCGATCCCGACCCCGCAGCCGGTGCACTTCCGGCCGATGTTCGGCAGCTACGGCCGCGCCAGCCAGCGCACCTCG
>QKGH01000162.1 GCA_003250495.1 Marinobacterium sp.
TCCGACAGCGGCGGCGGTGCCGGTATCCAGGCAGACCTGAAAACCTTCTCCGCCCTCGGTGTCTACGGTGCCTCCGTCATCACCGCGCTGACGGCACAGAACACCCGCGAAGTGCGGTCCATCCACGACGTGCCGCCGCCGTTTATCGCCGACCAGCTCGACGCGGTGTTAGACGATCTGGCGGTAGATGCGATCAAGATCGGCATGCTCAGCCGTCCCGAAACCATTACCACCATCGCCCGTATCCTGCGCGAACGGGCGCTGAGTAACATCGTGTTGGACCCGGTCATGGTGGCGAAAAGCGGCGACAAGCTGCTCGCCGATGAAGCGATCGATGCGCTGCGGGCCGAGCTGCTGCCGCTGGCGACGCTGATCACCCCGAACCTGCCGGAAGCGGCGGTACTACTGGATACCCACGCCGCCGCCAGTACCGAAGAAATGCTGGAGCAGGCCCATACCCTGCTGCGCTTCGGGCCCCGGGCGGTGCTGATCAAGGGTGGTCACCTCAACGATTCCGCGGCCGAACTGAGCCCGGACCTGCTACTGCAAGGCGACCGTCAGCAGTGGCTGGAGGCGGTGCGCATCGACACCCGCAATACCCACGGCACCGGCTGTACCCTGTCTTCGGCCATCGCCGCCGGGCTGGCCCAGGGGCTGGCCATCGAGCAGGCGGTCGGCGACGCAAAAGCCTATATCAGTGCCGCCATCGCCGGGGCCGACCGGCTCAGCGTAGGCTCGGGCCACGGACCGACGCACCACTTCCACCGCTGGTGGTAACCGCTCCCGTGGAGATCCAGATCGACAACGCCCGCCTCAGTTGGCAGGGCCATCGCGTCTTCGATGGCCTATCGCTGCACCTGCCTGGCGGCCAGTGGACCTGCGTCCTCGGCCAGTCCGGGGTCGGCAAAAGCTCGCTGATCCAGCTGCTGTGCGGTATCGCCGACCGTGCCACGGTCAGCGCCGAAATCCGCTGCAGCGATGGCCTCCCGCTGCGCGGCCGGGTCGCCTGGATGGCGCAGCAGGATCTGCTGCTGCCCTGGCTGTCGGTGCTGGATAACGTGCTGCTCGGCCCGCGCCTGCAGCAGCAACGTCGCGCCAGCGCGGAACAGCAGGAGCAGGCGCGTTACCTGCTGAGCCAGGTCGGACTCGCCGACCACGCCGACCGACTGCCCGCTACGCTGTCCGGCGGCCAGCGCCAGCGCGTCGCGCTGGCCCGCACCCTGCTGCAGGACACCCCGCTGATCTGTATGGACGAACCTTTTTCCGCGCTCGATGCGGTCAACCGTATTCGCCTGCAGGATCTCTCCGCCCAATTACTGCACGACCGCACCGTGCTGATGATCACCCACGACCCGCTGGAGGCGCTGCGCCTGGCCGACCAGATCCTGGTGCTGCAGGGCTCCCCCGCCAGGCTGTCGGCGCCGCTGCGCCCGGCAGGCGCCACGCCCCGCGCGCTGGACGACCTGCAGATCCTGCAGTGGCAGGGGGAGCTGCTGCGCCAGCTGGCCGAGGAGCCGGAACGATGACCCCGGCCCTGCTGCCCCGCCTGTTGCGACCGCTGCTGATCCTGCTCGGCATTACCCTGGCCTGGCAATTGATCGTCTGGATCACCGGTGTCCCGCGCTTCATCCTGCCCGGTCCGCTGGCGGTGGGCGAAACCTTCCTGAACCAGCTGCCGCTGCTGAGTCGCCACGCCCTGGTGACCGGCGCCGAGATCCTGCTCGGCCTGCTGCTCGGCGTCCTGCTCGGCCTGCTCTCCGCCCTGTCGCTGGTGACCTGGGGTTCGCTGCGGCGCTGGCTGCTGCCGCTGTTGGTAGTGAGCCAGGCGATACCGGTGTTCGCCCTGGCCCCGCTGCTGATGCTCTGGCTCGGCTACGGCATGGCGTCGAAGGTGGCGATGGCGACGCTGATTATCTACTTCCCGGTCACCGCCGCCTGTTTCGACGGCCTGCGCCAGACCCCGACCGGCTACCTGCAACTGGCGCGTACGCTCGGCGCTGGCCGCCGTGCGCAGCTGCTGCAGATCCGCCTGCCGGCGGCGCTGCCCGCGTTCGGCTCGGGCCTGCGGGTGGCGGCATCGGTGGCACCGATCGGCGCCGTGGTCGGCGAGTGGGTCGGTTCCTCCACCGGGCTGGGTTACCTGATGCTCAATGCCAACGCGCGCATGCAGATCGATCTGCTGTTCGCCGCCCTGCTGATGCTGGCCCTGCTCGCCGTGGCGCTCTATTTCCTGGTCGACGCCCTGGCGCGGCGGCTGACGCCGTGGCTGAGCGAAACCTTCAATCACGACGCCCAATAACTTAACTGAATAACGCCAACCACTGATCGAGGTATCTGATGAAACGCTGGACCGCCCTGCTGACCGGATTGCTGCTCTCCTCCCAGTTGCTGACCCAGGCGCAGGCCGCCGACAAGGTGGAGCTGCTGCTCGACTGGTTCGTCAACCCGGACCACGCACCGCTGATCGTGGCACAGCAAAAGGGCTTCTTCGCGGCGGAAGATCTCGAGGTGAAGCTGGTGGAACCGGCCGACCCGTCGCTGCCGCCGAAACTGGTCGCCGCCGGCAAGGCCGATATGGCGGTCAGCTACCAACCGCAGCTGCACCAGCAGATCGACGAGGGGCTGCCGCTGGTACGTATCGGCACGCTGGTCGCCACCCCGCTGAACTCGCTGGTGGTGCTCAAAGACGGTCCGATCAAGTCCATTGAGGACTTCAAAGGCCGCAAGATCGGCTACTCGGTCAGCGGTTTCGAGGACGCCCTGTTGCACACCATGCTGGGCCGCCATGGTCTGGGTCCGGACGATGTCGAGCTGGTCAACGTGAACTGGTCGCTGTCGCCGTCGCTGATCTCCGGTCAGGTGGACGGTGTCATCGGTGCCTTCCGCAACTTCGAGCTGAACCAGATGGACCTCGAAGGCCATCCCGGCCGTGCGTTCTATGTCGAGGAGGAGGGTGTGCCGGCCTACGACGAGCTGATCCTCGTCGTCAACGCCAAACAGCGCGACGACCGGCGCTACGCCCGCTTCATGAGCGCCCTGGAACAGGCGACCCAGTACATCATCAATCACCCGGACCAGGCCTGGCAGAGCTTCGTCAGCTACAAGCCGGACGAACTCGATACCGAACTGAACCGTCGCGCCTGGAACGATACCCTGACCCGCTTCGCACTGCGCCCGGCCGCATTGGACAAGGGACGCTACGAGCGTTTCGGCGCCTTCATGCAGACGCAGGGGCTGACCAAGTCCAATCCGCCGGTCGACAGCTACGCGACCGCGCCCTGACCCCTGCCGGAGACCGGGATGAACCTGTTCGAACATCTGAAAGCGCAGTGCCGCGACGACTGGAACGCCTATATCCAGCACGCGTTCGTGCGCCAGCTGGGCGATGGCAGTCTGCCCAGGGCCTGTTTCCAGCACTATCTGAAGCAGGACTACCTGTTCCTGCTCCAGTTCAGCCGTGCCTGGGGACTGGCGATCTTCAAGAGTGAAGACCTGGAGAGCATGCGCTACGCCCAGGCCGGTCTCAACGCGATGCTGGATACCGAGATCGGCCTGCATGTGGCGTACTGCCGCGAGTGGGGCATTGGCGAAGCCGAGCTGCAGGCGCTGCCGGAAGCCGCCGCCACCGTGGCCTATACCCGCTACGTGCTGGACGCCGGTTTCGCCGGCGACCTGCTCGATCTGCACGTGGCCCTGGCCCCCTGCATCCTCGGTTATGCCGAAATCGCCCAGTGGCTGGCCGCGCAGCCCGCTACCGTTCGTGCGGGTAACCCCTACAACGCCTGGATCGAGATGTATCTGAGCGCTGAGTACCAGCAGGCGGCGCAGACCGAACGGGCGCTGCTGGAGCGACTCGGCCAGGAGCTGCCGGCTGAACGGCAGGCCGCCCTGGCCAAGCGTTTCCGTACCGCCACCCGTATGGAGGTGAGTTTCTGGCAGATGGGCCTGGATCTCGCCGACTGAGCATGACAACGATAAGACGCCGGAGAACATGATGAGCACACGCCCTCCCCACCTGCCCCTGAACGAACGTGCCGCGGTCGACCAGGCGTCGGTGCAGCCCTTCCCCAGATCGCGCAAGGTCTATATCGAAGGCAGCCGCCCCGATATCCGCGTGCCGATGCGCGAAATCGCGCTGGATGACACCCCGACCGCGTTCGGCGGCGAGCGGAACGCGCCGCTCTACGTCTACGACACCTCCGGTCCCTATACCGATCCTGCGGTCGAGATCGACGTCCGTAAAGGTCTGAGTCCGTTGCGTGAACAGTGGGTTCTCGAACGTGACGACACCGAGCAGCTGGCGCAGCTGACCTCCGAATACGGCCGCGCCCGCGCCGCCGACCTGCGCCTCGACGAGCTGCGTTTCGAGCTGACCCGCAAGCCGCGCCGCGCCAAGGCTGGTGCCAACGTGACCCAGCTGCACTACGCGCGCCAGGGGATCATCACGCCGGAGATGGAATATATCGCCATCCGCGAGAACATGAAGCTGGCCAAGGCCAAAGCCGAGGGCAACAGCGTCGCCCAGCAGCACCCGGGACAGGCGTTCGGCGCCCAGCTGCCGACGGAGATCACGCCGGAGTTCGTGCGTGACGAAGTAGCCGCCGGGCGCGCCATCATCCCCTGCAACATCAATCACCCGGAGCTGGAGCCGATGATCATCGGCCGTAACTTCCTGGTGAAGATCAACGGCAACATCGGCAACTCGGCGCTCTCCTCCTCGATCGAGGAGGAGGTGGAGAAGATGACCTGGGGCACCCGCTGGGGCGCCGACACCATCATGGACCTCTCCACCGGCAAGAACATCCACGAGACCCGCGAGTGGATCCTGCGCAACTCACCGGTACCGATCGGCACCGTGCCGATCTACCAGGCGCTGGAGAAGGTCAACGGCGTGGCCGAGGACCTGAACTGGGAGGTATTCCGCGACACGCTGATCGAGCAGGCGGAACAGGGGGTGGACTACTTCACCATCCACGCCGGTGTGCTGCTGCGCTACGTACCGCTGACCGCCAAGCGGATGACCGGCATCGTCTCCCGCGGCGGTTCGATCATGGCGAAATGGTGCCTGGCGCACCACCAGGAGAACTTCCTCTACACCCACTTCGAGGAGATCTGCGAGATCTGCAAGGCCTACGACGTGGCCTTCTCCCTCGGCGACGGCCTGCGTCCCGGCTCGGTCTACGACGCCAACGACGCCGCCCAGTTCGCCGAGCTGGAAACCCTCGGCGAGCTGACCAAGATCGCCTGGAAACATGACGTGCAGGTGATGATCGAAGGCCCCGGCCACGTGCCGATGCATATGATCAAGGCCAACATGGACAAACAGCTGACGGAGTGCGACGAAGCACCCTTCTATACGCTGGGCCCGCTGACCACCGATATCGCGCCGGGCTACGACCACATCACCTCCGGTATCGGCGCGGCGATGATCGGCTGGTACGGCTGCGCCATGCTCTGCTATGTGACGCCGAAGGAGCACCTGGGGCTGCCGAACAAGGATGACGTCAAGACCGGCATCATCACCTACAAGATCGCCGCCCACGCCGCCGACCTGGCGAAAGGACATCCGGGCGCACAGATCCGTGATAACGCCATGTCCAAGGCGCGCTTCGAGTTCCGCTGGGAGGACCAGTTCAACATCGGCCTGGACCCGGATACCGCCCGCGCCTACCACGACGAGACGCTGCCGAAGGAATCGGCCAAAGTGGCGCACTTCTGCTCCATGTGCGGGCCGAAGTTCTGCTCGATGAAGATCTCCCAGGAGGTGCGCGAGCTGGACGACGAGCAGGTGGCGGCGATCAACGCCCAGGCCGAGCAGGGGATGCAGGAGAAATCGGAGGAGTTCCGCGAGAGCGGCGCCAGCCTGTACCAGCGGGTTTGATAGCGCCGGCCATAAAAAACCGCCCTGCTGGGCGGTTTTTTACTGTTGCGCCGTTACTGACGGGCGATCACGTCCGTCTGCGCGGGATGGATCGCCAGGCTCTTATCCTGCTCATAGCGCTTGGCCGAAGCCGGCACCGCGCTGCTCTTGCCGGTCTCCAGCCACTGCCGTACCCGGGTGGCATCGCCAACATGGGAGCGCTTGCCGAACGAATCGAGGAACACCATGCCGATATCGCGCCCCCCGATACGGCTGAGCATCACCAGGCAGCGTCCGGCCTCGTCGGTATACCCGGTCTTGCTCACCCGGATATCCCAATTATCCTTCTTGATCAACGGGTTGGTGTTATAGAACGCCAGCGCGTAACGGGGGTTGGTGAAGTTTTCGTCGGCCTTGATCGAGGTCGTCATCTCGCGAATCGGGGCATAACGGTTGGCGGCCTTCAGCAGCCGCATCAGATCGTGCGCGGTCGATACATTGAACGGCGACAGCCCGGTCGGCTCGACAAAGTAGCTGTTCTGCATACCGAGCTCCGCCGCCTTGTGGTTCATTGCCAACAGGAAGGCGTGGTAACCGCCGGGGTAAGCATGTGCCAGGGCGGTCGCCGCGCGGTTTTCCGACGACATCAGCGCCATCCGCAGCACCTCGCGACGCGGTAATGCACTGTGTACCCGCACCCGCGAATAGACATTCTCCATCTGCGGCGAATCTTTCACCTCGATCGGAATTCGTTCGTCCAACGGCAGCTTGGCATCCAGCACGACGACCGCCGTCAGCAGTTTGGTGACCGACGCGATCGGCACCACCCGATCCGGATTCTTCTGGTACAGCGTCTTGCCCGATTTCAGATCCACGATCAGCGCATGCACCGATGCCAGTTGCAGCTGCTTGGGGTCGGGCGCCGACTTGGCGTATCCAAGCGGAGTCAGCAGCGCCAGGATGACCAGTACGGCCAGGATCAATCCAGCACGGAGAGTGAGTGTATAGCGCCGGGCAGTCCCCGAGTTGTTCAGCATCATCGACCTCTTCCCTCTACAGCTGCGGTTGGACCCGATTGTGGTCGTTACAGTTCCAGCTGACGCCCAATAGCGTCTCCTATCCATAACAACCGCAAACTGAGCACAGTATAGAGGGGAAACGCATCGCTATACAGCGGCCCCCGGCGTAAAACATCGCCCGCACCGGCTCCGTAACCGACCCCATTTATGTTTACACCTCAACGGCTTAGGTCCACGTAACAAAGTTGGGCGATAAACCCCAGGCTTGATATACTCGACCCCAACGTCATTCGCTGATCTGGCAGGAAAGACAATTGAACTCCTTCAATCTGCTCAAATCGATTGCGGACTCACGTCCGCAGCTGCGCAAATCGGAACAGAAAGTCGCCGATTATGTATTGGCCAACCCCAACGACGTGATTCATATGCGCATCGTCGATCTGGCCTCCGAGGCTAACGTCAGCGAACCGACCGTTGTCCGCTTCTGCCGGGCACTGAACTACGACGGTTTCCAGGACTTCAAGCTGACCCTGGCCCAGGGGCTGGCGAGCAAATCCAGCTATGAGCAGTTCGCGCTGAACTCCAAGGACACAGTGATCGAGTTCAAGCAGAAGATCTTCGACTCGATGATCGGCAACCTGATCAACATCCGCGAGCGGCTCGATCCGACGACGCTGGAGGAGGCGATCGACGCCCTGGCCAAGGCCAACCGCGTCGAGTTCTATGGTTTCGGCGCCTCGGCTCCGGTCTGCTCCGACGCCCAGCACAAATTCTACCGGCTGATGATCTCCGCCGCCGCCTACTCCGACCCGCACATGCAGACCATCTCCGCGGTCACGCTCGGCGAAGGCGATGTGGTGGTGGCGATCTCCCAGACCGGCCGTACCAAGGACCTGCTGCACACCGTGCGCCTGGTGCGCGATACCGGCGCTACCGTGATCACCCTGTGCCCGGGCAATACGCCGCTGGCGGATCTCGCCACTATCCCGATCCATATCGATGTGGAGGAGGACAAGGACCTCAGCACGCTGATGTCGTCCCGCGTCGTGCACCTGGTGGTGATCGACGTGCTGGCGGTGGGCGTGGCGATGAAGCTGGGCCCAGCCCTGTTCGACCACCTGAAGACGATCAAGCGCAGCCTGCGCAACCTGCGCCAGAACGAAAAACGCCTGCCGACACGCCGTCCCGACGAGTATGACGACGACGGCTACGACAACGATTGACCCCTCCCCGCAGTGGCAGGCGATCCGTTCCGGACACCTGTCACTGTACTGACATGACCTGCTACTACTCTTCCTCCTGCCAACTGGCCAATTATTGATCTGTTTGAATTTTGTACGCAGTTGCGGTAAAACCGAACAGACTGATTTATGTCTTCGCGGTGACTCGGCGGGACTCTGACTAAGCAGGTGCCCAGCCGTTCGCCCTCGAACCGGAGATCGGAGCAGGTACTATGCTGATACGGAAAGAGCAGGATCTGAGCGAAATTCAGACCGAAGTTTTCGACATCATGGTGGGTTACGACATAGAGGAGAAAAACCGCCAGAAGCAACACGCCTCGAAGCGGTTGCTCGAAGCTCGCCGCGCCATCGAACGCCGGCGCGAGGAGAAGGAGTTATCCCCCTACCTTAATGAAGAATCCTGGTTCGACGAAGAGTAAACCGACACTAAGCCAGCAGCCGATGCTGGCTTAGTCGTTTCTGGGACTCAGGTTTCTGGAACGCAGGTTTCCGGCGTTCAGGATTCAGGGTAAAGGATGTTGAGCGGCACCGAGCTGCCGCCATCGACCACTATCGCCGCATGTTCGCGCCGCAGCTGTCGCGGCTCGGCCACGCCGCAGGAGTGCGCGATCATCTCCACTTCGTGCACCAGGTTGTGGTGGAAGTGCGCCACGCGCTGCGCCTTGACCTCGGGGATCAGCCCCTGCTGCAGTTTGGGGTCATGGGTCGTGATACCGGTTGGACAGGTGTTCTTGTTACATTGCAGCGCCTGCACACAGCCGAGCGCGAACATAAAGCCACGCGCCGTAACCACGAAGTCCGCCCCCATGCAGATCGCCGCCGCCACATCGGTCGGGTTGATCAGCTTGCCCGAGGAGATCACGCGGATCCGGTTGCGCAGCCCATGCTGGCGCAGTTTGTTGACCAGCAGCGGCAGACTCTCGCGCAACGGCAACCCCACGCTGTCGATCAACGGCAGCGGCGCCGCCCCGGTGCCACCATCGGAACTGTCCAGCGTGATGAAGTCCGGCGCCGCCTCACTGCCGCGCGTGTTGATCGCCTCGCAGAAGCCATCCAGCCAGTCGGTGGTCCCCAGCACCAGTTTGAACCCGACCGGCTTGCCGGTGACCAGGCGCACATGGGCGATGAAATCGAGCAGGTCGTCGATCGACGCGATCTCCGAGTGCCGGTTCGGACTGATCGACGGCTGCCCCGCCGGGATACCGCGGATCTCGGCGATCTCCGGCGTCACCTTATCGCCGGGCAGGATACCGCCCTTGCCCGGTTTCGCCCCCTGGCTCAGCTTGATCTCGAACATCCGTACCTCGGGGATGGCAGCGATACGGGCCAGCTTCTGGTCGTCGAGCTTGCCCTGCTCGTCACGCACACCGTACTTCGCGGTGCCGATCTGGAACACGATGTCGCAACCACCCTCCAGATGATAGGGGGACAGGGCGCCCTCACCGGTATTCATCCAGCAGCCGGCCAGCTTCGCCCCGCGCGACAGCGCCTGCACCGCCGGCTTGGACAGGGCGCCGAAGCTCATCCCGGAGATGTTCAGGAACGACGGTGCGTCGTAGGGTTCGCGGCAGTAGGGGCCGATCCGCATCGACTGGGTCGGTGCCGCATCCTCGGACAGGGTCGGGAAGGGGCAGTTCAGGAAATAGTAGGTACCGGGCCGACGCAGGTCGCGGGTCGAACCGAAGGCGACGGTGTTGTCGATATTCTTGGCCGCGCGGTAGATCCACGAGCGCTGGGCACGGTTGAACGGCATCTCCTCGCGATCCATGGCGAAGAAATACTGGCGGAAAAACTCGCCCAGGCTTTCGAACAGGTAGCGGAAACGCCCCAGCAGCGGGTAGTTGCGGCGGATCGTATGCACCGTCTGACGCTTGTCGATCTGGTACATCACCAGCGCACTGACCAGGCCCAGCAGCACCAGCACCAGCAGCACCAGCCCGATCAGGGCGATAAAATCGATCGCCAGGTTCGTAATCGTGTCGTTCATGGATGGACTCCCTGCTCCGAATCGAGCCCTATCCTACCCGATCCGGCGTCACACGCCAGCCGCCTACGACTCAGGCGCCGGCTTCGACCCGATGCTTGGCCGCGATGAAGTCGAAATGGGTCAGATGGATCAGATCGGCCACGCGGCGGATCACATGCTCCTCGTACGGATGTAGCTCGCCATCGGCATAGGCGACACGCCACAACCCCTCGATCAGCAGCACCTTCTGTTCCGGCGTGCAGTGATCGTTGATATCGGAGGTGAAACGGAAGTAATCCGTGGCCCGGCCGTGCGCCAGTTGCGCACGTTCCAACAGCTGCTGCGCCTGGGTCGCGTCCAGGCCGAACTGGCGCTCTACCGCCGCCAGTAACGCCTGTCGCTCCGCAGGCTGCTGCTGGTAATCGGCGGCGATCACCTCCACCATCAGCGCGGCACCGGCCAGCTCCACCAACTGTTCGGGATTCGGTGCCCGCCCCGTATCCGGTGCCAGCAGGCCGCCGACCATTGTTTTGAGTTTATCCCACATAAGCTGCCTCTCTCTGTATACCGCATAGACTGCCGACACCCGGTTCGGGTTCAGTGCCTGAGCCAGGCAGATCGGTAATCAAGGTTGGAGGGCAATGATAACTCGCCGCCGACAGGCGTGGAGACAAAGAGAGGTGTTGGGGCCGTCGACACGGCCCCGGGTAGCACTCAGCGCGCGCCGGCAACCGGCCGTGCCTGCCAGTAGCAGCTCTCGGCGATCGCGGCGAGCAGACGCTCCATATCCGCCGGCTGGATATCGCCGATATTACCGATGCGGAAGCAGTCCGCCGCTGATACCTTGCCTGGATAGATTACGAAGCCGCGAGCCTTCAGCAGCTCGTAGAAGCGCTTGAAGCTGTAGTCCGCGTGCTCCGGGCTATAGAAGGAGGTGATGATCGGCGACATCAGGCCGTCGTCGAGCAGGGTCTTGAAGCCCAGTGCACGCATCCCCGCCACCAGGGTCCGGTGGTTGGCCTGGTAGCGGGCTGCCCGCGCCGCCACGCCACCTTCCTGTTCCAGCTCGTTCAGGGCCTGGGCGAAGGCGCGCACGACATGGGTCGGCGAGGTGAAGCGCCACTTACCGTTATGCTCCTCCATGCATTGCCACTGATCGTACAGGTCCAGGCTCAGCGAGCGCGCGCGGCCGGCAATCTGCTGCATCGCCTCGCGACGGGCAATCACGAAACCGAATCCCGGCACCCCCTGGATGCACTTGTTGGCGCTGCTGATCATGAAGTCGATCTGCAGCTCGGCCAGGTCCATCTCGATACCGCCGAAACTGCTCATCGCATCGACGATATAGGTCTTGCCGGCCGCCTTAACGATGCGACCGATCTCATCGATCGGGTTCAGCATGCCGGTGGTGGTCTCGCTGTGTACCACGGCGACATGAGTAATCTCACTATCGCTGGTCAGCAGATTCTGCAGTGCTACCAGATCCGGCGTCGCCGTCTCGCCGGCATCGAGCAGGTGGTAGGGGATCTGCAAATAGTCGGCGATCTGCGCGATACGCTTGCCATAGACGCCGTTGGCCATCACCACCAACTTGCCATCCGCCGGCACGGCCGAGCCGATCACCGACTCGACGCAGGCAGTACCGCTGCCCTGCATCAGTACCGAGGTGTAACCCTCGGCCGCGGTCGCCAGCTCGACCAGCCGCGCCCCCACCCGCTGTACCAGATTGTTGTAATCGTCGTCCCAGGTGCAGGCATCGCCCAGCATCTGTTGCTTGACGCTGGCGGTAGTGGTCAGCGGACCGGGAGTCAGCAGTAGGTAGGGCGTATCGGGTATGGCTATCGGATTCATCGGTTTCACCTTGGCTGTACGCTCGAACTATCGAACTTAGGGGTTTTGCGCTCTGGGACTCTTTGTAATAACTTTCATGACGTCGAACAAATCGATAATTCATATTTAAAACATCGGTGTTACCAATGAATTACGCCCAACTGCGCGCGTTCCACGCCGTGGCCAGCCAAGGCAGCTACACCAAGGCCGCGCAACTGCTGCATGTCACCCAGCCAACCCTGTCCGACCATGTGAAAGCGCTGGAGGAGCGTTACGGCGTCAAGTTGTTCAAGCGCCAGGGGCGCGGCGTGGCACTGACCGGGCTGGGCCGGGCTCTGCTGGAGATCACCCGGCGCCAGTACTACCTGGAGGCGGAGGCGGAGCAGTTGCTGAGCCGGGCCCAGGGGTTGCTGACCGGTCGCCTGCGCGTGACCGCCGACAGCCCCTTCCTGGTGGTGCCGCTACTGGGCGAGTTCTATCGCCGCTACCCCGATATCGAGATCTCGGTGCACTTCGGTAACAGCGAGCGGGTGCTGAACGATTTGCACGACCTGAAGGCGGATATCGGCGTGATGCCGGAGTACATCGAGGACAGCCGGCTGCATGCCCTGCCCTATATAAAGGACCAGATTGTCATGCTGGTACCGCGCGGACACGAGTGGGCACGCCGCAGCAGCATCCGCTTCACCGAGCTGAACGGCCAACGCCTGGTACTGCGCGAGAAAGGCTCCAACACCCGCGCCGTGTTCGAGCAGGCGATGCGCCGCCATGAGATCCAGCCCGGTACGCTGCTGGAGATCGGCAGTCGCGAAGGGGTACGCGAAGCGGTCGCCGCGGGCCTCGGTATCGGCTTCATCAGCGCCAGCGAAGTGGGTCACGATAGCCGGCTCAGCTCCCTGCGCGTGCGCGACGCGGTGCTCAACATCACCGAGTATTTCATCTGCCTGAAGGAGTCCTATCCAATGCCGGCGGTGCGAGCCTTCTTCGAACTGCTGGAAAGCCAGGGCTCGGGCGCTGCAGCGCAGCCGGAGGGGGTGTAGCAGTCAGTGCCCGCCAACAGGCGGGTAGCACCTGTTGACTGAGACACTGCTGCAGGACAACCTGGGACTGGGCAACTTGATATAGAAAGCGCTACGCCTTCACCACACTATTAAGTCATCCTTCCTTAACAATTCCGCATTAAAATGGTGCGATTTTTTATTTTTAAAATTAATAGCCGCGCCATAGTAGTGCATAAAATAATCCCTCTTACCTTAATGACCGCCGCCATTTAAACTACATTCATCCCGGTTCAGAACCTCCGCTCAGCCATTGCCCGTTTATTGCAGTCATCCACGATAAAACCGCCTAAACCAAGCCTTTAACTTTAAAAATTCCAATACCATTTGCACTGATCTATCGGTCATTCCTATGAATAATATAATCAATGACGATTTGTCCGGCTCCGATGAGTTTGTTTAGATCGCTTTCAAGGTCGCTTTTTATCAGGCCGTTCTGAAATACGAACCCGATTTAAACAGAGCAAAGGATTCGGAAGCATGAAAGAGTTTAAGGCGAAAAACCTCGTCACCGGCTTTATTAAATCCGCATTGGAAATCCGCATTGGCTACCGCAGTACTCGGAAGTTCGCTACAAGCCGTTGCCGCACCGGCGGAGCTGACGGTCTACACCGGTCTGGAAGCCAGCGACCTGAAAAAATACGCCGAGCGCTTCAATGAAGATTACCCGGAGATCAAGATCAACTGGGTGCGCGACTCCACCGGTATCATCACCGCCAAGCTGCTGGCGGAGAAGGAGAATCCCCGCGCCGACGTGGTCTGGGGCCTGGCCGGCACGAGCCTGCTGCTGCTGAATCAGGAGGGGATGCTGGAGCCCTACGCCGCACCGGGCGCGGAACTGCTGGCCGAAGGATTCCGTGATGCCGCCAACCCGCCAAGCTGGACCGGTATGGATGCCTGGGTCGCCGCCATCTGCTTCAACCCCTATGAGGCCGAAAAGTACAACCTGCCCAAGCCCGAAAGCTGGAAGGACCTGCTCAACCCGATCTACAAGGGGCACCTGATCATGCCGAACCCGGCCTCCTCCGGTACCGGCTACCTGGATGTGTCCAGCTGGTTGCAGACCTTCGGCGAAGAGGGCGGCTGGCAGTATATGGACGGCCTGCACGAGAACATCGCCCGCTACACCCACTCCGGCTCCAAACCCTGCAAACTGGCGGCGTCCGGCGAGATCCCGATCGGCATCTCGTTCGCCTTCCGTGCCGCCAAGCTGAAAAACCAGGGCGCCCCGCTGGAGGTGATCGTGCCGACCGAAGGGGTAGGCTGGGAGCTGGAAGCGGCCGGTATCGTCAAGGGCACGAAAAATCTCGATGCCGCCAAAAAGCTGATGGACTGGTCGGTCACCCGCAAGGCCAACGCGCTGTACAACGAGGGTTATGCCGTTGTCGCGCTGCCCGGCGTCGCCAAACCGGTACCGAACTTCCCGCCGGAGATCACCGAACGGATGATCAAGAACGACCTGCAGTGGGCCGCCAGCAACCGTGCACGGATTCTGCGGGAGTGGTCCAACCGCTACGACGGCAAGTCCGAAGCCAAAGAGTAACCCTCGTTCCACAACGCCCCGGAGCCCTGCTCCGGGGTTGTCTGGCGCCTAACCCGTTCCACTGGAGTAAGCATGTCTGAAGCGCTTCGTATCCCTGCCGCGGCCCTGGCGGCGGATGTCGGCGAAACCACCCACCGCGAGCCCGCCGGCCACGCCCAGCTAGCGGTGGCGCGGGATCCCGCCTATCTGCAAGTCCACAACCTGATCAAGCAGTATGGCGATTTCGTCGCCCTGAATGGCGTCTCGCTATCGATCGCCGAGGGTGAGTTCATCTGCTTCCTGGGCCCCTCCGGGTGCGGTAAAACGACATTGTTACGGGCCATCGCCGGGCTCGATTTCCAAACCGCCGGCAGTCTGATTCAGGACGGGGTCGATATCTCCTGGCTGCCGCCGAACAAGCGCGACTTCGGCATCGTATTCCAGTCCTATGCCCTGTTTCCCAACCTGACCGTGGCACAGAACATCGCCTTCGGTCTGCACAACGCCAGGCTGCCCAAGGCCCAGATCGCCGAACGTGTACAGGCTTTGCTCGACAACATCGGCCTGCCCCAGGCCGCTGCCAAATATCCCGGCCAGCTCTCCGGCGGTCAGCAGCAGCGTGTGGCCCTGGCCCGCGCCCTGGCGACCTCGCCCAGCCTGCTGTTGCTGGACGAACCGCTGTCCGCGCTCGACGCCCAGGTGCGGGTCCATCTACGGCGCGAGATCAAACGCCTGCAGCACCAGCTCGGCATCACCACCATCATGGTCACCCACGACCAGGAGGAGGCGATGTCGATGGCGGACCGCATCGTGGTGATGAACCACGGCCATATCGAGCAGGTCGGCACACCGCAGCAGATCTACCAGCATCCGGCGTCGGTGTTCGTGGCCGAGTTCGTCGGCACCATCAACCTGCTGCCGTGCCGGGTCTGCGGCCCTGACAGCGTCGAGGTCGGCGGCACACTGATCCGCTGCCGTTCGACCGCCCACCTCAGTGACAGTCAGGGCCTGCTCGGCGTGCGGCCGGAGGATATCGTCCTGCATGGCAACGATGAGAGCGTCGACAACGCGCTGGACGCGCAGGTCGACAGCTTGGAGTTCCTCGGCTCCTTCGTGCGTCTGAAGCTGCTGCAGGGGGAGACCCCGCTGACGGTCGATCTGTCGATGCACCTGTTCCGCCGCTTCGACCTGACGCCCGGCAGCCAGTTGAAGCTGAGTTTCGATCCGGCCCTGCTGCACCTGTTCGATCATCCCCAGGACTGAGAGTGGAGTTGTCATGGAGACCCTGTCCCACAACCGTCTGCGCGCGCCCTTTCGCACCGCCCCGGCACTGAGCGGCGACCAGCTGCTGCTGCGTGCACTGGCCACGATCGCCGCGTTGGCACTGCTGGTGGCCGTGCTGCTGCCGCTCTACTCGCTGCTGGTCAAAAGTGTGCAGAACGCCGACGGCGCCTTCATCGGCCTCGGCAACTTTGCCCAGTATTTCAGCAGCCCGGTGCTGGTCGGCGCGGTCGGCAACTCGCTGTGGGTCGCCGGGCTGTCGACACTGATCGTGCTGACCCTGGCATTCCTCTACGGTTACGGCCTGACCCGCACCTGCATGCCGCTGAAACCGCTGTTCCGCATCCTCAGTCTGATCCCGCTGCTGGCGCCGTCGTTGCTGCCGGCGATCAGCCTGGTCTACTTCTTCGGTAACCAGGGGGTGGCCAAGGGGCTGCTGTTCGGCCACAGCATCTACGGCCCCATCGGGATCGTCATCGGCCTGGTGATCTGGGTGTTCCCGTCGACGCTGATGATCCTGACCACGGCGATGAAGATGGTGGACGGGCGCCTGTACGAGGCCGCCGCGGTGCTGAAGACCCGCCCGCTGCGCACCTTCTTCGTGGTCACCCTGCCGGGACTGAAATATGGCCTGATCAGCGCCGGGTTTGTGGTCTTCACCCTGACGCTGACCGATTTCGGGGTCGCCAAGGTGATCGGCGGCTCCTACAACGTGCTCGCCACCGACCTGTTCAAGCAGGTGATCGGCCAGCAGAACTTCCAGATGGGCGCCGTGGTCGGCCTGCTCCTGCTGCTGCCCGCGGTGCTCGCCTTCGGCGTCGAGCGCTACGTCAAACGGCGCCAGATCGCGACCCTCGGCGCCCGTGCCGTGCCCTATACACCGCAGCCCCAGCCCCTGCGCGACTGGCTGTTCTTCGGCTACTGCAGCCTGATCGCGCTGCTGCTACTCGCCATGCTGGGGATGGCCGCCTACGCCTCGCTGGTCAGCTTCTGGCCCTACAACCTGACCCTGTCGTTCAACAACTACCGTTTCGACCTGATGGATGGCGGCGGCTGGGAGGCGTTCTACAACTCCCTGCGCATGGCGCTGTATACGGCGCTGTTCGGTACCCTGTTCATCTTTCTGACCGCTTACGTCAGCGAACGCTGCCAGGGCTTCCGCCCGGTGCTGAACCTGATCGGCGGCCTGACCCTGCTGCCGATGGCGGTACCGGGGATGGTGCTGGGGCTGGCCTACATCTTCTTCTTCAACGCCCCGGACAACCCGCTGAACGGTCTCTACAGCACGCTGGCGATCCTGGTGATCAGCACCATCGTGCACTACTACACGGTCAGCCATATCACCGCGGTCACCGCGATCAAACAGATGGACCCGGAGATCGAGGCCGTCGGCGCGTCGCTGCAAGTGCCGCTGTACAAGACCTTCCTGCGCGTCTCGCTGCCACTGTGCCTGCCGGCGGTGCTGGATATCTCCACCTACCTGTTCACCACGGCGATGACCACGGTGTCGGCGGTGATCTTCCTCTACGCACCGCACACCCAGCTGGCCTCGGTGGCGGTACTGAACATGGAGGGCGCCGGCGACATCGCCCCGGCCGCCGCGATGGCGATGGTCATCGTGCTGACATCGGCCGCGGTCAGAGTCCTGCACTGGCTGCTCAGTCGGCAACTGCTGAAGCGTACCCAGCGCTGGCGCGAGGCCCATCCATGACGCACGGACCCTTGCGCTAGCCGGCACC
>QKGH01000313.1 GCA_003250495.1 Marinobacterium sp.
CAACAGCGCCTCCAGCTGCTGCGCCGGGATCAGCGCCAAAGCTGCCTCGATCAGCTCCGGCGTCAGCAGGTCCCAGCGGATCAGGTCGCAGGCGGTGCCCCGTTTCAGCGCCGCCTGCTGAATGATGGTGTCGCGGTAGGAGCCGTCGCGCAAGCGGGCGAAGGCACGCGCCAGCTGCGGCTGACGCAGAAGTTGGAAGCTGTCGCGGTACAGGTCGGCGGGCGCGCCCTGAAACGGATGGAAGAAGGCGCCGGTGACCGGCGTGAACAGCGCCTCCCAGCACAGCAGCGCAAACAGTCCGTTCAGCCACTGGCTCTCGACATGAAAGGCGCTCCAGCCCCGGGACTGCAGATAGCGGATCACGGCGGCCTCGACCCGCTCACCGGAGCGCTGCGGCAACTGCAGACGTTCGGTGGGAATCGTTTGGCGCGGTTTGGGCGGCACCGGCTGTCCCAGGGCGCGGGCACAGCGCTGGGCGATGCGCTGAACCCGGATACGGTATTCCGAGGCCAGGGAGGGTTCGTCGAGCAACTGCAGTGCCTGGGCGTGGGTGGTGGCTGGCGCCTCATGCAGCTCCGCCAGCCGCAGCTGGCGCAGGCGCGCCTCCGGGTGATGGCTGTCGGCGTACAGTTGCCGCGCCAGCTCAATGGCGCCACTGCGTTCGGCGGCCTGACCCAGGGCGAACCGGGTCTTGTCGTAACGGTGCCCGAGCCAGGCGGTGTCGATCCGCGGCGGCAGCTGGGCGGCGAGATCCGACAGTGGATCGGTGGGCTCCTCCAGTTGACGAGCGATAGCGTGCAGCTGCAGGTAGTGATCCACCTCCGTTCGCAACTGGAATGCGCGCGATGCGCTGCTCAGCGCGACCGGCTCGTAGCGCTGGTAACCGAGTTCGGTCAGCACGAAGGCCGACATCTCCTGCTGCAGGTTGCCGAAGAACATCAGCCGTAGCCGCTCGAACAACTCACGGCAGCACAGCCGCAGGGCACTGAAGGGGGCCGTGGGCCACCAGCCGGACAGTGGTTGCCGTTGTTGCGACCGATCTGAGTCGCTGCTGAGCCAGTCGATCAACTGCTGCTTGTTGGCCGAGCGGGGCAGAGTGCAGCCCAGTCTGTTGGCTAGCAGCTGCAGCTCGTCGCGCCGGTACAGCGCGCACAGCTCCAGCAGCGCCAGTGCGGGATCGCTGTCGATCAACCCCTCCCGCTGTAGCTGACCCAGGCTGGCGGACAGGTCGGGGATCTCGCTGTAGTTCAGCGCGTCGCCGCGGAACAGCTCCCCCTTGCGCAGCAGCAGGCGTTGCAGCAGGCCCTGGGTCGGCGTGTCCAGCGTCAGGATACGCTTCAGCTGCGCGCGCTCCTCTGGCAGCAGCAGATCGGCGTGGTGTGCGAGACACCAGTGCATCACCGTTTGCGCGTTACGCAGGTAGTAGAGCGGGTCGCTGAGCGGGGCAGGGCTAAGGCCGTGGCTCAAATCGTGACGGTCAGGGTTGCTAAGTTCGTTGGCGGACATGGCGCTATTATAGTGGCAGTCGCTCCCCGACCGATAAGCCGTAGAACGAGGTAAAGCCGCGAGCATTATGGCCAAAAGTAGATCCGACGCGTGCTGCGAGCTGTGCGCCCGCCACACCGCGTTAACCTTCCACCATCTGATCCCGCGCAAGCTGCATCGGCGGCCCCGCTTCCAGAAGGATTTCAGCGCCGAACAGCTGAACGCCGGGCTGCGCATCTGCTACGCCTGTCACCGCGGTATCCATCGCCTGTACGACGAGATGACGCTGGCCCAGCGCCTGAACAGCCGCGCCGCACTGCTGGCCGATCCGGCGGTGGCCAAACATGTGGCCTGGGTCGCCAGGCAGCAGGTCGGCGCCTGAAACGGGAGACAAAAAAGGCGACCCAAAGGTCGCCTGATCGGTGCTGTTCGCCTCAGCGCCCTTTCCAGGGCACCAGCCTTTTCTCCAGATAGCGCATCAGCAGATCGAACAGGTAGGCGATGATGCCGATGACGATGATCCCCATGATCACCACGTCGGTGACCAGGAACTCCGCCGCGTTCAGCACCATGAAGCCGAGGCCGGCCTGGGCGGCGACCATCTCGGCGGCGACCAGCGTGGTCCAGCCGAAGCCGATGCCGATGCGCATGCCGGTCAGGATCTCCGGCAGCGCGCTCTTCAGCACGATATAACGCACCACCTGCCAGCGGCTGGCGCCCATGGAGTAGGCGGCGTGGATCTGCTCGATCGCCACCGAGCGCACACCGGCGCGGGCGCTGAGGGCCATCGGTGCGAAGATCGCCATGTAGATCAGTACGATCTTGGAGGCTTCGCCGATGCCGAGCCAGATGATCACCAGCGGCAGGTAAGCCAGCGGCGGCAGCGGGCGGTAGAACTCGATGATCGGGTCGAACAGGCCGCGGGCGACACGGTTGACGCCCATGAAGATACCGATTGGTACCGCGGTGATCAGCGCCAACGCAAAGGCGCCGAACACGCGCAGCATGCTCCAGCCGGTGTGCTCCAGCAGCGTGGCGTTGGCGAAGCCCTCGGTGGCGACCTCCCAGAAACGGGCGACGACGGCGCCGGGGGCGGGCAGGAACAGCGGCTTGACCCAGCCGGCGGCGGTGGCGAGATACCACAGGCCGATCAGCAGCAGGCTGGTGGCGATGCTGATCGCCAGGCTGCGTCCGCGACCCGGGGCGCCGTAGGATTCGCCCGGCTTGACCGGGCCGGAGGCGAAGATCGCCAGGGCGCGCTGCAGCAGTGTCCTCGTGGGTTTGACCGGGGGGGCTAGCGGCGTGCGGGTCGGGGCGGCGGCAGCCACGGTAGTTTCGGTATCGAAGGTTTTACTGGCCAGCATCAGTGCAGCCCTCCTGCGACTTCGTCGCCATGGATGATGCTCAGGACTTGCTCGCGCATCTCGATGAACTCCGGCAGCGATTTGACCTTGCGGGCGTCGCGGCAGGCGAGGAAGCGTTCGTTGAAATCCAGCTTGAACTCATGGGTGATGCGTCCGGGGCGGGGCGACATGATGATCAGGCGCGAGGCCATGAACAGCGCCTCCTCGACGTCGTGGGTGATGAAGAACATCATCTTCTCCGTCTCCTTCCAGACATCGAGCAGCAGCTCCTGCAGGGTTTCGCGGGTCAGCGCGTCGAGGGCGCCGAGCGGTTCGTCCAGCAGCAACATCTTCGGGTCGTTGGTCAGCGCACGGGCGATGCCGACGCGCTGCTGCATACCGCCGGAGAGCTGGTACACCGGGTGCTGATGGAAATCCTCCAGCCCCACCAGCTGCAGCAGCTTGGCGGCACGCTCGCGCCGCTCCGACTTGGCGGTTCCCTGCAGTTTCAGGCCGAATTCGGTGTTTTCGATCACGTTGAGCCAGGGCAGCAGGGCGTGCTTCTGGAACACCACGCCGCGGTCCTTGCTCGGGCCGGTGATCTGGTCCTGCAGGTCGATGCCGCAGGCGACACGGGGCAGGCCTGCCACGGCGCTGTCGCCCAGGGTCAGGTAACCCTCGCTCGGTGAGATAAAGCCCGCCATCAGGCTCAGCAGGGTGGTCTTGCCGCAACCGGAGGCGCCCAGGGCCACGACGAACTCGCCGGGCTCGATGGTGAAGTTGATATGGGACAGG
>QKGH01000074.1 GCA_003250495.1 Marinobacterium sp.
GCTGCGCGGGCGCAGTTTCATGGGGGTGACCGTCAAACTGAAGTTCCACGATTTCCAGCTGACCAGCGCCACGCATCAGGCCGATACGCTGGCCGAGGATATCCTGCATTCGATCCTGCACGTGGCGTTCCGGCGCGGCGAGGGGCGCCGCGTGCGCCTGGTCGGCATCAGCGTCACCCTCGCGCCGGACACATCACAGCGCCAGTTGACGCTGGACCTGAGCTGAGCGGTTACTACGGCTACTGCTTGAGCTTCTCGATTCCGAGCGATTTCAGAATCATCTGTTCGTAGATCGGCTCGCTGGTACCGTGACTGATCTTACGCATGAAGTACTTCTCGAACCCGACCTTGGCCAGGTGCACCCACTTGCCCTTCTTCATCCAGTTCACGTTGCGCGGCGGAATCTGCGGCATGGCGACGAAGGCGATGCCGGTATCGCCCATATCGGCCAGGCAGACCGCGTTCCAGGTCGCCTCGGCGCTCTCCTCCTTGCCATCCAGCCGGGCGCGGATATTGTGCGCCGTGGCCGAGACCATGCTCTCGATCATGAAGCCGGTCTTCGGCACCCCGGTCGGTACCGGCGTCGGCGTCTTCGGCGCGATCGCCACCGCCACGCCGATGCCCCAGATATTGCGATGGGTCGGGTTGCACTGATGCTTGTCGATGACGATGAAGCCGCGCGGGTTGACCAGCCCCTCGACGCCGCGCACGGCGTCGATGCCGGTGAACGCCGGCAACATCATCGAGTAGTTGAACGGCAGTTCATGGCGCTTCTTCTCCTGCCCCTCCTCGTCGCACTCGATGACGTGCATGACGCCATCCTCGATCCGCTCGACCTTGGCGTTGCAGATCCAGTTGATGTGGTGCTGGCGCAACTCCGACTCCAGCATCGACTTGCTGTCGCCGACGCCGTCGAGACCGAGGTGGCCGATATAGGGCTCGGGGGTGACGAAGGTGATCGGGACCTGGTCGCGGATGCGCCGGTTACGCAGGTCCTTGTCCATGATGAAGGCGAACTCGTAGGCGGGGCCGAAACAGGAGGCGCCCTGTACCGCGCCGACGACGATCGGCCCCGGATTGGCGGTGAACTCCAGCCACTTGTCGCGCGCCGTTTCGGCATGGTCGACATGGCAGATCGACTGGGTGTAGCCCTGCGGCCCCAACCCCTCAATCTCATCGAAGGCCAGGCGCGGACCGGTGGCGATGATCAGGTGATCGTAATTGAGTACCCGACCATCGCTCAGTTCGACACTGTTCTGCTCCGGGTGGACGCGGGCGACGGCGCCGACCACCAGCTCTATTCCCTTTTTCGCCAGCGGCTTCTCCAGCCCCAGCACGATATCCTCGCGCTTGCGCCAGTCCACGGCGATCCAGGGGTTGGAGGGCACAAAGTGAAAATAGTCCTTGTCGCTGACGACCGTAATGCGGTCCTCGGCACGGGCCAGGGCCTTCATCTCATAGGCCATCGGCATACCGCCGACACCGGCACCGACAATCAGGATCTCCGCCATATTTTTCTCCATTGACTGGGTTGTTATTTTTATAAATAAGGTTTTTCTAATTTAGACCTTGTTGACCTAATCAACAACCCAGACTTTTGCGTTAGGATGGGCAGCTCTACTGAGCATAGAAGGACTCTGGCCCGTGTCTAATCCGCTTCGCCATCGTTTACTGGACCGCCTGCTGAAAGGCATGCTGATCGGCTGCCTGCTGGCACTGGCCGGCTGCGGCGAGCCGGAGCTGCCGCGACTCTCCCCCGGCGCCACGATCCTCGCCTTCGGCGACAGCCTGACCGCCGGTTACGGCGTCGGCACCGAGCACAGTTACCCCAGCGTGCTGCAGCAGATCAGCGGCCACCCGGTGGTCAATGCCGGCCACTCCGGCGAAACCACGGCCGAGGGGCTCGCCCGCCTGCCGCGGCTGCTGCAGAGCAGCGATGCCGAGCTGCTGATCCTGCTCGAGGGGGGCAACGATATCCTGCGTAACCTGCCGTCGCAGCAGGCCCGCGACAACCTGGCACAGATGATCGAGCTGGCCCAGGCACAGGGCGTCGCAGTGGTGCTGATCGGGGTACCACAGAAAAACCTGTTCTCCTCCTCGGCGCCCTTCTATCGGGAGTTGGCGGAGCAGTACGGCCTGGTCTTCGATGACGAACTGATCGCCAAGTTATTGCGCGACAGCCGTTACAAGTCGGACAGCGTGCACTTCAACCAGGCCGGCTATCAGTTGCTGGCGCAGCGGCTGCTTGAATTGCTGCAGGCGCGCGGGGCACTCTAGCCCCCACCAATAAGCCCCAGCCACTAAGCTCCGCCTACCAAGCCCCGCAGGCCGTTGGATACCCGGTCAGCGCGCCAGGAAGAGTAGCAGTGCCGCCAGCACCGCGTCCGGCGCCTCCTCCGGCAGGAAGTGGCCGCAGTCGAGACTGTGCCCCTCCACCCGTTCGGCGTAATCGCGCCATACCGCGAGCAGGTCGTAACAACGCTGCACGAACCCCTGCTTGCCCCAGAGCACCAGCAGCGGACACTGCAGCTTGCGCTGACGATCCGCGGCATCCTGTTCGAGGTCGATCCCGGCGGCCGCGCGGTAGTCCTCGCAACTGGCATGGATCGCCTGCGGATCGCGGAAGCAGCGCAGATACTCGGCCAGCGCCTCGGGGTCGAAGCGCGCACCGGGCGCCGCCCAGCGTCGCAGCTTCTCCTGCAGATAGTAGGCCGGATCGGCACCGATCAGGTGCTCCGGCAAACCGTCGGGCTGGATCAGGAAAAACCAGTGGTAGTAACCGGTGGCGAACGCCTGGTCGGTGTGGCCGAACATATGGTAGGTCGGTGCGATATCCATGACGCAGGCCTTCAGCACCTGCTGCGGATAATCCAGCGCCAGGCGGTGGGTCACCCGCGCCCCGCGGTCGTGACCGGCGACATGGAACTGCGTATAGCCGAGCTGCGCCATCACCGCGACCATATCGCGCGCCATCGCCCGCTTGGAATAGGCCGCATGATCGGGCCCGCCCTCCGGTTTGGCACTGTCGCCATAGCCGCGCAGGTCGGGACAGATCACATGGTAGTGCTGCGCCAACTGCGGTGCGACCCGATGCCAGATCGCGTGGGTCTGCGGATAGCCATGCAGCAGCAGTAACGGTGCGCCGCTGCCGCCGTGCTGCAGATGGATCTGCACCTCACCGGTGTCGATGCGGGCCGTCTCGAAGCGTTGGTCGAACAGCATATCTCCCCCTATGGTCGTTATGGCCGGTCTGGGGAAGTGTAGATCGTTGCAGAGTCCCTCAGACAACAACGCCCCGCCGGTTACCCGGCGAGGCGTTTGAGACCCGCATCGGATCGATCAGGCCTCGATCTCGATCAGCACTTCGCCCGGCGTCACGCGGTCGCCCTTGACCACGTAGACCCCCTTCACGCTGCCGGCGATCGGCGCCTGAATCTCGGTCTCCATCTTCATCGCTTCGGTGATCAGCACCGGCTGGCCCGCGTTGACCTTGTCGCCAACTGCCACCAGCACATCGACGATGTTGCCCGGCATGCCGGTGGTGACATGGCCCGGCGCGCTGGCCTGCTTACGGCAGTGGTGCCACCGGCATAGGTGTTGAGCGGCTCGAACAGTACCTCCTCCGGCATCCCGTCCAGGGTCAGGTAGATATGGCGCTTGCCGGTTTCATGTCCGCCGACACCGGTGATCGCGACCTGGTAAGTCTCGCCATGTACGTCGATCTTGAACTCGGTCGCCACCCCCTCGTCGGTACTGCGCCCGCCCACTTTCTCCACCGGCAGCAGCGCTTCCGGCTCCAGCGTGCCGGCAGCGCGCTGCTCGAGGAACTGGCGGCCGATATCCTGGAACATGGCGAAGGTCAGCACATCCTCGTCGCTGGTCGCCAGCTCGCCGATCTCCTTGCGCAGGCGCTTCATCTCCGGTTGCAGCAGGTCCGCCGGACGCCCCTCGATCAGCTCCTCTTTACCGATCGCCTTGGTGCGCAGCTTGGCATCCACCTCGGCCGGCGGCTGACCGTAACCGCCCTGCAGGTAACGCTTCACCTCGTTGGTGATGCTCTTGTAACGCTCGCCGGT
>QKGH01000237.1 GCA_003250495.1 Marinobacterium sp.
ATCCTCGAAGCGACGCTGCTCGATACCATGTATCAATTGCCGTCGATGCAGGGGGTTAGCAAGGTGGTCATCGATGAGGGGGTTATCGAGGGAACCTCGGAACCGATCCTGATCTATGAAAACCAGCAGGAACCGGCCAAGGCTGCACCGCAGGACTGATGCGGCTGGGCAATTAAAAAGGCGACCCATGGGGTCGCCTTTTTAGTCTCTAATCGGGGGCCGTCCCCGTTATTCGTACATCGCCTGCATCGATTCCTTGGCCCACTTCAGGCTGTCGCGATAGGCGCGGTCATACAGGGCGGCATCGAAATCGCTGGGCAGCTTCTCCCATTCGCCGGTCTCGTAGGCGTTGACCTGATTCAGCACCGTGCCGATGTTGCCCTGGTGGTCGAGAATCGCGGCCTTGATATCCTCCCCCAGTGGCACCTGCTCCAGCATCGTGGCCTGATCGATGTCCAGCATCACATGCAGTCCCGACATCATGCCGGCCATGAAGTAGGAGGGGGGATTGCTCAGTTTCGAGCCCTCCGCCACCAGTTCGCACATCCGGCCGCGGATCAGCAGGATGCGTGACAGCTCCTCCGGCTTGTCCTTGTGGCTGGTCATCGCAATCAGCGTCGCCCATTTGCGGACCTGATCGATCCCGAGCAGCACCACCGCCTCGGCAACCGACTCGACCTTGCGCACCAGCGAATAGGCGGCCGAGTTGACGATACGCAACAGCTTGTAAGTGAGCACCGGGTCGCGGATGATCATCTCTTCGAGCTTTTCCGGTTTCGCGTTGGGTTTCTGCAGCTCCTGGATCAGTTGCATCAGGGCGACCTGGTTGGTGCCGACCCGGCGCCCCTTGATCACTTTCGGGCGGCTGAGGAAGGAGCCCTCGAACAGCTTGAAGCCGGCGTCGATGCACAGCTCCAGTTGCGCGACGCTCTGGATATTGCTGGCCAGTGGGGTAAGGCGGTGTTTGAGGATGGCGGAGCCCTGTTGGCGTAACTCGTCGTCCGACATCAGGCTGACGTCGATCTTGACGATCTTGGCGGTTTTCAGCAGCGGTTGCAGTTCCGGTGTGAAGCGGCCCATTTCGACCGTTACCCGATACCCCTCGGCGCCCAGGCGTTCAATCGCCTGGCGCAGCTCGGCCGGGGTGCCGGCGGCGGCGCTCAGCTGAATGACGATCTGCTTGGAGGGGAGCGTCGGCATATTGCCGCTGTTGACCATCTCCAGCGGCAGGCTCAGAAAGGCGGGAACCCGTTTGATCTCGCCCTGGTCGCAGATACTGGTATAGGCGTTTAGCAGTACTTCGGAGCTGGAGTCGGAATCGGGTGCCAGCATCTGCAGGTCGCTATCGGCATGGTAGCGAAGCTCGTAGGCGATGACCCGCTGCTGGCCGTCGAAAATCGGCTGCCGGACGACCAGTACCTGAGCGGGATCGAGTTCGTTGTACATTGCCGCTTGTCCTTATGGTTATCTCCGGGCGCTATTCTAGCGGTTTAGCTGCCGGGAGGGCACTGACCCGGTGCTGCGTTTGGCAATCCGGGTGTGGTAGTGCGGGCTTCAGAGTATACTATGCGGCCGCAAAAATGAGGGTAAACAGATGACGCAGATAAACTGGTTTCCCGGCCATATGCACAAGGCGCGTAAAGAGATCGCCGAGGTCATGGACGAGGTCGACGTGGTGATCGAGGTTCTCGATGCGCGCCTGCCGTACTCCAGTGAGAACCCCCTGGTCGAGCGTCTGCGCAAGGGTAAACCGGTTATCAAGGTGTTGAACAAGGCCGATCTCGCCGATCCGGCGCGTACCGCGCAATGGCTGGACTATTTCAATGCCCAGGAGGGGATCAGCGCCTTCGCCCTCGATACCAGCCAGAAGAAGCAGGTACAGAAGATTCCCCAGTGGTGTAAGGATGCGGTACCGGCGCGCAGCCGGGCGGGGCGTCCGGTGCGGGCGATGATCATGGGCATTCCGAATGTCGGTAAGTCCACGTTGATCAATGCCCTGTTGGGGCGCAAGATCGCTAAGGTCGGTAACGAGCCGGCGGTCACGCGCAGCCAGAAGCGGTACAGCGTGCATAACGGCATGGCGCTGTCGGATACCCCCGGTATCCTGTGGCCGAAAATCGACGATATCGATTCGGGCTACCGTCTGGCGGCCAGCGGGGCGATCAAGGATACGGCGATTGAGCATCAGCTGGTTGCCGCCTTTGCCGCCAATTTTATGTTGGGCGACTACCCGCAGCGCTTGCTGGAGCGTTACAAGCTAAGCGATTTGCCCGCAGGGGCCGAGGCGCTGCTTGACCAGATCGGCCGTAAACGCGGCTGTCTGCGTCCCGGTGGCGTGGTGGATCTGCACAAGGCGGCGGAGATTTTGCTGACCGAGCTGCGCAGTGGCAAGCTGGGGCCGCTGACGTTCGAAACGGTAGCGGAGTGGGAACGAAAACGTGCCGAAGCCGCGCTAGCGGCACAGGCCGAGTTGGAACGAGCGGCGCTGGAAGCCTCCAGTGGGGAGAGTAAAGAGAAATGACCCGTCTTAAGAAACAACGCCGCATGGCGAACAAGATCGTGCTGGACAAAACGCCGAAGAAGCAGGAGCGTCTGGCCGATCCGGACAGTTACGAGAGCCGTAAACAGCGTGCACTCGGCAAGCGCAAGAAACACGCGTCGGTTTATGAAAAGGCGCGGGCCACACAGAGCCGCGAGCAGCGCGATGAGGAGGCCGGGCGTCGCGGGACGCGACACGGCGGGCCGCTGGCCGCCAAGATCAGGGAGTTGAACAAGACCAAACAGGCAGCGGACGAAAGTTGACCGCGTCCTGACTCTCTCCTAGCTTTACCGACAAAAGCGGAGCGGTGGGAGACGGACATGGGGCATGCACCTGTGCGCCGGGCAGGGACGAAACCGGTGCGAGTAGAACTAAAACAAGGGGAGGTCTATGTCTGGTGTGCCTGCGGTCGTTCGGCCACCCAGCCGTTCTGCGATGGCAGCCATCAGGGCACGGGCATAGATCCACTGGTGTTCGAAGCCGAGCGGGATGGCTCGGTACTGCTGTGCCAATGCAAACAGACCCGGACGCCGCCGCTCTGCGATGGCAGCCACAGAACCTTGTCCAAGGTTGACGACGAGGTGTCTTGATCAACTCGAAAGGTGGGTTCGATGCAGATAGAGGGAATACTGTTCGATCTCGACGGCGTGTTCTATATCGATGACGCGCTGATTCCCGGAGCCGCCGAGACGCTGCGGTTCATCAAACACTCCGGCCTGCCTTACCGTTTCATCACCAATACCTCGACCCTTCCACCGGAGGCTGTGGCGGCCAAGCTGCGGCGTCTGGGGCTGGCGGTGGATAGCGCGCATATCTTCAGCGCGATCAGCGCGACGGAACAGTGGTTGAAGAGGCTGGAGGTCGAGCGCGTTGCGCTGTTGCTGGCAGAGCCGCTCCGTGAGCGCTTTGCGCGGGATTTTACCCTGGATGAGGTGGCGCCGGAGGCGGTCGTGATCGGCGATATCGGTGCGCGCTGGGACTACGCCTTACTGAATCGGGTATTCAACTGGCTGATGCAGGGCGCGCGCTTGCTGTGCGTGCACCGCAATCGCTTCTGGCAGACTGGGAACGGTCTGCAGCTGGATATAGGCGCATTCGTGGCGGGGCTGGAATATGCCGCGGGAGTCGAGGCGGTGGTGGCTGGAAAGCCTTCGCGACTGTTTTTCGACTCGGCCTGCCAGGCCTTGGGGCTGCCCGCCGAGCGGGTCGCGGTGGTCGGTGACGATATCGAGTCGGATATCGGCGGCGCCCAGGGCTGTGGCTGCCTGGGGGTGTTGGTGCGGAGCGGCAAGTACCGCGCCGAGTTCGTCGCGCGTTCGGCGATCCGCCCGGATGCCGAGATTGACTCGATCGCCGATCTGCCGGCCCTGCTGACGGGCAGGGCCGGGCGCTGAACTCAGGATTTCTTGGTGCAGACCCCGATCAGCGTATACAGCGGGCACCAGCCAACGAGTCCGGTGGCCAGCGGGATGACCCCGATCCAGCCCCACACCGGTAGGGCGCCTGCCAGGGTCGCCGCGATCAGCGCCAGGCCGACGACAATCCTCAAGATACGGTCGATACCACCTACATTTGCTTTCATCTGCACGTTCCTCCTTAGCTGCTGTGCCATATCTGCACTGTAGTGCATAGCGGCCTTCACTTCAGTGACAAAATCACCTATCGGCCAGATTTTGCAGCTGGGCGGCATCGAGTATCTCGATCCGTCCGCGACTCAGGGACAGGTAGCCCAGGCGTTCGAACTCCTTCAGCGTGCGGCTGATCACCTCCCGGGCGGTGCCGAGTTCGCGCGCCAACTCCTGGTGGGTCAGCAGCAGCGTGGCGCTCTGCTGGGCATGCTGAGACAGCAGTGCCGCCAAGCGGCGGTCGACGCGGCCGAAGGAGATGGCGTCGATCAGCTGCAATAACTCGCTCAGGCGTTGGGCGTAGTTGTCGAACACAAAGCGGCGCAGCTCGGCGCTGTCGTCGAGGGCGTCATAAAAGGCATCGGCGGGGATGACGACCGCACGCACCGCGGTTTCGGTCAGCGCTTCCGCCTGGTAGGGGATGTCGCCCAGCAGGCAGGCGGTGGTCAGGATGCAGGACTGTCCCTCTTCGACGCGGTAGAGCAGGATCTCGCGCCCGGATTCGGACAGCTTCTGTACCCGCACCGAGCCCGCGAGCACCAGAATGAACTGGCGGCAACGGTCGCCCAGGTGAAACACCGGGGTCTGGGCGGGCAGTTCCACCGTCTTGGCACGGGCCAGGGCGATGCGCCAGCCTGGGGAGTCGATCTCTGCCAGTGTGGGGAAACTTGTCAGCCAGTCGGTAGGGGTCATCGGGGTGCACGTCTCGCTAGGGTGTGCGGACTATAGCAGGCGGATGGGCAAATAAAAAAGCTCCGGCCTTGTGGGCCAGAGCTCAACCAACGGCGGGGTGATTGGGTAAGCACCCCTTAAGTGCTGGCCCGACTGGGGGACGGGCCAGGCACTCGTCGATATCAACCGAACTGGTTCATCGTGTTGTCTTTACCGGAAGCCTTCAGCGCCGCGTCACCGGAGAAGTACTCTTTGTGATCGTCGCCCATGTCGGAACCGGCCATGTTCTGGTGCTTGACGCAGGCGATGCTCTGGCGGATCTCCTTGCGCTGTACGCCGGCCACGTAGCCCAGCATGCCGGCTTCGCCGAAGTACTCTTTGGCCAGGTTGTCGGTAGACAGGGCCGCAGTGTGGTAGGTCGGCAGCGTGATCAGGTGGTGGAAGATACCGGCTTCGCGGGCGGCGTCACGCTGGAAGCTCTGGATACGACGATCCGCTTCGACCGCCAGGTCGCTGTCATCGTATTCAGCGCTCATCAGGGCTGCACGATCGTAGGCGGAAACATCTTTGCCCTCGGCGGTCCAGGCATCGAACACCTGCTGACGGAAGTTCAGGGTCCAGTTGAAGGACGGGCTGTTGTTGTAAACCAGCTTGGCATTCGGGATCTCTTCGCGGATGCGGTCAACCATGCCCTTGATCTGGCCGATGTGCGGTTTCTCGGTTTCGATCCACAGCAGGTCGGCGCCGTTCTGCAGCGAGGTGATGCAGTCCAGTACACAACGGTCTTCGCCGGAGCCCTTACGGAACTGGAACAGGCCGGAAGCCAGGCGCTTCGGACGCATCAGCTTGCCGTCGCGGTTGATCAGCACATCGCCGTTCTTGACGTCGCCGATGGACACTTCATCGCAATCCAGGAAGGCGTTGTATTTGTCGCCCAGGTCGCCGGCGGCGTTGGTGACGGCGATCTGTTTGGTCAGGCCGGCACCCAGGGAGTCGGTACGGGCAACGATGACACCGTCGTCGACACCCAGCTCAAGGAAGGCGTAGCGTACGGCACGGATCTTGGCCAGGAAGTCGGCGTGCGGAACGGTGACCTTGCCATCCTGGTGACCGCACTGCTTCTCGTCGGAAACCTGGTTCTCGATCTGGATGCAGCAGGCACCGGCTTCGATCATCCTCTTGGCCAGCAGGTAGGTGGCCTCTTCGTTACCGAAACCGGCATCGATATCGGCGATGATCGGCACGACGTGGGTCTGGAAGTTGTCGATCTTGCTCTGTGCGGCAGCTTCCTTGGCGTTGTCGCCGGCTTCGCGGGCGGCATCCAGTTCGCGGAACAGGCCGCCCAGTTCGCGGGCATCGGCCTGGCGCAGGAAGGTGTACAGCTCTTCGATCAGGCTCGGCACGGCCGTTTTTTCGTGCATGGACTGGTCAGGCAGCGGACCGAATTCGGAGCGCAGCGCGGCGATCATCCAGCCGGACAGGTACAGGTAGCGCTTGTCGGTGGTGCCGAAGTGCTTCTTGATCGCGATCAGTTTCTGCTGACCGATGAAGCCGTGCCAGCAGCCCAGGGACTGGGTGTACTGGGCGCTGTCAGCGTCGTATTCGGCCATGTCCTGGCGCATGATTTTGGCAGTGTAACGTGCGATATCCAGACCGGTTTTGAAGCGGTTCTGCAGACGCATGCGGGCTGCGTATTCAGGGTTGATCGCTTCCCAGGCGCTGCCGTTCTGGGCGCGTACGGTAGCAAGTGCGTCGATCTCGTTTTTGTAAGTTGACATGGCTTTTCCTCTACAGTTTGAGCTGTCGGGTAACTCGTGTATTGGGGTGATAACCAGTTCGCCAGCCGGTGCGCGGCGGCGTTGTGAGGCGAATGATGTGGGCAACGACCTGGGGTGTCAAAGCCGTTTTGTGCATAGCAGCAAAGGATGTATCAGGACTACAAAACGGAATTCACGTGGACTGTAGTTTTACTACCCTGGGGTTTTTATGCTGCGCTGCAAAATAAGTAGATGTTGTGCGGGTTGGAGTATCTATTTCTTTGGTATGAAAGACTTTTGTCGAAGAGGAAAAAAACGCAATTTACATAAACTTATTTTTATTAAAAATTAGATATTTATTCCTATATATTCTAAAAATATAAAACTACAAAACCGACATCTGCACCTCGTGACCCGCGCTTCAAGGCTAGAAGCTAAGACTAACGTCGACAGGCGGTCAATAGGCGGTCAATAGATGGGCCGTGTCAAGCGCATGGGGCCAACCGGAGCGGGCCTGACGAAGGCTGAATAAGCGGGATATCGGGGGTATTGGGGGAAGCGATGGCGTCGCGTTGAACGCCATCGTGTGGGCGCGCTAACGAGGAGGTGTTAGCGACGCTACGTTACTCATCCTCCAGATACAGGGTGCCGGTAGCGATCAGCTCGAGCAGCAGCGTGCGCGCTTCGGCGTCGGGTAGCTGCTGCGGGCGGTAGTGTCGCTGCGCGCACAGCGCACGGGCGAGCTGGGCAGTACTGCCGGTGCAGGGGTAGGCACGACCATCGGCGAACAGCTGCAGGGTTCCGTCGCCGTTCTCGATAAAGGCCAGGCGGGCGCCCTCGTTACGGGTCAGGCCGTTGCCCTCCTCGAGCCAACCGGCGAGTTCGTCGTCCGTCAGCTCTTCGCCCTCGCTCTGCAGCTCAGGGTATTTGGGGTCGGTCATATAACGGCCAAACCAGTTTGTCAGCAGGCTCTCGTCCTGCAGATATTGCTGCAAAATGGTGCGGACCTGGCCCAGTGCGGCGGCGCTGATCTCGCCCGGATTGTCCTGCAACGGCAGCTCCGGATCGGCGTAGCGGGTCTCGCGGCCCAGTTTCTCGCCGACAAAGTCGCTGAAGCTGCGCAGGATCTCGTTGTGCGCCGGGGCGCGGAATCCGATCGACAGGGTCATGCAGTCGTCGCCTTCGGCCACGCCATTGTGGGCGATGCAGGGGGGCAGGTAGAGCATGTCGCCGGCCTCGAGGTGCATCACCTGTTCCGGTTCCCACTGCGGCAGGATCATCACCGGCGTGTCGTCGCGGCGCGGCGAGTGCTCGTTGCAGATTGGCCCGAGCTCCCAGCGCCGTACCCCGCTGGCCTGCAGCAGGAACACGTCGTAGTTGTCGTAGTGGGGGCCGACACCGCCGCCGTCCACGGCGTAACTGATCATCAGGTCGTCGACGCGCCAGTTGGGAATGAAATTGAAGCGCTGTACCAGGTCGGCGGCTTCCGGTACCCAGTGATCCACCGCCTGTACCAGCAGGGTCCAGTGCTGTTCCGGCAGCGAGCCGAAGCGGCTGTCGTCGAACGGCCCGTGTTCCAGCTGCCAGTCGCCGCTGTTGGGGTTGAACTGGATCAGACGCGATTCGACCTCGCTCTCGCAGGCCAGGCCGGCGAGTTCGTCCGGCGTGATCGGCGGTTCGAAATCGGGGCAGGCGTTGCGGATCAGCAGCGGTTTCTTATGCCAATATTCGGCCAGGAAGCGTTCGGCACTCAGCTCGCCGAGAGGGTATTGGTCGATCATCTGTTACTCCTTGGTCAGCCGGGCGACCGTTTCTTCGACCGAGTTCAATATGCCGCGCAGCATGCCCAGCTCGGCTTTTTCCGGGCGTGTGCGGTTGAAGTAGCGGCGCAGTTTGTCCAGTACGCGCCCTTCGTGTTGCACGATGATGAACTGCGTCAGCCGTAATACCCGCTCCAGGTGGTCGTAGAACTGGGCCATCTCCTGCTGGCGCGGGTAGGGGGCGTCCGACATGCGCTCCGGTGTCAGTTGGCCGTTGGCCCTGCGCAGCTCGTAACACACCAGCTGGATCGCCTGGGCCACGTTCAACACCGGGTAGTCGGGGTTGGCGTCGATATAGAGGTGGCGATTGCACGCCAGCATCTCTTCGTTGTTCAGGCCCATGGTTTCGCGCCCGAACAGGATCGCGATCTGACCGCTATGGGCTTCCTGTACCGCCAGCGCAGCGCTTTGCTCCACATCTAACAGTGGCAGATTGTAGCTGCGCTCGCGGGCGCTGGTGCCGATCACCAGCTGACAGTCGGCAATCGCCTCGTCGAGGCTGCTGACGACCCGGGCCGTGGCGAGAAGATCCTTGGCGCCGGCGGCGCGGGACTCCGCTTCGGTGTCGGGAAAGGCGCGGGGATTGACCAGCCACAGCTGCGACAACCCCATGTTCTTCAGGGCGCGCGCGGCGGCGCCGATGTTGCCGGGATGGAAAGTTTCGACCAGGACGATGCGGATATTGCTGAGCATGCTAAGACCGTTGACTGCTGGGTTACCTGCTGGGGGTTACAACGCAAAAGAGCCGGCGTACCGGCTCTTTCATCCAGGATGGCCTGGGCTCAGATCGCCTGGGCCTGGGCCACGGCGTTACCGATGTAGGTGGCCGGGGTCAGGGCCTTCAGTTCGGCCTTGGCGCTGTCCGGCATCTCCAGCGTATCGATGAACTCTAGCATGACCGCCTGGGTCATCCCCTTGCCGCGGGTCAGGGCCTTGAGTTTTTCGTACGGCTCTTCGATCCCGTAGCGACGCATCACGGTCTGGATCGGTTCCGCCAGGACCTCCCAGGCACTATTCAGGTCGTCGTCGATGCGCTGGGCGTTCAGTTCCAGCTTGCTGATCCCTTTCAGGCTCGATTCGTAGGCGATCAGGCTGTAACCGAAACCGACACCCATGTTACGCAGTACGGTGGAGTCGGTCAGGTCGCGCTGCCAGCGCGAAATCGGCAGCTTGGCCGCCAGGTGCTGCATCACGGCGTTGGCGATCCCCAGGTTGCCCTCGGAGTTTTCGAAGTCGATCGGGTTGACCTTGTGCGGCATGGTGGAGGAGCCCACTTCGCCGGCGATGGTCTTCTGCTTGAAATAACCGAGGGAGATGTAGCCCCAGACATCGCGATCGAAGTCGATCAGGATGGTGTTGAAGCGGCACACGCAATCGAACAGTTCGGCGATGTAATCGTGCGGTTCGATCTGGGTGGTGTACGGGTTCCAGCTCAGCCCCAGCGTCTCGACGAAGGCCTGGGCGTTGGCCTGCCAGTCGATCTCCGGGTAGGCGGACAGATGCGCATTGTAGTTGCCGACGGCACCGTTGATCTTGCCGAGGAACTCTACCTGGTCGAGCTGCTTGAGCTGGCGCTGCAGGCGATAGGCGACGTTGGCCATCTCCTTGCCGAGGGTGGTCGGCGACGCGGTCTGGCCGTGGGTGCGCGACAGCATCGGCTGGCTGGCATGGGTGCGAGCGAGCGTGGCGATCGCGTCGGCGATGCGCTGCATCCGGCCGCGGATTACGGCGACGCCATGTTTCAGCATCAGCGCGTGGGACAGGTTATTGATATCCTCGGAGGTGCAGGCGAAGTGCACGAACTCGCTGATCGCGGCCAGCTCGGCGTTGCTGCCGAACTTCTCCTTGATGAAGTATTCCACCGCCTTGACGTCGTGGTTGGTGGTGCGCTCGATCTCCTTGATGCGACTGGCATCCGCCTCGCTGAACTGATCGACGATGGCGTTGAGCAACGCGTCGGTTTCTGCGCTCAGGGTCGGTACTTCGGTGATCTGCGGGTGGTTGGCGAGTTGCTGCAACCAGCGGATCTCGACTTCGACGCGAAAACGGATCAGGCCGTATTCGCTGAATACGTCACGCAGCTCGGCAGTCTTGCTGCCGTAGCGTCCGTCTACCGGGGAAATGGCGGTGAGGGCAGAAAGCTCCATGTCACTCAGTCTCATTAGTTGGCGGTTAACTGGAAAGGGCGCAAAGTATAGCGGAAATTCGCCACGGATTTTAGACCGTGGCGACGCTTGCGCGGCTTACTGATGTTCGAGGACGCGTTTCAGCGAGGGGCGTACCCGGGAACGGAAAAAGAACAGGTGCCAGCGTTTGCCGCCGACCTGGCGCCACAGGATGGTCGCGCGGATCCCGGCCAGCAGCAGGGCGCGGATGCGCGCGGCATTTTCACTGTTCTGCAGGTAGCGCGGATCGCCGCCGACCTGGATGCGCTGGCTGAAGGTGCTCAGCGTGTCCTGGTACAGCGCCGCGATACCGGCGATGACATTGCTGTGGGTGTAGATCGACGGATGATCGAAGACGGCGGTGCCGCTGGTCTCGCCGCTCTGCTGTTCGGCGGCGAAGTAGCGCGCCTTCTCGGCCAGCTGGTCCAGGCGTGAGCCTATCTCCTGCAGCATCTCCGGGCGGGCATCGAGTTTGCGCTCCAGCTGGATCAGGCTCAGCGCGTAGCGCATCACCTCGGGGTTGAAGCGGCGGCTGCTGTTCTCGACCAGCTCCTTGAGTTGCTTGAGGCCCAGGCCCAGGTTGTAGGGCAGGTCGTGGACGCCACCGAACACATCTTCGGTCAGTTGCGGATCCGACACGAACAGGCTGGCGATCGAGGTCTCATAGCTGTTTTGCGCCACCATGCCACGGCGCGCGATCTGTTCCACCAGGCTGACCGACTGGAACAGGCCGGCCAGGGCGATCATCTGTTCGTCATGCTGCCGTGACATCTGGGCGCTCCTGGTCTGCGGTGCGGGAGGTGGTTTCGATTACGCCGCCGCCGAGGCACCAGTCGTCGAGGTAGAATACCACCGATTGGCCGGGCGTTACGGCGCGCTGCGGCTGGTCGAACTGCACCCGGTAGCGGCCGTCGGGTGTTTTGTCCAGAACGCAGTCCTGGTCGGCCTGGCGATAGCGCACCTTGGCCTTGCAGCGCAGTGGCAGCGACGGCTCTGTACCGCTGATCCAGAAAATGTCGCTGGCGGTCAGCCAGTCGGCGTAGAGCAGCGGGTGCTGCTGACCCTGGACGGCGATCAGCACGTTGCGCACCAAGTCCTTGCCGGCAACGAACCAGGGCTCTTCGGGATGGTTGGCCAGGCCACCAATGCGCAGGCCCTGGCGCTGGCCGATGGTGTAATACATCAGTCCCTGGTGCTCACCGATCACTTCGCCGTCCGGCGTTTCGATCTTGCCCGGTTGCGCCGGCAGGTACTGCTTGAGGAAATCGCTGAACCGGCGCTCACCGATAAAGCAGATGCCGGTGCTGTCCTTTTTGTTGAAGGTCACCAGCCCGTGCTGTTCGGCCAGCGCCCGCACCGCCGGCTTCTCCAGCTCGCCAACCGGAAATAGCGACTGGGCAAGCTCCGCTTCGCCGACCTGGTGCAGGAAGTAACTCTGATCCTTGTTGGCGTCCAGTCCCTTGAGCAGAACGGCCTGCCCGTCGCGTTCGCCGCGGCGCACGTAGTGGCCGGTGGCGATCAGGTCGGCGCCCAGCATATGGGCGTACTCGAGGAAGGCCTTGAACTTGATCTCGCGGTTGCACAGGATGTCGGGGTTGGGGGTGCGACCGGCACGGTACTCCTCGAGGAAGTGCTCGAACACGTTGTCCCAGTACTCGGCGGCGAAATTGGCGGTGTGCAGCGGGATGCCCAGCTTGTCGCATACGGCCTGGGCATCGGCGAGGTCGGCCAGCGCGGTACAGTATTCGGTACCGTCATCCTCCTCCCAGTTCTTCATGAACAGTCCTTCCACCCGATACCCCTGTTGCATCAGCAGCAGCGCGGAAACGGAGGAATCGACACCGCCGGACATGCCGACGATCACTGTGGTAGCGGCATTGGCCGCCCTGATGTCACTCATCTGTTTTATCAATCTGTTTCGGTCAGGGGGTAGTCCGGCTCGTGGATCAGGCCCAGCGGGTAGCGGATACCGGCAAGATAGTCGTCAATACAGCGAAGAACCAGCTCGCTGCGCAGTTGGCTGCGGCGCGCGGCGACCTCGTCGCGACTCAACCAGAGGGCGCGGACGATGCCGTCATCGAGTGGACGCTCCTTATCCTGGCTGATCGCCCGGGCGGTAAAGCAGGTACGGTGGTAGGTCACGCCATTGGCGGGCGCGTAATAGACATAAACGCCAAGTACATGCTCGGGCTCTACCTGCCAACCGGTTTCCTCCAGCGTTTCGCGGCGGGCGGCATCAATGAAACGTTCGTTGGCTTCCAAGTGGCCCGCGGGCTGGTTCAGCACCAGTTTTCCGTTGGAGAATTCCTCCACGAGCAGGAAACGTCCCTGATCCTCGACGATGGTGGCGACAGTTGCGTGTGGGGTCCAGCGCATCGCTTTCCTTCATGACTTTTTCATCGTTAACGAAGCGCCGATAATACCAGTTTGTAGCGGGGCATGCTGCCCCGTCATGGTCGAGGAGGTGGAGATGGCCGATAGCGCAACGGGGGATGAAGTCGCGATCCAGAGCGAAGAGTTCGATCTGGCCGGCCTCAATACGCTGCTGCATGCGGACGGTGCGCGCAGCGGTGCCGTGGTCACGTTTAGCGGACGGGTGCGGGAGCATGTCGGGGAGGCGTTGCTGGCGATGGAGCTGGAGCACTACCCGGGGATGACCGAAAAGGCGCTGCAGCGGATCGTCGCCCTGGCCAGGGAGCGCTGGGAGCTGGGGGTGGTCGTGGTGCGGCATAGGGTCGGTCGGCTGTTGCCGGGGGAGGATATCGTCTTCGTCGGCGTGTCCAGCGCGCACCGTCAGGCGGCGTTCGAGGCGGCGCAATTCATCATGGATTTTCTGAAGCGGGACGCACCGTTCTGGAAGAAGGAGATCCTGGCGAGCGGGGGGCACTGGGTCGAGCAGAAGCAGAGCGACCTCAACGCCGCTTCGGCCTGGCAGCACGGGAACGATGATCAGGGGTAGCGCGGCGCGCGTTTGCCGGCCCGGCGCCTAGCGGAAGGTTGACGTCGGTAATCCGATACTGCCCGGGCTGGAGCTGATCCAGCGCCCAGGGGCCGATGGCCTGGCGCACCAGGCGCAGCGTGGGATGGCCGACGGCGGCGGTCATCCGTCGCACCTGCCGGTTACGGCCTTCGCTAATCTTCAGCTCTATCCAACTGGTCGGCTGATTGGCGCGCTGGCGGATCGGCGGGGTGCGCGGCCAGAGTGGGGGCGGCTCTATACGACGTGCCTTGGCGGGCCGGGTCGGGCCGTCGTTGAGCAGGACGCCGCTGCGCAACTGCGCCAGCGCGGCCGGACCGATCTCCCCCTCGACCTGCACCAGGTAGGTCTTTTCCAGCTTGAATCTGGGGTTGGCTAAACGCTGCTGCAGCGCGCCATCGTCGGTCAGTATCAGCAGGCCTTCCGAGTCATAGTCCAGTCGTCCTGCCGCGTAGATATCGGGTAGCTGAATGAAGTCGGCCAGGGTGGCACGCCCCTGTGGGTCGGTGAACTGACTCAATACATTAAATGGCTTGTTAAACAAGAGGATGCGCGACATCGTGCCAGTGGTTTATGGTCTTTGATAGAACAACAACAGATCATCGCCGCACACTGCCGGGCAGTTGGCGGATCTGCATTAAGATTACCGTGCGTGCGTCAACCCCGGAGAATCGCCTGAGGTTGCAAGCTGGCTTGTCTCCCGCAGGACCAGCTCAAGCGACCTCAGTCTCTGCTGTCTGGGCTCAGTCGAGTGCCCGGATATTGACAGCATGTATGCCCTTGGGACCGGGTTTCGTCTCAAATTGCACGGTCTGACCGGCTTTCAAGCTTTTGTAACCGTCGGCCAGAATTGCAGAGAAGTGGGCAAACAACTCTTCTTCAAAGGCGTCGGACAAGATGAAGCCGTAGCCTTTGGCATTGTTGAACCACTTTACTTTCCCTGTCTGCATAGGCTGCTCCCGTTGATTTCGCTCTGCTTAAAGCCATATAAAGGTTGTATGACCTGGTGCGCGAACCTCCGACACTTGGGTGTGGAAGGTACTCCTTTACATCACCGCAGGGACTGCTGATACTGGGGGAACACTCCTGCTCGAAGCAGTATAACATCTGTCGAGCTTGACTCCAGAGCTGCGTATATTGATTCGAAGTTCTTTGTTGAATATAGAGAAATCAGTTACTTATGTCGCGCTATTGCAACAGCGAAATCAGATTGATGGCGGAGGATTCCGACCAGAACGATCATCACAACGATAACGGCTCCCTGGCGACAGCCAAGGCGAAGCCAGAGCTTAAGCGGCCCCCTATGTACCGTGTTGTACTGATGAATGACGACTACACCCCGATGGATTTTGTGGTTGAAGTTCTGATGATTTTTTTCAATATGAACCAGGAGAAGGCGACACAGGTGATGCTGTCGGTCCATACTCAGGGAAAGGGGGTATGCGGCGTATTCACACGGGATGTCGCTGAAACTAAAGCCGCGCAGGTGAATCAGTATTCCAGAGAGAATAAGCACCCGCTGTTGTGTGAAGTAGAGTCGGTCTGACAGGAGGCTGCAGCCATGTTGAATCGCGAGCTTGAAGAAACCCTGAGTGCGGCTTTCAAAGCAGCCCGGGATAAACATCATGAGTTTATGACGGTCGAGCATCTGCTGCTCGCGCTGCTAGACAACCGTCAGGCCGCCGAAGTCCTGCATGCCTGCGGAGTCGATTTCGACCGCCTGCGCCAGCAACTGTCAGTCTTTATCGATGAGACGACGCCGCTGCTACCGCAGAACGTTCCCAATCTGGAGACCCAGCCAACCCTGGGGTTCCAGCGCGTGTTGCAGCGCGCGGTCTTTCATGTGCAGTCCTCGGGTAAAGCCGAGGTCAGCGGGGCCAACGTGCTGGTGGCGATCTTCAGCGAGCAGGAGAGCCATGCGGTCTACGTACTGCAGCAGCAGGGGATAGAGCGGATCGATGTCGTCAACTATATCTCCCACGGTATCTCCAAGGTAGGCGAGCAGGAGGGACAGGAGCAGGAGTCCGCCACCGAGAGCGAGGAGGGGGTGGAAGCGGGTAAGAGCCAGCTGAGCCAGTATGCGGTCAACCTGAACCAGCAGGCGGCCCTGGGGCTGATCGACCCGCTGGTCGGGCGCGATGCCGAGGTCGAGCGGGTGGTGCAGATCCTGTCGCGGCGGCGCAAGAACAACCCGCTGCTGGTCGGTGAGGCCGGTGTCGGCAAGACCGCGATCGCGGAAGGGTTGGCCAAGCTGATCATCGAGGACAAGGTACCCGAAATCATCGCCAACAGCGTGGTCTATTCACTGGATCTGGGGGCGTTGCTGGCCGGTACCAAGTATCGCGGCGACTTCGAGAAACGTCTCAAAGGGTTGCTGGCAGAGATCAAGCGTCAGCCCCATGCCATCCTGTTTATCGACGAGATCCACACCATTATCGGTGCCGGGGCGGCGTCCGGCGGCTCCATGGATGCTTCCAACCTGCTCAAGCCGCTGCTCAGTTCCGGTGAGATCCGCTGTATCGGTTCGACCACTTTCCAGGAGTTCCGCGGTATCTTCGAGAAGGACCGCGCCCTGGCACGGCGCTTCCAGAAGGTGGATGTGCTGGAGCCGAGCGTCAGCGACACCTATCAGATCCTGAAGGGGCTGAAGTCGCGCTTCGAGGAGCACCATGAGCTGGAGTACAGCGACGAGTCTCTGAAGGCGGCCGCCGAGCTGGCGGACCGCTACATCAACGACAAACATATGCCCGACAAGGCGATCGATGTGATCGACGAGGCGGGTGCCTATCAGCGCTTGCTACCCAAGGAGCGGCGCAAGAAACGTATCGAGGTGGAGGATGTGGAGTCGGTTGTCGCCAAGATCGCCCGAATTCCGCCGAAGAGCGTCAGTATCTCCGATAAAGAGCAGCTGCAGAAACTCGATACCAATCTGAAGATGGTGGTGTTGGGGCAGGATGAGGCGATCACGACGCTGTCTGCGGCAATCAAGCTGTCGCGGGCGGGGCTGAAAGCGCCGAACCGTCCGGTGGGCTCGTTCCTGTTTGCCGGTCCGACCGGGGTGGGCAAGACCGAGGTGACGACGCAGCTGGCCCGGGTATTGGGTATCGAGCTGGTGCGCTTCGATATGTCCGAATACATGGAGCGGCACACGGTGTCCCGGTTGATCGGTGCGCCTCCCGGCTATGTCGGTTTCGACCAGGGCGGCCTGCTGACCGAGGCGATCACCAAGTCACCGCATTGCGTGCTGCTGCTCGACGAGATCGAGAAGGCGCATCCGGAAGTATTCAACCTGCTGTTGCAGGTGATGGATAACGGCACGCTGACCGATAACAACGGTCGCAAGGCGGATTTCCGCAACGTGATTCTGGTGATGACGACCAACGCCGGTGCCGAGCAGATGAGTCGGCCCTCGATCGGCTTCACCCATCAGGATCACAGCACCGACGGCATGGAGGCGATCAAGCGTCTGTTCACGCCGGAGTTCCGTAACCGCCTGGATGCGATCATCCAGTTCAAACCGCTCGGTCTCGATATCGTCAAGGGTGTGGTCGACAAGTTCCTGACCGAACTGCAGGCCCAGCTCGACGAGAAGCGTGTGGTATTGAATGTCGATGACGATGCGCGCGACTGGCTGGCGGAGCATGGCTACGATGAGCAGATGGGGGCTCGTCCGATGCAGCGCCTGATCCAGGAGAAGATCAAGAAGCCGTTGGCTGAGTTGATCCTGTTTGGGGAGCTGGCTGAAGCGGGGGGCGAGGTCGATATTCGCGTCGGTGAGGATGGGGATATAGAGCTGGAGGTCGCCGCGGTGGCAGCCTGATGGCTGGCCACCCCGTGCGTCTGTCGCTGCCGCTGATGTCAGCGTGCGCGATAGACGATGCGGCCTTTGCTCAAATCGTACGGGGTCAGCTCAACTTTCACTTTATCGCCAGTCAGAATGCGGATGTAGTTCTTGCGCATTTTGCCTGAAATGTGAGCGGTGACGACATGACCGTTTTCCAGCTCAACACGGAACATAGTGTTGGGCAGGGTGTCGATCACCGTACCTTCCATCTCAAATGAATCTTCTTTGGCCATTCACTCTTTACCTCTGGGCAGTTATTGCACCCGGCTTCGATACACGCCGGCCGGAAAGCGCAATATTTTGCCCTAAATTCTGAAAAAACTCCATTAGAAATGGCTGCCGTATCCACTCTTGGCATCGAATGGCCGGCGCCTCAGACCCTGACCCACTGGTCGGCGATCAGCATCTCCAGCGGCCGATAGGCGGTCTTGTAACGCATCTTGCGGCAGTCTCTGACCCAGTAGCCGAGGTACAGGTAATGCAGGCCCATCCTGGCGGCGGCATCTATCTGCCACAGGATGGCGTAGGTGCCGAGGCTGCGCTGTTCCGCGTCGGTATCGTAGAAGGTGTACAGTGCGGACAGGCCCTGGGAGAGGTGGTCGGTAACGGCGACAGCCAGCAACTTGTCGTCCGGATCCCGGAACTCGTAGAAGGTACAGGGCTGTTTGCCCTCGACCAGAAAGCTCATGAACTGGCTCGGGGAGGGGGGGTACATATCGCCGTCGGCGTGGCGATCGCTGATGTAGCGGTCGTAGAGGCGGTAGTACTCGATGGTTAACTGGGGCGAGCGCGCCCTTACCCGCAGGTCGGCGTTACGCTTCCAGATCCGGCGCTGGGTTTTGGACGGCTTGAAATCGTTGACCGGGATCCGCACCGACACGCAGGCGTTGCAGTTATCGCAGTGGGGGCGGTAGATATGCGAGCCGCTGCGGCGAAAGCCCAGATCGCTCAGTTGGCTGTAAAGGGTATCGCTGACACGGGCCTGGGGGTCGACGAACAGGGTCTTGGCCTTGCGGCCCGGCAGGTAGCTGCAGTCATGGGCAGGGGTCGCGTAAAAACGCAGGGTCTGCAGATCACTCATTTCTCGTTATGTTCTCCCGCAAAAACAATTAACACCAGGCGCTTGTTCTCACGTCCAGCAGGCGTTGCAGGTGGGCGAGAAACTGCTGCCGGGGGATTTCACTGGCGCCCAGGCTGGCCAGATGTTCGTTGTAGACTTGGCAGTCAATCAAAGCATAGCCGGACTTTTTCAGTCGTTCGACCAGATACACCAACGCAATTTTCGAGGCATCCGGGCGGGTGCTGAACATCGATTCACCGAAGAATACTGCACCTATCGCCAGTCCGTACAGGCCGCCGACCAGTTCCTCCCCCTCCCACACCTCGACCGAGTGCCCCACGCCCAGGCGGTGAAGCTGACCGTAGGCCTGTTGGATGGCCGGGCTGATCCAGGTGCCCGAGGCGTAGCTGCGCGGCGCGGCGCAGGCACTGAGGACCCGCTCGAAGGCAGTGTCGAAGGTGACCCGAAACGGCTCCTGGCGCAGCCGTTTGCGCAGCGAGCGGGAGATGTGCAGGTGGTCGGGAAAGAGTACGCAACGCGGGTTCGGACTCCACCAGAGAATGGGCTCGCCGGGGTTGAACCAGGGGAAAATGCCGTGCCGATAGGCAAACAGGATACGCTCGGGGCTCAGGTCGCCGCCGGCCGCCAGCAGACCATTGGGGTCGTCCAGCGCTTGTTCGACCGGGGGGAACTGGAGGTTGGAGGGGGACAGCCAGGGGATCATGCCTCTCCCCTCCGTACTCGACTACTCATTACTACGCTTTGGTCGCGGCTGGGACTATTTGGCCAGGGCGTCCAGATAGCGTTCGGCATCCAGTGCGGCCATGCAGCCGAAGCCGGCGGAGGTGATCGCCTGGCGGTAGATGTGATCGCAGACGTCACCCGCCGCGAAGATGCCGTCGATGTTGGTGGCGGTCGCGTTACCCTCCAGTCCGGAGCGGATCTTCAGGTAACCGTTATTCATCTCCAGTTGACCTTCGAACAGCTCGGTATTGGGGCGGTGGCCGATGGCGACGAACACGCCCTGCAGGTCGAGCTCCTGGGTCGAATCGTCGGTGGTGCTCTTGACGCGCACGCCGGTAACGCCGCTGGCATCGCCGAGGACTTCGTCGAGCTGGTGGTTCCAGAGGATCTTCACGTTGCCGCTCTCAGCACGCTCGAGCAGCTGGTCCTGCAGGATCTTCTCGCTGCGCAGGAAATCGCGGCGATGGATCAGGGTCACCTCGGCGGCGATATTGGACAGGTACAGTGCCTCTTCGACGGCGGTGTTGCCGCCGCCGATCACGGCGACTTTCTGGCCGCGATAGAAGAAGCCGTCGCAGGTGGCACAGGCGCTGACGCCCTTGCCCTTGAACGCTTCTTCCGAATCCAGACCCAGGTACTGGGCCGAGGCTCCGGTGGCGATGATCAGTGCGTCGCAGCTGTATTCGCCCATATCGCCTTTCAGACGGAACGGACGCTCCTGCAGCTTGGCCTCGTTGATGTGATCGAAGATCACCTGGGTATTGAAGCGTTCGGCATGGGCCTGCATACGCTGCATCAGTTCGGGTCCCTGCACACCTTCCACGTCGCCCGGCCAGTTATCGACTTCGGTGGTGGTGGTCAGCTGACCACCGGCCTGCATGCCGGTGATGACGATAGGGTTCAGGTTGGCGCGTGCGGCATAAACCGCTGCGGTGAACCCGGCAGGGCCGGAGCCGAGAATGATCAGGCGATGGTGCTGTATTTCGCTCATGGGTAACAGGCCGTCCGTAAACTGGGTTGAAATCGCTATGAGGGCACGGCTCCGTCGTTGCACAGCGATGGAATGGGAGCCGGTGTCTGTTGTCTGAAGCGGAAAATGTAACCGCAACGGTAGTTAATGTCTATTGAGTGCGGCGGATGGTCGGGCTCGGCGCGAGGGTATCGAATATGGTATTTTTGTGCTTTGCGGTAGGTTGGATGCACTAAGGATAAAAGCTTGAGCGAGAAGCGAATCGAGACACCCCTGACGCTGGGCGTGCAGTTGGCACGTATCGCCAAAGAGGCGGGGCTGGTGTTGGTTATCGGCTGTAACCTGTTTCTGTTGCTGGCGGTGCTCAGTTACCACCCCAAGGATCCGGGCTGGTCCCATTTGGGTTATCAAAGCGAGGTGTTTAACCTGGCCGGCGTTACCGGCGCCTGGATCGCCGACTTCGCCGTGTCGCTGCTGGGCGTCGGCGCCTATCTGCTGCCTTTTCTGCTGATCTGGCCCGCGCTGCGTTTCCTGCGTCGCCGTTCGGCCGGCTTGCTGGATGCGATCCCGTTCGTGATGGTACGCACGACCGGTGCGGCGATTCTACTGCTGGCGCTGTCTACGCTGGCCGCCATGCATCTCTCCAATGAACAGCTGGAGTATCCGTTTACCGCCGGCGGCCTGGTGGGGCAGGCGCTGTCCGACCTGTCGGTGGCCTGGCTCGGTCTGGTGGGCGGTTCGGTATTGCACTGGACCCTGTTGCTGTTCGGCATGACGCTCTATGTCGATGTTTCCTGGCGCGCGGCGTTGGAAGCCAGCGGCGGAGTGTTGCTGGCGGCGGTCGCCAGGATCGGCGCCGCCGGGGCGACGGCTCGGCGGCAGGCCGAGCGGCCGCCCACGCCGACCGATACAGCGAAAAAAGGTGGTGCGATCGAGTCGCCGGCGTCCAGATTCGCCCCCTCCGCACCTAAAGCGCGCAGAGTCGAGCCGCCGATCTCCCTCTCCAGCGCGGCCATCGAGCCGAGCCCCGCGCACAGTGTGGAGGCTGCACCGGCCCAGGCCCGTGTCGACGAAACGGTCGCGCCGCTCAACGAGCCGCCGCTACTGACCGCCCTCGAGTCTGCCGAGGCGATCGTCGAGATGCCGGCCGAGATGCCGGCTGAGGTGACGGAAGTAGCGCCCTGGAGCGTGCGCGAACCGGGCGAGCCGGCTCCGGCCGCGGGCGAGGGGCGCAAGAGTGTGCGCATCGTGCCACTGTCCGAGGCGCATAAACCGCTGCCGGTGGAGGAGAACGGGCAACCGGAGCCGGTCGCGCCGCGCAAGCTGGTGCGTAAACTGCCGTCGCTGGAGCTGCTCGATCCGCCGGAGCTGCAGACCGACCAGGGCTACAGCGAGGAGGAGCTCGAACAGATGTCGCGTCTGCTCGAGGAGAAACTGAAGGACTTCGGCGTAATCGCCGAGGTGGTCGAGGTCAATCCCGGTCCCGTCATCACCCGTTTCGAGCTGCAGCCGGCGCCGGGCGTCAAAGCCAGCAAGATCAGCAACCTGGCGCGCGATCTGGCGCGTTCGATGGCGGTGTCCAGCGTGCGCGTGGTGGAGGTGATTCCGGGCAAATCGGTGGTGGGGATCGAGATTCCGAACGCGTCGCGCCAGACCGTGCGGCTGTCCGAAGTGCTCAACGCCAAGCCTTATCTGGAGGCCAGCTCTAAGCTGACGCTGGCGCTCGGTAACGACATCGCCGGTAACCCGGTGGTGGCCAACCTGGCCAAGATGCCGCACCTGTTGGTGGCCGGTACCACCGGTTCCGGTAAGTCGGTGGGCGTCAACGCCATGCTGCTGAGTCTGCTGTTCAAGGCCACCCCCGACGAGGTGCGCCTGATGCTGGTGGACCCGAAGATGCTGGAGCTCTCCATCTATGACGGGATTCCGCATCTGCTGACGCCGGTGATCACCGACATGAAGGAGGCCGCCGGCGGGCTGCGCTGGTGTGTGGCGGAGATGGAGCGGCGTTACCGCCTGATGGCGAAGATGGGCGTGCGCAATATCGCCGGATTCAACGACAAGCTGGTGCAGGCGGAAGAGCGCGGCGAGCCGTTGCGCGATCCGCTGTGGAATCCCGCCGAGCAGGGGTTCGATGCCGATGAGCCGGCTCCGCTGCTGGAGCCGCTGCCCTACATCGTCGTGGTGATCGACGAATTCGCCGATATGATGATGATGGTCGGCAAGAAGGTGGAGGAGCTGATCGCCCGTATCGCGCAGAAAGCCCGTGCCGCCGGCATCCACCTGATCCTCGCCACGCAGCGGCCGTCGGTGGATGTGATCACCGGCCTGATCAAGGCCAACATTCCGACCCGGATCGCGTTCCAGGTTTCGTCGAAGATCGATTCGCGTACCATCCTCGATCAGTCCGGCGCCGAAAACCTGCTCGGCTACGGCGATATGCTCTACCTGCCCGCCGGCACCAGCGTGCCGAACCGCGTGCATGGCGCCTTCGTCAGCGACGACGAGGTGCACCGCACCGTGGAGGCGTGGAAGGAGATGGGCTCGCCGATCTATATCGATGAGATCCTCAGCGATATCGGGGGAGACAGCGGCGGTTCAGGTGGCTCCGGTAATCTGTTCGACGATGAGTCCGATCCGCTGTACGACGAGGCGGTCGCCTTCGTGACCGAGTCGCGCAAGGCCTCGATTTCGTCGGTGCAGCGCAAGTTGAAGATCGGCTATAACCGCGCGGCGCGGATGATCGAAACGATGGAAGCCGCCGGGGTGATCACCGAGGCGGGCAGCAACGGTCAGCGCGAAGTGCTGGCGCCACCGCCGCCGCGCGATTAGCGAACCGGTTATTGAGGAAGTTGGATTGACGATGAAAGGCTTTTTTTCCGCCCTCGTGGTGGCAAGCGCAACCCTGTGCGGGACCCTGGTGCAGGCCGGTCCGGCCCAGGACCTGGCCAAGTTGCTGAACAATTACCATAGCGTCGAGGCACAGTTCGAGCAGTACACGCTGTCCGACGATGGGACCAAGCAGGAGCAGAGCAGCGGCAATTTCGCGATCGAGAAACCGGACCGCTTCGATTGGGTCACGGAGTTGCCGTTCGCGCAGCGTATCGTCAGCGACGGGCGCTATATCTGGATCTACGACCCGGACCTGGAGCAGGTGACGCGCAAGCCGGCCACGGACCAGTCGGCCAGTGCGCCGTCGATGATCCTGAACGGCCGGATCGACGAGCTGCGCAAGCAGTTCAGTATCAGTCGCAGCGAGTCGCGGGCCGGTCGCGAGATCTACCAACTGGTGCCGCTGGAACCGGCTGACAACAGCTTCAGCCGTATCCGCCTGCTGTTCGCGCAGCAGCAGTTGAGCGAGCTGGAGCTGGAGGACAGCCTGGGCCAGCGCACGCTGATCCTGCTCGATCGGCTGGTGCTGGATCCGCAGATCGATCCGGCCCGCTTCCGTTTCACCCCCCCGGAGGGGGTCGACCTGATCGTCGATCCGGGGGTCTGATGCAGGATCTGTTCGCCGATCAGGGGCCCAAGGGGTACGAACCGCTGGCTGCCAAAATGCGGCCACGCACGCTGGACGAATATTGCGGTCAACAGCATCTGTTCGGGGCCGGTAAGCCACTGCGCCAGGCGCTGCAGCAGGGGGTGGTGCACTCGATGGTGCTGTGGGGGCCGCCCGGTGTCGGCAAGACCACGCTGGCGAGATTGATTGCGCACCAGGTCGATGCCCATTTCGTCACGATCTCGGCGGTCCTGGCCGGGGTGAAGGATATCCGCCAGGCGGTGGATCAGGCCAGCCAGCTGAAGATGCAGAGCGGGCGCAAGACGATCCTGTTCGTCGATGAGGTGCATCGTTTCAACAAGTCCCAGCAGGATGCCTTCCTGCCCTATGTCGAGGATGGCACGGTCATCTTCATCGGCGCGACCACCGAGAACCCTTCGTTCGAGCTGAACAACGCGCTGTTGTCTCGGGCGCGCGTCTACCTGCTGCGAGCACTGGAGCCGGCGGATCTGCGCCAGCTGCTGGAGCGTGCGCTGCACGACGGCGAGCGCGGGCTCGGCAATCGGCGTCTGCAGTTCGACAGCGGCGTGCTCGAGCAACTGGTGGCGGCCGCCGATGGCGATGCCCGGCGCGCGCTGAACCTGCTCGAGATCGCCGCCGATCTGGCGCAGCCGGCGGCGGATGGCGAACGGGTCGATGCCGATGTGCTGCGCGAGGTGTTGCAGGCCGGAGGGCGTCGTTACGACAAGGGCGGCGACCTGTTCTACGACCAGATCTCGGCCTTCCACAAGTCGGTGCGGGGATCGTCGCCGGACGGTGCGCTGTACTGGTATTGCCGCATGCTCGATGGCGGTTGCGATCCGCTGTATGTGGCGCGGCGCCTGGTGGCGATCGCCTCCGAGGATATTGGCAATGCGGATCCGCGGGCGATGCAGGTGGCACTGGCGGCCTGGGATGCGTTCGAGCGTGTCGGTCCCGCCGAAGGGGAGCGGGCGATTGCGCAGGCGGCGGTATACTGTGCGCTGGCGCCCAAGAGCAATGCGCTTTACCGGGCCTTCAATCAGTGCCTGAGCGATGTGCGCAACGATCCCAGCTACGAGGTGCCGGTGCATCTGCGCAACGCGCCGACCAACCTGATGCAGGAGATGGGCTACGGCGCCGAATATCGCTACGCCCACGACGAGCCGGGTGCCTACGCCGCCGGGGAGGTCTACCTGCCCGAGGAGATTCAGACGCGCCGCTACTACCAGCCCGAGCAGCGAGGGCTGGAGATCAAACTGACGGAAAAGATGGAGCGGTTGCGCGGGCTGGACGAGCAGAGCCCGCGCCGGCGCTATGGTAAGGGTAGGGGAGGCAAGGCGTGATACAGTGGATTCTGATCGCCGGCGGCGGTGCCGTGGGCGCGATGGCACGTTACTGGGTTAGTGGGGTACTGAATAATGCCGAGCACCCGCTGCCGGTCGGCACCCTGCTGGTCAATGTGCTGGGCTCCTTCCTGATGGGGGTCTGCTTCGTGTTGATCCTGGAGCGCACCAAGCTGTCGCCGGAGATGCGTCCGCTGCTGATGACCGGCTTCATGGGCGCCTTCACCACCTTCTCCACCTTCTCGCTGGAAGCGGTCGCGATGATCCAGGAAGGACATATAATGTCGGCGCTGATTTATATATCATTGAGCCTGGTTTTATGCCTGCTGGCACTTTCGGCCGGTCTCTGGCTGACCCGCCTGATCTGAGTAGCGCGGGGCGCCCCGGCTCATCGACACAGGTTTTTATCTGGTTTTTATATAAGGTACAAAGTTTTCATGCTTGATCCGAAACTGGTGCGGGCTAATCCGGAAGCGGTGGCCCAGCTGCTGAACAAGAAGGGATACGCGTTTCCTCTGGCGCAATTCGTCGAGCTGGACAACAAGCGCAAAGCGATCCAGACCGACACGGAAGCCCTGCAGAACGAGCGTAACACCCGCTCGAAAAGCATAGGCAAGGCGAAAGCCGCCGGTGAGGATATCCAGCCGCTGCTGGATGAGGTCGCGTCCCTGGGTAGTCGCCTGGATCAGGCAAAAACCGAGTTGAACGATGTGCAGGCGGAACTGGATGCGATCCTGATGGGCGTACCGAACCTGCCGCACGAGTCGGTCCCGGAAGGCGCATCGGAGGATGACAACGTGGAGCTGCGCCGCTGGGGCACCCCGCGCGAGTTCAGCTTCGAACCGCAGGATCACGTGGCGCTGGGCGAGCGCAACAACGAACTCGATTTCGAGACCGCGGCCAAGCTGACCGGCTCCCGCTTCGCGGTGATGCGCGGCGGTATCGCCCGCCTGCACCGGGCGCTGATCCAGTTCATGCTCAACACCCATACCGGCGAGCATGGTTACAGCGAGATCAGCGTGCCCTACATGGTCAACGCGGATTCCCTGCGCGGCACCGGGCAGCTGCCGAAGTTCGAAGAGGACCTGTTCAAGTTGCCGTTCGGCGATCGCGAATACTACCTGATTCCGACCGCCGAGGTGCCGGTGACCAACATCGTGCGCGACGAGATCGTCGAGGCGACGCAACTGCCGATGATGTACGCCTGCCACACCCCCTGTTTCCGTTCCGAGGCCGGCGCCTCCGGTCGGGACACCCGCGGCATGATCCGCCAGCACCAGTTCGAGAAGGTCGAGCTGGTTCATATCGTCGAGCCGGACAAATCCTGGGACGCGCTCGAAGCGCTGACCGGCCATGCCGAGGCGATCCTGCAGAAGCTGGGGCTGCCCTACCGCGTGGTGGTGCTGTGCGGGGGCGATCTGGGCTTCAGTGCCGCCAAGACCTACGATATCGAGGTGTGGTTGCCGGGACAGCAGAAGTATCGCGAGATCTCCTCCTGCTCCAACATGGTCGACTTCCAGGCCCGCCGCATGATGGCGCGCTGGCGCAATCCGGAAACCGGCAAGCCGGAGCTGGTGCACACGCTGAACGGCTCCGGGCTGGCGGTCGGGCGCACCCTGGTGGCGGTGCTGGAGAACTACCAGAACGAGGATGGCAGCATCACCATTCCGGAGGCGCTGCGCCCCTACATGGGCGGCATCACCGTCCTGCAGTAAGTGCTGCAACGGCAGCCGCCGCGTTGTCGCCGAACGAGCCCCGCCGATGCGGGGCTTTTGCATTCAGCGGATCTCGTTTGATCTCACACAAAGCTTTTACGCTTCGGTCGGTTATACTGCGCCAGACTTCCGGGCGGCGAAAGTCGGTACTGTCGTACTCAACGGGCCTATACGGCGCAGCTATCGAAAGGCGAAATGATGGATAAGCGATACGATATTGTAATTGTCGGTGGTGGCATGGTGGGCTCCGCTATCGCCTGCGCCCTGGCGGACAGCGATCTGTCGGTCGCGCTGCTGGAGCAGCAGCCGCCCCAGCCGTTTGCGCCGGAACAGCCCCACGATCTGCGCGTATCGGCGCTGAGTCTGGCGTCAGAGAACATCCTGCGTCACCTCGGGGCCTGGGAGGGGATCAGTTCGCGGCGTCTGTGTCCCTATCGGCGGATGCGGGTGTGGGAAGCGAACGATAACCGGGCCGCGACCGAGTTCGACTCCTTCCATATCGACCATCCCTATCTCGGCCATATCGCCGAGAATCGTATCGTGCAGCTCGCCTTGCTGGAGCGGGTCAAGCAGCTCGATAACGTGGACCTGATCTGTCCCGCCGCCGTTGCCGGCATCGATTACTCCGCCGGCGCCAGCCTGGTGCGTCTCGACGATGGCCGTGAACTGATCGGGCGCCTGCTGGTGGCCGGGGATGGCGGTAATTCCCGGGTGCGCGAGGCGGCCGGTATCGGGGTGGTGAAGTGGGATTACGAGCAGTATGCGCTGGTGGCATCGGTGAAGACGGCCTACGGCCAGCAGGATATCACCTGGCAGCAGTTCACGCCGACCGGGCCGCTGGCCTTCCTGCCGCTGTCCGGTCCCCATGCGTCACTGGTCTGGTACAACACGCCCAACAACGTGCAGCGCTTGATGGCGCTGTCCGACGAGCAGTTCCTGGCCGAGTTGACGGCGACCTTTCCGGCGCGGCTGGGCCAGATCGACAGCCTGCTGGAGCGCGGCTTCTTCCCGTTGCGGCGTCAGCATGCCCAGCATTATGTCGCCGAGGGGGTCGCGCTGGCGGGGGATGCGGCCCATATGATCCACCCGTTAGCAGGGCAGGGGGTCAATATCGGTTTCCTCGATGCGGCCGCCCTGGCGGAGATCATCCTGGAGGCGCATGGCAAGGGCGAAGCGTTCGAGTCACTGGAGGTCCTGCGCCGCTATGAAAGCATGCGCCGGCGCCACAACCTGCTGATGATGCAGACCATGGACGCGTTTTACCGGATGTTCAGCAACGACTCCAGGGCATTGAAGATCGTGCGTAACCTGGGGCTGGGGCTGGCGGGACATCTGTCTTTCGCCAAGGACCGGGTCATGGCATTCGCCATGGGGCTGGAGGGGGACGGCGTTCACCTGCCGGCGCTGGCCAAGCGCTGAATAGAAAGCTGAATAGAAAAAAGGCTGCCAGTAGGCAGCCTTTTTCACTTGCGCGGGCGCTGATCAGGAAGCAGCAGCGGCGGGAGTAGATTTGCGCGGAGTAGCGCTCTTAGCCGGTGCTTTCGGTTTCATCGCTTCGGGCATGTACTTGGTCATGTCGAAAGCAGAGAGATCGAATTTACCCATGTCGAACTTGCTCATGTCGAAGCAGCTGGACAGGTCGCCCATCTCGGCAAAGCTCTTCTCGACGATAGCGGTCAGCTGATCTTTGGCTTCGGTCAGCGCGGCAACCTCTTTCTCGGCAACGGTGGTGATTTTGCCTTCCAGGTCTTTGACGAACTTGATCTGCAGATCCAGCGCTTCTTTCGGCTCTTTGACTTCAGTCAGGGCCTTGACCTGTGCCAGGCTGGAGTTGACGAAATCGCTGAAGTAGTCGGACTGCAGGGAGATCAGGGTCTCAGCAGTCTTCTTGTTGACTTCAGCCATTTCAACAACAGGTGCCATCTTCTCTTTCATCTCTTTCAGCATGTCTTCGTACATTTCTATGTCCTCTGCTTGCTCGGTCGCGGGTTTATTGTGCAGCGCATCATTAGATGCCACATTAGTGTGCACGAATTCGCCTGTCAAGCGGTTTTTTTGTGCACTGCAAAATAGTAGGGTTAAAAAAAATGGCCGCTTGGGACGGCCATCAATTGGGTACAGCTGGGCTATAGCAGGGAACTCAGGACTTGGATTTCAGGTCCATCGGTTTCATGAACTTCTGCAGGTCCGCAAAGTACGGAGTGGTTGCCAGTTCGCTCAGGCTTTTTTCGACGATATCTGACAGCAGGGTTTTAGCTTCAGACAGGGCAGCCATCTCTTTTTCGGCAACTTCGGTCAGCTTGGTTTCAACATCTTTCAGATATTTGACCTGAGCTTCCAGGGCCGCTTTCGGCTCTTTGGTTTCGGTCAGGGTCTTCATCTGAGTCAGGCTGGAGTTGACGAAATCGGTGACGTACTGGGACTGCAGGGCGATCAGCTTCTCAGTCGTCTTCTTGTTGATTTCAGCCATATCCATGACCGGTTTCATCTTGTCTTTCATCTCTTCGTACATGGCAGTTACCTCGGTTGCTAGCGCTAGGGTCTATTTGAGTGCTGCACTGCAGCATTTAGGGTCACTGTAAGGAAGCCGGCACGGGCCGTCAAGCATTTTTGTGCACTGCACAAAAAATAGTTTGTTAAGCGGTTTGCTAAATAGTCTGCTGCGGCATGTTGCCGGTTATACCGCGGCTATATGACAAACCGTGCACGCGCCACCGCCGCCGCAGGACAATAAAGGGACGGTGGGCGCTGGCGCCACTGGTATGAGGCTGACGAAAAGTTACAATGGGATCATGACTTATTGTGCTTAAGCAGCCCCGCGGCCGCATTCCAAAGAGATCTCAGTTCTATGCAACCTGTATCCAGCCATCCCAGTTTTCGCTTTCTGCGTGCTCAAACGATTCAGTCGTTAAACGTTGAAGTCCAGGAGTTCGAGCACCTCGTCACCGGTGCCCGCCATTACCATATCGCCGCCGACCGGGACGAGAACGTGTTCCTGGTCGCCTTCCGTACCGTGCCGGAGGATTCGACCGGGGTGGCGCATATCCTCGAGCACACGGCGCTGTGCGGAAGCGAACGCTATCCGGTGCGCGACCCGTTCTTCATGATGACGCGGCGCTCGTTGAACACCTTCATGAATGCGTTCACCAGCAGCGACTGGACCGCCTATCCCTTCGCCAGCCAGAACCGCAAGGATTTTTTCAACCTGCTGGACGTGTACCTGGACGCGACCTTCTTTTCGCGCCTCGATCCGCTCGACTTCGCCCAGGAGGGGCACCGGGTCGAATTCGCCGAGACGGGTAATCCCGAATCGGACCTGGTGTTCAAGGGGGTCGTGTTCAACGAGATGAAGGGGGCGATGAGCTCGCCGGTGTCGACGCTGTGGCAGACGCTGACCAAATACCTGTTCCCGACCACCACCTATCACCACAACAGCGGCGGCGAGCCGAGCTGTATCCCCGATCTCAGCTACGAGCAACTGCTGGCGTTCTACCGCAGCCACTACCATCCCAGCAACGCGGTGTTCATGACCTTCGGCAACCTCAGCGCCGAGGAGCTGCAGCAGCGGTTCGAAGAGCAGGCGCTGTCGCGCTTTGAACGCAACGATGACGAGATCACCGTGAGCGATGAGAAGCGCTACTTTGCGCCGCTGCGGGTCGAGGAGGCCTACGCGCTGGAGCAGGAGGAGCTGGAGGGCAAGACCCACCACGTCATGGGCTGGCTGCTGTCGCGCTCGATCGACCTGGACGAGTTGATGCAGGCGCACCTGCTGTCGCGGGTGCTGCTCGATAACTCCAGCTCGCCGCTGCGGGCGGCGCTGGAATCCAGCGACCTCGGTTCCGCGCCGTCGCCGCTGTGCGGCCTGGAGGATTCGAACCGTGAGATGACCTTCATGTGCGGCCTCGAGGGGAGCGACCCGGAGCAGGCGGCGGCCTTCGAACAGTTGGTACTCGATACCCTCGCCCAGATCGAGCGTGACGGTATCCCGCAGGAGATGGTCGAAGCGCAGCTGCATCAGCTGGAGCTGAGCCAGCGCGAGATCACCGGCGACGGTTACCCGTTCGGGTTGCAGCTGATCCTGGCGGCGCTGTCGGCCGGTATCCATCGCGGCGACCCGGTGGCGGCGCTGAATGTCGATCCGGCGCTGGAAAAGTTGCGCGAGATGATTCGTGAGCCCAACTATATCCCGTCGCTGATCCGGCGCTGGCTGCTCGACAATCCGCACCGCGTCCGCCTGACGCTGCGTCCGGATGCCGACCTGGCGCTGCGCCGCGATGCGGCCGAGGCGGCGCGGCTGGCGGAGATGAAGGCGCAGATGAGCGGCGACGAAAAGCAGCAGGTCATCGCGCTGGCCGAACAGCTCGAACAGCGTCAGCTGCAGCAGGACGATGAATCGATCCTGCCGACGGTGACGCTGGAGGATGTGCCGACCCAGCTGCACTTCCCGCACGCCGAGCAGCTGCCGCTATCGACGCTGGCCGGGACCTGGTTCTCGGCCGGGACCAACGGTCTGAGCTATCAGCAGGTGATCGTCGATCTGCCGGCGCTGTCGGAGCCGGAGCAGGCGCTGCTGCCGCTGTACAGCCACTGCCTTACCGAACTGGGCTGCGGGGAGCGCGACTACCGCGCCAACCAGGCCTATCAGAGCCAGGTGACCGGTGGACTCTCCGCCTATACCTCGGTACGGGGCGACACCGACAACGAACAGAAGATCTCCGGTTACCTGGTGCTGTCGGGCAAGGCGCTGGCGGTCAATCGCGATGCGCTGGGCGAGCTGTTACTGGATACCTTGCTGCACGCGCGGTTCGACGAACAGAAGCGCCTGCGTGAAATCGTGGCGCAGATGCGGAGCCGCCGCGAGCAGTCGATCACCGGGCAGGGCCATAGTCTGGCGATGCTGGCCGCCTGCGCCGGTTTCGCGCCGGCCTCGATGCTGGCGCACAGCTCGCGCGGCCTGGAAGGGGTACGCCGGCTGAAGGCGCTGGACAAGGCGCTCGACAGTGCCTCCGGTCTGCAACAGCTGTCGGAGAGTCTGGCGGCGCTGCACCGGCGCTTTATCGATGCCCCGCGCCGCTTCCTGCTGGTGGGCGAGGAGGAGTACCGCGATGCCCTGGCCAACGGTTTGCAGAGCCGCTGGGGCGCGGTGCCGGTAGCCGATGATTTCACCCCCTTCAGTCTGCCGGCCACCCGGCGTGCGGTACAGCAGGCGTGGCTGACCAGTACTCAGGTCAACTTCTGCGCCAGGGCCTACCCGACCGTAACCGTCGATCATCCGGATGCGGCCGCGTTGACCGTCCTGGGCGAGTTCCTGCGCAACAACTATCTGCACCGCGCGATTCGCGAGCAGGGCGGTGCCTATGGCTCCGGCGCTTCGCAGGACAGCGGCGATGCGGTGTTCCGCTTCTTCTCCTATCGTGACCCCCGCATCAGCGGCACGCTGGAGGATTTCGATGCCGCGACCGCCTGGCTGAAGGCGTCGGAGCTGGAACCGAAGAAGCTGGAGGAGGCGATCCTCGGCGTGGTCAGCTCCATCGACAAGCCCGGCTCTCCGGCCGGGGAGGCGAAACAGACCTACCATGCCAGCCTGTTCGGACGCACGCCGGAGCAGCGCCAGCGCTTCCGTAGCCAGATCCTGCAGGTCAGCGCCGCCGACCTGAAACGTGTGGCGCAGACCTACCTGGTGCCGGAGCATGCCAGTACGGCCGTGGTGACCAGCAGCAAAGCGGCGGTGGAACTGCCCGCCGGGTTTGAACGCCTGGAGATCTGATTTCAGCCTCCGGACCCGCTCTGGTAACATGGAGCGGTTAACTCAGACAGCCCCGCCTAGGCGGGGCTGTGCCGTTTGTGGAGACTCCCGTGCCCAATCCTGTAACCGCCCCGGCCGCCAAGGTCGCCTCCGCCGCGCAGCAGGGTCCCGCCGCCAACGTGCTGGTCACCGGCGCGCTGTTGATCCTGCTGTCGGAGTCGATGCTGGTATCCAGCGGCCTGATCATCCGCCAGATCAGCGACACGCTACCGACACCGATGATCGTGTTCATGCGCAACCTGCTGGGGCTGATGTTGATGCTGCCGTTGCTGCTGCGCGCGGCGCGGCAACTGGCCACCCGTAACATCCACCTGCATCTGCTGCGGGCGCTGGTCGGGGTCAGTTCCATGGCCTGCCTGTACTACTCCTGGGCCTCGCTGCCGATGGCGCAGGCGGCGCTGCTGAAACAGACCGCGCCCTTCTTCATGCCGCTGATCGCCTATTGGTGGCTGGGCGAGGCGGTCCCACGACGCGTCAAATGGGCGCTGCTGGTGGGGTTCGCCGGCGTCGCACTGATACTGAATCCGCAGCAGGGGCAGTTCAATTGGGCGGTACTGGTCGGCCTCTGCGGCGCTGCGTTGGGCGCCACCGCCAAGGTGACGGTACGGCGCATGCATCGGACCGAGCCATCGAAGCGCATCGTGTTCTACTTTTCCCTGTTCGGCACGCTGTTCTCGGCTATCCCGGCCTACCTGCACTGGGTGACCCCGGGGCCGGTCGAACTGATCTGGCTGCTGGGGTTGGGGGCAACCTCGACCCTGGCACAACTGCTGTTTACCCGCGCCTACGGTTTGGTGCCGGCAGCGCAGCTGGGGCCGTTCACCTACAGCTCGGTGGTGCTGGCGGCACTGATCGGCTGGTGGCTGTGGGACGAGACCGTAGCGCTGGTCACTGTCATCGGTATGATGCTGGTGTTCTCCGGCGGTCTGCTAACCTTGGGGAGGTCGGCGTTGCGCTGGCGGCGTTGAGGGCGCTCAACAATCGGCAAGGGGGTGTGGCATGAACAAGAGGAACGGATGGCACCTCCTGCTGGTGTGTCTGCTGCTACTGGCTAACGCGGCCCACGGCGCCGAGCTGCTGCTACGTGGCGAGAGCGCCGGGATGCGCTATCGGGTCGAACAGGTCGCCGCCGGCCTGGGAGTGCCCTGGGGGCTGGTGTTGCTGGATGACGGCAGTCTATTGCTGACCGAGCGTCAGGGGCGGGTGCAGCGGTTGGATCCCGAGAGCGGCTGGCTGACGCCCATTGCCGGCGTCCCCAAGGTGCGGGTGCGCGGTCAGGGTGGCCTGCTCGATGTGGCGGTGCCGCCCGGGTATCGCGCCGGGGACTGGCTCTATTTCACCTATGTCAAAGCGCTTGCGGAGAGCGATAACCGCGGTGTGACGACGCTGGCCCGGGCCCGGCTGGAGGGCGATCGTCTGCGCGACTGGCAGGTGCTGCTGGTGACCGATTCGGCGACCGGGACCGACCGCCATTTCGGTAGCCGCATCCAGTTCGACGGCCAGGGCCGGTTGTTTTTCGGCGTCGGCGATCGCGGCGAACGTCCCAATGGCCAGGATCGGAGCAACCATGCCGGCAGCCTGCTGCGCCTCGATATCGACGGGCAGGTGCCCGCCGATAACCCCTTTGTCGGCCAGTCCGGCATCCGGCCGGAGATCTGGAGCTACGGTCACCGTAATCCCCAGGGGCTGGCCTGGGATGCGCAGCATGGCCGCCTGTGGGAGATCGAACATGGGCCGCGCGGCGGCGATGAGCTGAACCTGATCCGCCGCGGCGGTAACTACGGCTGGCCCGTGCTCTCCTACGGCAAGGAGTACTGGGGACCGATCGCCGTCGGCGAGGGCACCGAGCGGGAGGGGATGGAGGCGCCGACCAAGGTGTATATTCCATCGATCGCGCCGGGCAGCCTGCTGCTCTATACCGGCGCCGCCTTCCCGGGTTGGCAGGGGAATCTGTTTGCCGGCGCGCTGGCGCTAACCCATCTGAACCGCATCGTACTCGACGGCGAAACCGCCGTGGCCGAGGAGCGTTTGCTGGGCGAACTGAACGAGCGGATCCGCGCGTTGGCACAGGACCCGCAGGGCTGGCTCTACCTCTCCACCGACAGCGGCCGCATCCTGCGTATCCGTCCGCAGTAGCGCTGCGCTCCCTGGCGCAGGCGGTCAGGCCGGACGGCGCTGGCGGATCACCAGTGCAATACCGCCGAGGATGGCGACAGAGGCCAGCAGCAGACGCAGGCTCAGCGCTTCCGACAGCAGCAGGACCCCGCCCAGTGCGGCGATCACCGGCGCGCTGAGCTGGACGGTCGCCGCATTGGTGGCGCTGAGATGGGGCAACACCGAGTACCAGATCAGATAACCGACGGCGGACGCCAGCCCGCCGGAGGCGAGGGCGTAACCGAGTCCGGCCGGATCGATGCTCAAGCCAGGGCCCAGCGCCGCCAGCAATGCCAGCGCCAGTGCCAACGGCAGCGTCAGCAGGAAGTTACCGGCGCTGGCCAGGGCCGGATGGGCCTTGCCCCTGCCGCGGATCGAGTAGACGCCCCAGGCGATGCCGGCGCAGGCCATCAGCGTCGCCGCCAGCAGCGGCGGCGCACTGAGCCCCGGCAACACCAGCCCGACCAGCCCGCCCAGCGCCAGTGCGAGGCCAAGCCATTGCAGTGCTCGCAACCGCTCCCCCTGCAGCAGACCGTAGCCGATCATCGTTCCCTGCACCGCACCAAACAGGATCAGGGCCCCGGTGCCGGCGGCCAGCTCCAGATAGGCGTAGGAGAACAGGGCGGCGTAGGCGAACAGTGCCAGCGCCGAGGGCCAGCTGCCCTGATGGCGGGCGGAGGTGCCGCGCAGCGACAGCAGCAGCCACAGCACCAGGGCGCCGCTGATCAGGCGCAGGGCGGTGAAGCTGGCGGCATCGATGGCGGTTTCGCGCAGCGCGAGGCGACACAGGAGGGAGTTGCCGGCGAAGGCGATCATCGCCAGGGTCGTGAGCATGAGCAGACGTGCGGTCGTCACCTGAGTGTCCCGGTTATTGTTTTCAGCATGCTGCCCGATGGCAACGCGGACCGGAATACCTCTTTGGGCCCGATTTGTCATTGCCGGGAGCGTTGCTTTAAGGTTAGTAGAGGGCTGTTGGAGACGCCGCAGCGGGACTGCATGTGAGAGCGGTACGGATGGGAGAGCATTACGGGAGGGGTTATGGCGTTGCGTAACGCCGTTCAGCTGATCTGCTATCCGGATCGGATGGGGCAGAATCTGACCGATCTGGCCGAGGTGCTGGAGTGCCACCTGGGCGATGCGATCGGCGGCGTGCACCTGCTGCCGTTCTATCCCTCCAACGCCGATGCCGGGTTTGCGCCGCTGACGCATAAGGAGGTCGATCCGCGCTTTGGCAGCTGGCGGGATATTCGCCGTATCGCGGCGCGTTACGACCTGTGCGTCGACCTGATCCTGAACCATATCTCCGACCAGTCGCCGCAGTTCCGCGATTTCATCGCCCAGGGTTACGACTCGCCCAGTGCCGAGCTGTTCGTCCATGTCGAGCGGATGGGGGAGATCAGCCACGACGATCTGGCACGTATCCATATCCGCAAGGAGAAGGAACCGTTCCGCGAGGTGCAGTTCGCCAACGGCGGTCAGGGGCGGGTCTGGTGCACCTTCACCGAACATCAGATCGACCTAAACTTCGAGGCGCCGGCGACGCACCGCCTGATCGCCGACTATATTGCGTTCCTTGCCGAGCAGGGGGTGAAGCTGTTCCGGCTCGATGCGTTCGGCTACATCAGCAAACGTATCGGGACCCGCTGCTTCATGGTGGAGCCGGATATCTATCACGAACTGGCCTGGGTGCAAGGGGTGGCGACCGCGCACGGCGTCGAGCTGCTGCCGGAGGTGCACGACCATATCAGCTATCAGTACGAGATCGGTCGGCGCGGCATGCATCCCTATGGCTTCGCGCTGCCGCCGCTGGTGCTGCACGCGCTGCTCGACGCCAACAGCCGCTACCTGAAACAGTGGCTGCGGATGTGCCCGCGCAACCAGGTCACGGTGCTGGATAGCCACGACGGCATCTGTATTCCCGATGTAGAGGGGCTGTTGCCGGAGAGCGAGATCAAGGCGCTGATCGACAATATCGACGCCCGTAGCGGCGATCCCATCCTGCGGGGTTCGGCGGCCAACGTGCACAGTGTCGGCGCGATCTACCAGCTGACCTGTACCTTCTACGACGCGTTGCAGCGCCAGGACGATGCCTATATCGCGGCGCGGGCGATCCAGTTTTTCACCCCGGGTATCCCGCAGGTCTACTACGTCGGCTGGCTGGCCGGCGAGAACGACCTGGAGCTACTGCAGCACAGCGGCGATGCCCGCGGCATCAATCGCCATTACTTCGCGCTGGAGGAGGTGGCGGCCAGGGTGCAACGGCCGGTGGTACAACGTCTGCTGGCGCTGATGCGGTTCCGCAGCCACTACCCGGCGTTCGACGGCGAGTTCGAGCTGCACTCCTCCAGCGACACCAGCGTCCGCCTGGGTTGGCGCAACGACGATTATTACTGCGAGCTGTTCGTCGATCTGCGCTTTCGCACCACGCGTATCTGCCACTGGGATCCGGCGGCGGGACAACAGTGCGAGCAGTTGTACTAAGGCGTCAGGTGATGGCGATACCCAGGCAGGGAGAGGTTTAGAGCGGGGATCGAGGGGCCGGCATTGCGCCGGCCCCTTTGCTTACACGGGCGATCAGCCGTGGTCGGCCAGAAACTCGTCGCTCAGGGTCAGCTCGGTGTTGCTGTTGACGCTGATACCGCGCGCGAGGATGTTGCGGGCGATCGCTTTCGCCTCCTCCAGTGAGTGCATGGTGTAGGTGCCGCACTGGTAGACGTTCAGCTCCGGAATATCGCCTTCGCTATTCACCTGCAATACGTCCTCCATCGCCGCGCGCCAGGCGCCGGCCACGTCGGCTTCGCTCGGCGTGCCGATCAGGCTCATGTAGAAACCGGTACGGCAGCCCATCGGCGAGATGTCGATGATCTCGACGCTGCCGCTGTTGAGGTGGTCGCGCATGAAGCCGGCGAACAGGTGTTCGAGGGTATGGATCCCTTTCTCCGACAGGATCTCCTGGTTCGGCAGGCAGAAGCGCAGGTCGAAGACGGTGATCGCATCCCCCTTGGGGGTGTTCATCTTTTTCGCCACGCGTACGGCCGGTGCGTGCATGCGGGTGTGGTCGACGCGGAAACTGTCCAGAAGAGGCATGGGAAATCCTTCACTGATTGCATGTTCGATGGTGGGCCCGTGCAACTGGCATGGGCAGACCCTTGGGCCGCAGTATATCGCGTACCCGAGCCGAGTGCTCGGACATCTGTGCGATAGCCGCACCCGAGTGCCGCTTCGGCACAGGGCTGTTAGACGGGCGCCCGGCAGGCTTGCGACTCTAGTACCAAAGTACCGGTTTTTCGCTGCCATGGAACCATACCGGCGCTGGTGCCCGGTTGACTAGGATGTCACTGTCGAATTGAGAAAAGCGTCTATCCTGTCTGGGTCAGACGTTTGGACATAACAACAAAGAGGCTAACGACAATGATCTACGCACAGCCGGGAACAGAAGGTTCAGTTGTATCTTTCAAGCCGCGCTACGGCAACTATATTGGCGGTAACTGGGTCGAGCCGGTCAAGGGCCAGTACTTCACCAACATCACGCCCTGCACCGGCGAAGCGATCTGCGAGATCCCGCGTTCGACCGCCGAAGATATCGATCTGGCGCTGGATGCCGCGCACAAGGCTAAAGACGCCTGGGGCCGTACCTCCGTCACCGAACGCTCCAACATCCTGCTGAAGATCGCCGACCGTATCGACGCGAACCTGGAGAAGCTGGCTGTCGCCGAAACCTGGGACAACGGTAAGGCCGTACGCGAAACCCTGGCTGCCGACGTGCCGCTGTCTGCCGACCACTTCCGCTACTTCGCCGGCTGCGTGCGGGCACAGGAAGGCTCCATCGGCGAGATCGATGAGCACACCGTCGCCTACCACTTCCACGAACCGCTGGGCGTGGTCGGTCAGATCATCCCGTGGAACTTCCCGCTGCTGATGGCAGCGTGGAAACTGGCGCCGGCACTGGCCGCCGGTAACTGTGTCGTGCTGAAGCCGGCCGAGCAGACCCCGGCGTCGATCCTGGTGCTGATGGAGGTGATCGGCGACCTGCTGCCGCCGGGCGTGCTGAACGTGGTCAACGGCTACGGTGCCGAGGCGGGCCAGGCGCTGGCGACCAGCAAGCGCATCGCCAAGATCGCCTTCACCGGTTCTACGCCGGTCGGCTCCCACATCCTGAAGTGCGCCGCCGAGAACATCATCCCGTCCACCGTCGAGCTGGGCGGCAAGTCGCCGAACATCTACTTCGACGACGTCATGAACCATGAAGACAGCTTCCTGAGCAAGTGTGTCGAGGGTACCGTGCTGGCGTTCTTCAACCAGGGCGAAGTGTGCACCTGTCCGTCGCGCCTGCTGGTGCAGGAGAACATCTATGACGAGTTCATCGCCAAGGTGATCGAGCGTACCGCGCAGATCAAGCGTGGCAACCCGCTCGATACCGACACCATGGTCGGTGCCCAGGCGTCCCAGGAACAGTACGACAAGATCCTCGGTTACCTGGAGATCGGTCGCAACGAAGGCGCGGAGTGCCTGATCGGTGGTGCCGCCGAGCAGCTCGGCGACAAGCTGAACTCCGGCTTCTACATCCAGCCGACCCTGCTGAAGGGCAGCAACAACATGCGCGTGTTCCAGGAGGAGATCTTCGGACCGGTCGTTGCGGTAACCACCTTCAAAGACGAAGCGGAAGCGCTGGCGATCGCCAACGACACCGAGTTCGGTCTGGGCGCCGGCGTCTGGTCCCGCGACATGAACCGCGCTTACCGCATGGGTCGCGGTATTCAGGCCGGTCGCGTCTGGACTAACTGCTACCACGCCTACCCGGCACATGCTGCCTTCGGTGGCTACAAGAAGTCCGGTGTCGGCCGCGAAACCCACAAGATGATGCTGGATCACTATCAGCAGACCAAGAACCTGCTGGTCAGCTACAGCACCGATCCGCTGGGCTTCTTCTAATCGGGTTGTAAACAGGGTTTTTTCTGACCGTTGTGCCGCACAGGGATGTGCACTGTTGAGTGTCCTTGCTAATGGCTTCGCACCCCGAAGCCGCCCCCACCTTGAAAGCAAGCACGTCGTCGGCTCCCCATGGGGAGCCTTTTTTTTGCCGCCATGTTTTACCCCTGAGAGGGCGTGAGCCGGGAGACCCGGCGTAGGTCTAAAGAGTGGTATGGCGGGGCGGTTTTTTCGTTCCAAAGTACCATGTTAGCCCCGTTGGGGGGCTCCTATGATCAAGGGGCAGTCAACCCATCCAATAACAATAGAGGAATGACCCCCATGTGGACTAAACCGGCATTTACCGACCTGCGTATCGGCTTTGAAGTCACCATGTACTTCGCCAACCGCTAAGCGATCCAAACGGGGCGCCTGCGGCTGATCGGCTGCCGGCGCTACCACCCTCGGGTTTCCCGATCCATACGACCGTCAGGTCGCACAACGTTCTGGGCAGATAATAACAATGAAAGTTCAGATTCTCGGCTCCGCGGCTGGCGGAGGTTTCCCGCAGTGGAACTGCAATTGCGACAACTGTTCCGGACTGCGCAACGGCACCCTCAACGCGAAAGCGCGTACCCAATCCTCCATCGCGGTCAGCGGCAACGGAGTGGACTGGGTGCTGTTCAACGCCTCGCCCGACATTCGTGCCCAGCTGGCCGATTTCGCACCGATGCAGCCGGCCCGCGCCAAGCGCGATACCGCTATCGGCGCCATCGTGCTGATGGACAGCCAGATCGATCACACCACCGGCCTGCTGATGCTGCGCGAAGGCTGCCCGCACCCGGTGTGGTGCACCGACATGGTGTACCAGGACCTGACCAGCGGCTTTCCGCTGTTCAACATGCTGGAGCACTGGAATGGTGGCCTGGTGCGGCAGCGGATAACGGTGGATCAGCCGGTCAACCGCTTCACCATCCCCTGCGCGCCGACGCTGGAGTTTATCGCCGTGCCGCTGATCTCCAGCGCGCCGCCATACTCGCCGCACCGCAACGATCCCCATCCCGGTGACAACATCGGCGTGCTGATCCGCGATCTGGAGAGCGGGCGCTCGCTGTTCTACGCCCCGGGTCTCGGCCGCATCGAGGCGCACCTGCCCGGCATGATGGCGGAAGCCGACTGCCTGCTGGTGGACGGTACCCTGTGGCAGGAGGATGAGCTGATCCGCGCCGGCGTCGGCGACAAGCTCGGCGTGCATATGGGGCATCTGCCGCAGTCCGGCGAGACCGGGATGATCGCGTTCCTCGATACCTTAGAAAAGCCGCGCAAGATTCTGATTCATATAAATAACACCAATCCCATCCTGGTTGAGGACTCGGCCGAGCGGGCGCAACTGACCGCCCACGGCATCGAGGTCGCCGAGGATGGGATGAGCCTGGAACTGTAGGAGCGTCGTATGAGCAGTGTATTGGAGCCGATGAGCCGGGAGGCGTTCGAACAGGCGTTGCGCGCCAAGGGCGACCTCTACCATATCCATCACCCCTATCATGTGGCGATGTATGCGGGACTGTCCACGCCGGAGCAGATCCGCGGCTGGGTGGCGAACCGCTTCTACTACCAGATCAATATCCCGCTCAAGGATGCCGCGATCCTCGCCAACTGTCCCGACCGCGACGTGCGCCGGCAGTGGCTGCAGCGTATCCTCGACCATGACGGTTACGACGGTGCCGAGGGCGGCATCGAAGCCTGGCTGCGCCTGGGCGAGGCGGTGGGCCTGAGCCGCGACGAGATCCTGTCGCAGGAGCATGTCCTGCCCGGGGTGCGTTTCGCCGTCGACGCCTACGTCAATTTCGCCCGCCGCGCGAGCTGGGAGGAGGCCGCCAGCTCCTCGCTGACCGAGCTGTTCGCGCCGCACATCCACCAGTCGCGTCTCGATGCCTGGCCCAGCCACTACCCCTGGATCAAACCGGAGGGCTACCAGTACTTCCGCAACCGCCTCAGCGAGGCGCGCCGTGACGTGCAGCATGGTCTGCAGATCACCCTCGACCACTACACGACCCGCGCCCAGCAGGAGCGGATGCTGGAGATTCTGCAGTTCAAACTCGATGTGCTGTGGAGCATGCTCGATGCGATGTCCCTGGCCTATGAGCTGGAGCGTCCGCCGTACCACACGGTGACGCGGGACAAGGTCTATCACCGGGGGCTGTTCCGATGAGTACGTCAAGCAAGGGGCGGGGCATGACGCCGCGACTGGGTAACCTGTTCCGCTTCCAGTGGGAGCCGGCGCAGCAGTGTCATGTGCTGCTCTACCCGGAGGGGATGGTCAAGCTCAACGCCAGTGCCGGCGAGATCCTGGCGCTGGTCGATGGCGAGCGCAGCGTGGCGCAGATCAGTGCCGAGCTGCAGCGCAAGTTTCCCGATGCCGGTGATCTGAGCGCCGATGTCCTCGAATTCCTGGAGGTGGCCCGTGAACAGAACTGGATCAACTACGTCAGAGGCAACTAAACCTGAGACCTCGCCTGATACATCGGTGCCTGCTACAACTGCGCCCGTCCATGGTCAGCCGTTGTGGCTGTTGGCGGAGCTGACCTACAAGTGCCCGCTGCAGTGTCCCTACTGCAGCAATCCGCTCGACTTCGCCAGTCATGGCGAGGAGCTGAGCACGGCGCAGTGGGTCGAGGTGTTCCGCCAGGCGCGCGAGCTGGGAGCGGCCCAGCTTGGCTTCTCCGGCGGTGAACCGCTGGTGCGGCGGGATCTGGAGCTGTTGATCGCCGAGGCGCGCCGGCTCGGCTACTACACCAACCTGATCACCTCCGGTATCGGCCTTAATGCGGCACGCATCGCGGCGTTCCGGGAAGCGGGGCTGGATCATATCCAGATCAGCTTCCAGGCCTCCGACGAGGAGGTCAACAATATGCTGGCGGGGTCGGAAAAGGCGTTCCGGCAGAAACTGGCGATGGCGCGGGAAGTGAAAGCGCAGGGTTACCCGATGGTGCTGAACTTCGTCACCCACCGCCACAATATCGACCGTATCGATCGTATCATCGAACTGTGCGTGGAGCTGGAGGCCGACTACGTCGAGCTGGCGACCTGCCAGTACTACGGCTGGGCCTACGAGAACCGCGACGCCTTGCTGCCGACCCGCGAGCAGCTGGAGCGTGCCGAGCGGATCACCAACGAGTACCGTGCCAGGCTCGCGGCGGCGGGCAACCCGATCCGGCTGATCTTCGTCACCCCCGACTACTATGAAGAGCGACCGAAGAAGTGCATGAACGGCTGGGGCGAGATCTTCCTGACCGTGACCCCGGACGGCACGGCCTTGCCCTGTCACAGCGCGCGGATGCTGCCGATCGAGTTCCCCAACGTGAAGCAGCAGTCGATCGCCTCGATCTGGAACGACTCCTTCGGCTTCAACCATTTCCGCGGCGACGACTGGATGCAGGAGCCCTGCCGCTCCTGCGACGAGAAGCCGAAGGATCTCGGCGGTTGTCGCTGCCAGGCCTATATGATGACCGGCGATATGCACGCCACCGATCCGGTGTGCAGCAAATCCGCGCACCACGAGCGCATTCTGGTGGCGCGGGAACAGGCCGAAATTGCCTACGCGGCAGAGCAGCAGAGCGGTCAGCTTGGTTGCGGCGGCAAACTGCTGGCGCGTAACGAGCGCAACTCGCGTGGTTATTCGCGTGACTCGTCTCAAACATCCCCCGCATCCGTCCACGTCATTGCCCGCGGCTGACACGCCGCTCAGTGCCGCCGCGGCGGTGCGGGCGCAGCAGGAGTATGCCGCGCTGCGGCTGCACCGGGGTGTGGTCTACGGCGTGCGTTACCGGCCGGAGAGCGGGCGCAACCAGCTGTGTTGTTTTGATGCCGGTCAGGCGCAGCCACTGTTGCCGGAGAGCTTCAGCGTACGCAGCCGGGTGCACGAATATGGCGGCGGCGCCTGGTGCCTGGCCGGCGATATCGCCTGCTTTGTCAATGACAGCGACCAGCAGATCTGGCAACTGGGGCTGGACAATCGGG
>QKGH01000349.1 GCA_003250495.1 Marinobacterium sp.
CCGGCGTTCATCGTCCGCGCGGTGGGCCAGGCGCTGGGGATCAACGAGGTGCTGGCGATCGAGCTCGTGGTCGACGCCAACGGCTGCTTCGACGGCCGCATCGCCGGTGTGCCGACCTTTCGCGAGGGCAAGGTGGAGCGCCTGCTGCAGTGGCTGGAACAGCAGCAGCTGAGCCTGGCCGGTGCGCACTTCTACAGCGATTCGATCAACGACCTGGCGCTGCTGGAGCGGGTCGATTTTCCCTTTGCCACCAACCCGGATGCGCAGCTGGCGCGGGTGGCGCAGGCGCGTGACTGGCCGCTGTTGCGCTGGTCGCGGGCAGAGGCGACTGAGATGGACAACCGGGAGGGGCGTGGCCGAACTGGCTGCAGCGATGGCCGCAACCCCTGTACCCCCGGCGTTTTGCTGACCGATGTGTAACCGCGTCTTTTGAACCGAACCCTTTTATCAGAGCTAAGACAGGAAACAAGCATGACCAGGCAGATACTCGCGCTAAGCGTTGCAGCAGGCATGGCTGCACTGATTTCAGGCCAGACCTTGGCGGCCTGTCCGTCCGTTGCCGGACCGGATGCCGGCGGCCAGTACCCCCATCTGTTCGAGAAAGCTGAGTTCGAACAGGCCAACGGCTGCACGCTGAGCTTCAGCGACAACCCGGCCCTGGCGGAGCTGAACGGCCGCATCGCCGGCAACCCGAAACTGGCGCCGCTGGCCGAGCGTCTGCCCGCAGAACCGCTGGTAGTGGTCCCCTACGAGACGGTGGGCCAGTACGGCGGCGTGCTGGACGGCATCTCCAAGGCGACCGAATCCGGCACCTCCGACCTGCTTTCCGTGCGTCACGTCAACCTGATGCGCTTCAGCGACGACCTCAGCACCGTGGTCCCCAACGTGGCCAAGTCCTGGCAGTGGAACGACGATTACACGGTGCTGACCGTCAAGCTGCGCCAGGGGCACAAGTGGTCCGACGGTGCACCGTTCACCGCCGCCGATATCGTGTTCTGGTATGACAACCTGGTGCTCGATCCGAACGTGATCGAAAAGCCGAAGGATCGTTTCCTGTCCGACGGCAAGCCGATGAAGGTCGAAGCGCTCGACGACACCACCGTGCGCTTCACGCTGAATGCGCCGAAGCCGAGCATGACCACGATGTTCGCCTCCGACTACGCCCAGCCGTTCCAGCCCAAGCACCTGATCGGCAAGTTCCACCCCAAACTGAACCCGGATGCCGACAAACTGGCGCAGTCGCTGGGGTTCAAGGATGGCTACGAGGCGGTCAAGTTCTACTACGGCCAGTCCGACTGGAAGGATATCCCGACCCCGCTGCTGAAGGATGCCGAGAAGGCGAAGCAGCTGGTTGAGGCCGGTTTCACCGCCACCGCGCCGACGCTGGAGTCGTTCATCGTCGTCGAGGATACGCTGGAAGGGCGCCGCCTGGTGGCCAACCCCTACTTCTTCCAGGTCGATACCGCCGGCCAGCAGCTGCCCTACATCAACGAGATCAAGGAGATCTACATCGGCGACGAGGATATCCAGACCGCCAAGCTGATCGCCGGCGAGATCGACTACAAGACCCAGGCGCTGAACCTGCCGACCGCTCCGGTGCTGCTGGAGAACAAGGACAAGGGCGGCTACAGCGTCGCACTGCGCCCCACCGTGGGGATGACCTCCTTCGCCTTCAACCTCACCGACAAGGATGAGGAGAAGCGTGCGGTGTTCAACGACGTGAACTTCCGTCGCGCCATGTCGGTGGCGATGAACCGCGACCAGATCAACGAAGTGGCTTACTTCGGTCTCGGCAAGACGATGCAGTACACCGCGTTCGATGCCGATACCGCGCCGTTCGTGACCGATGAGGTGAAAACCGCGTGGACCGCATTCGACGTCAAGCAGGCCGCCGAGCTGCTGGATAAGGCCGGTGTCGTCGACAAGGATGGTGATGGTCTGCGCGATCTGCCCTCCGGCAAGAAGTTCGAACTGAACATCCAGTACACCACCCAGGGTGTGGCCACCAAGGTGGCCGAGATTGTCGCCGCCAACTGGAGCGACGTCGGCGTGAAGACCACGATCAAAGAGGTTACCAGCGACGAGTACCGCAACTCGCAGACCGCCAACGATCTGGATGTCCTGGTGTGGATCATGGGGCGGCCCCAGTTCACGCTGGCCAACGACGCCGCCTGGCTGCAACCGCCCTATGGCACCTTCTTCGAGCTGCGCACCGGTATGGGCTGGTCCCAGTACCTGAGCACCGACGGCAAGGAGGGGATCAAGCCGCCGCAGACCGTCTACGAGATGCAGAAGCTGGCGGCGAAGTTCGGCAGTCTGCAGCTGGGTAGCCAGGAGTCTGCCGAGGTGGGGCTGGAGATCGCCAAGCGTACCGTCGATGACCTGTTCATCATCGGTACCGTGAAGGCGGTGGCACCGATCTACTTCAACAACAAACTGCACAACTTCAACGTGCAGAAGACCGCTTCAGCCGACTACTACTGGGACTATCCGTACCAGCCCAAGCAGTGGTTCCTGAGCAAGTAAGCGCAGGACAGTACGCGGGCGCGAGCCCGCGTACTGCATTTTGTGCAACGCCCGATTCGCTGCGGGCGCTGCACAAAATGCAGTGAGCCTGTGCCAAGGCGCAGGAAGTGAAAACCCAGTTTCAGGTAGTGAACGATGACCCAATTTCTGGCCAACACCTGGCTGCTCTGGATACTGCTCGGCAGTGGGGCGGCGCTCTGGTGGTTCGGGCGTAACAGCCAGTTCTTCCACTATGTGTTCAACCGCTACGTCCTGGCGCTGGTGACGCTGCTGACCGTCAGCGCCATCGTGTTCGCGCTGATGGAGGTGCTGCCCGGCGACTGCGCCGAGAAGTACATCGCCTACAAAAACACCCAGGGCGAGGTGATCAGCCAGGAGACCATCGCCGCCGAACGCGCGCGGATGGGGCTGGACCGGCCGCTGCCGGTGCGCTGGGCGAGCTGGGTCACCGACCTGACCCTGCGCGGCGACCTCGGTTTCAGCTGCGCCAAGCGCCAGTCGGTGAACCAGGCCCTGGGCGACCGCTTCTGGGTCAGTTTCGGCTTCTGTATCGCCGGGCTGCTGTTCGCCTACCTGATCGCGGTGCCGTTCGGCGTGCTGTCGGCCTATATGCTGAACAAGCCCTGGGTGGACCGCAATCCGCAACACGGCCTGCGCCAGCGCATCCTGAATACCCTCGGGCTCGGCTTCAACAAGCTGCTTGATCTGCAGCTGCGTATCATCAGTTACCTGGGGCTGGCGCTGCCTAACTTCCTGTTGGCGCTGACCATCATCCTGCTCTACGTGTTCGCCGGCGAGCCGACTCCGACCGGACTGTTCTCCGATGCCTGGAAGGGGGTGCCCTGGTTCGTCGACGGCAGCTTCCAGACCGGCAAGCTGAACGATTTCCTCGGCCATATCTGGCTGCCGATCTTCGTCATCGGCTGGGCCGCGACGGCGCTGCAGCTGCAGACGGTGCGCGCCCTGGTGGTGGACGAGTCCAACAAGCTTTATGTCGAGGCGGCACGGGCACGCGGTATCGATGGCCT
>QKGH01000133.1 GCA_003250495.1 Marinobacterium sp.
CATGGATCTGCACGGTCTCGATGACGAAACCGCGGAAATCGTTTTCGTTGTGGCCCACCACCTTGATCGGGTAATCCGGGCAGGGAAACTCGATCTTCGGGGCTTCAGGGGTATCGCTCATTATCACTCTCCGGTCATCAGCCGATGCTGCAGGTGGGTGAACAGCTCGAACATCCTACGCCAGAGCGGACCCTTCTGTCCGTCTGCGATCGGCTGCCCGTCCACCTCCAGTACCGGTACCACGGCCCGCGTCGAACTGGAGATCCACACCTCGTCCGCCGCCAGCAGTTGTTCGTAGGTCAGATCGGTCTCCTGGTACGGGATGCCGGCCTCGCGGGCCAGCGTCAACACCAGATCGCGGGTCGTGCCGCCGAGGATCTCCGATCCGAGTTTGGGGGTATACAGGACCCCGTTTTTCACCATGAAAAGGTTGGAGGAACCGCCCTCGGTCAGCAGGCCGTCCCGGATCATCAGCGCCTCGTCGGCACCGGCCTCCTTGGCCTGCTGCAGTACCAGGATGTTGGGCAGCAACCCGGTAGCCTTGATATCGCAGCGGTGCCAGCGCAGGTCGGCGGTGACGATGACGCGGTAGCCCTGCACGCTGTCGGCACCGGACGCATAGATATCGCGGATCGGCGTGCAGCAGGCGAAGACGGTCGGCTGCAGGCTGCCGTCGTAGACCTGGGTCCGGCGTCCGGCGCTGCCGCGGCTGACCTGCAGATAGACCGACAGGTTGCCGCCGCCGTTACGCGCCACCAGTTCGTCGAGCAGCGCAGGCCAGTCCAGGTCGGCCGGGATCCTGATCGCCTCGAGGCTGTGGCGCAGCCGCACCAGGTGTTCGGCCAGCCGGAAGCCCACGCCCCGGTAGTAGGGGATCACTTCATAAACGCTGTCGCCAAACAGGAAACCGCGGTCGAAGACCGAGATCTTTGCAGCGGCGGCGGCGATGAACTCGCCATTCAGGTAAACGATTTCTGGACTCATTACGGCACTGCCCGCATCCATGGATGATAGATGCGGGCAGCTTAGTATGAATTCAACCGGCGTGAAACAGCGGCTTAGTTGAACAGGCTGGCGAAGAACAGCAGGATCTGGTCCCAGATCCGTTTGAACAGCCCGCCCTCGGGCACGTCGTCAAGCGCCACCAGCGGCACCGCCTTGATCTGCTCGCCATTGAGCGATACCAGTACCTGGCCCAGCTCCTGGCCCCGGGTCAGCGGCGCCTTGATCGCCGTCGCCATATCCAGCGTCGCCTCCAGGCCGCCATCCTGACCGCGCGGGATGGTGATGGCCAGATCGTCGGCCAGCCCCAGGCGCACCTGGTTCACGCTGCCGCCCCAGACCCGGGCCTGGTTCAGCACCTGGCCGGCCTGGTACAGCTTGTGGGTCCGGTAGAAGCGGAAGGCGTAGGAGAGCAGCTTCTGCGACTCCTGCGAACGCGCTTCGTCGCTGGCGGTTCCCAGTACCACGGTAATCAGGCGCATGTCCTCGCGCTTGGCCGAGGCTACCAGGCAGTATCCCGCTTCCTGGGTGTGCCCGGTTTTAATGCCGTCGACGCTGTCATCGCGCCACAGCAGACGGTTACGGTTGGGCTGCTTGATGCCGTTGTAGGTGAAATATTTTTCCGAGTAGATCGAGTAGCGATCCGGGAAATCCTTGATCAGCGCGCGCCCGATCAGCGCCAGGTCGTGCGGCGACGAGTAGTGCTCCGGATCCGGCAGACCGGTGGCGTTGCGGAACTGGGTGTTATTCAGCCCCAGGCGCTGCGCATGCTGGTTCATCAGATCGGCAAAGGCGCGCTCGCCGCCGGCGATATATTCGGCCAGCGCGACCGAGGCATCGTTACCGGACTGGATCACGACCCCGCGCAGCAGGTCGCCCAGTTTCACCTGGGTCCCCTCGCGCACGAACATGCGCGAACCTTCGGTGCGCCAGGCGTGCTCGCTGATCGGCACCTGGTCCTCCTCGGTGATGTTGCCCCGCGACATCTCATACTCGACGATGTAGCTGGTCATCATCTTGGTCAGGCTGGCCGGCGCGAAACGCTGATCGGCATCCTTGGCCAGCAGGATCTCGCCGGTATCCGCATCCATCACCAGATAGGCGGTGGCGGCGACCTGCGGCGGTGCAGGGATCAGACTCTCGGCCCTGACCTGCAGCGCGACGGCCAGCAGCATAAACAGGGACAACAGATAAAGAGAGAGACGAGAGGGTGTCTGAAGCATGTTTTTCATCATCGCGTCGGGTTAGAGGATTAAGAGACCTTTCGGTGGACCGGGGCGGAAACGAATCGTTCCCCTCCGGCGTGCAGATACTGGCCTGCCCGGTCCGCGTCTAATCAGGGGTAGTGTACCAGCATCGGCGCCGGATGGCCTGCGGCCTGCACCCCGGCGATCAGTTCCTCGGTCCGCGCCTGCGCATCGAGCGGGCCGATCAGCACCCGGTAGAGCGGCTTACCCTGCCGCAGCACCGAGCGAATATTGACCTGCTCCGCCCCGGCGACCGCGGCCAGCTGCCCGCGCACCTGCTCCGCTGCGGAGGCGCTGGCGTAAGCGCCCACTTGCAGGAAACGCTCGCTGACGACGGCCGTCGGCGTCGGCTGCACGCCGACCGCAACCGGTGTCGGCGCCGCCGCGGCCGGCACCGCGCGACTGCTGGCCAGGATTCGTGAGGTACTCCAGGTGCGCGGATCGATCGCCTCGACCTCCACCCGTGCGGTGCCCCGCCCGAGCATATCCAGGCGTGCCGCCGCGGCATAGGAGAGGTCGATCAAGCGGTCGTCATGGAACGGTCCGCGGTCGTTGACGCGCACGATCACCTGACGGCCATTGCCGAGGTTGGTGACACGCACGTAGGTCGGTATCGGCAACGTCTTATGCGCGGCCGTCATCGTATACATGTCGTAGACCTCGCCGTTGGAGGTCTGGTGGCCGTGGAACTTCTCGCCATACCAGGAGGCGGTCCCCTTCTGGCGATATCCCAGCGCCGATTCCATCACGTAGTAGTTGCGCCCGAGCACCTTGTAGGGGCTCTTGTTGCCACCTCGGCTGAGCGGCTCCGGGCGCGGCACCGCGTCCGGCACCTTGGAGACATCGACCGGCGCCGCCGGATAGCGGTCATCCTTCAGCGCATAACGACCGCCGCCGCTGCTGCTCTTGTTGCTGGTCGACGAACAACCGCTGATGATGAACACCAGCCCAAGCAGAACCAACACCAGTCGCCGCATGCCTCTCTCCGTCACTCGCGCAGATCAGGAACGTCAGGGCGTCGCCCGGTAACGTTCGCGGATCGCGTCACTCAGTTCATAGACCGCCATCGCGTACAACCGGCTGTGGTTATAGCGGGTGATCACATAGAAGTTGTTCAGGCCGAACCAGTAGTGGTCGCCATCGGCCATCTCCAGCCGCATCAGCGTCGCTTTCTGGGCCGGATCCAGGTCCTTGCGCGTACCGATCCCGCGTTCGGCCCACTGTGCCAGCGTCAGCGTCGGCTCGAGCCCGTCGTTGAACCAGGCCGCATCGGCGGCGCCGCTGATCACGACATTGGAGCGTACCGCGGCCCCGGCTTTCCAGCCGTGGGCACTGAAATAATTGGCCACGCTGCCGATCGCGTCGACCGGATCGGACCAGATGTTACGCTTGCCGTCGCCGTCGAAGTCGACCGCGAAGCTGCGAAAACTCGACGGGATGAACTGGCCGAAGCCCATGGCACCGGCATAGGAGCCCTTCAGCGTGCCCGGTTCTATCCCCTCTTCCCGTGTCATCAGCAGGTACTGTTCCAACTGGCCGCGGAAAAATTCGCCGCGCTTCGGATAGTCGAATCCCAGCGTCGCCAGGGCATCCAGCACCCGGTAGTTCCCCATGATCCGACCGTAACGGGTCTCGACGCCGATGATCGCCACGATCACTTCGGCCGGCACGCCATACTGCGCCTGTGCCCGCGCCAGCGTATCGGCATGCTCGCGCCAGAATGCCACGCCCTGGTCGATCCGTTTCGGCTCGATGAAGATCTTGCGATACTCACCCCAGGTCAGCCGCTTCTCGGCCGGACGCGACATCGCCTTCAGGATAGAACGCTGCTGCTGCGCGTCGTTCAGTACCGTACGCACGTAAGACGCGTCAAACCCCTGCGCCGTCAGGCTGGCGATCAGCGGCGCGGCTTCCGGCCGCTGCGCATAGGGGCCGCTCGCTACCGCTGCCGGCTCGGCGTCCACGGTCGCCGCCGTCAACTGGGCGCTGGAGCAGCCCCCGACCGCCAGTAGCAGGGAGGTACCGGCCCCGGCCATCACCGTACGAAACAGATGTCGCATATCCCTCTCTCCTTGCTGGCGGCTCCCGCTGGACCCGCACTCTCCTGAAGCCTGAACGCGTTAGCGTATAACCATCTGCCGATGGGTGTGGATCGACATCAAGATGCCAAATCCCGCCATCAGTGTCACGATCGACGTGCCGCCGTAGCTGACCATCGGCAGCGGCACCCCCACCACCGGCAGCAAACCGCTGACCATGCCGATATTGACGAACACATAGACAAAAAATGTCAGCGTAATACTCCCCGCCAGCAGGCGGGAAAAGCTGTCCTGCGCCTGTACCGCGATCACCAGGCCGCGGCCGATGATCAGCAGGTAGAGCGACAGCAGCACGATGACCCCGGTCATCCCCAGCTCCTCGCCGATCACCGCGATGATGAAATCGGTATGCGATTCGGGCAGGAAATCGAGCTGCGACTGGGTGCCGTGCAGCCAGCCCTTGCCGGACAGGCCGCCGGAGCCGATCGCCGTCTTCGACTGGATGATGTTCCAGCCCGACCCCAGCGGATCGCTCTCGGGGTCGAGGAAGGTCAGTACGCGCTGACGCTGGTAATCCTTCATCACCATCCACAACCCCGGCAACGCCGCGCCGCCCGCCGCCATCGCCAGGAAGATCCAGCGCCAGTACACGCCGGACAGCAGGATCACGAACACCCCGGAAGCGGCGATCAACAGCGAAGTGCCCAGGTCCGGCTGTTTCATGATCAGCACCGTCGGCAGTCCGATCAGCGCCAGCGTCAGCGCCAGCGTGCGCAGGCTGGGCGGCAGCGTATGCCGCGCCAGATACCCCGCCACCATGATCGGCAACACCAGCTTCATGATCTCGGCCGGCTGAAACCGGAACCCCGGCAACGCCAGCCAGCGCTGCGCGCCCTTGGCGCCGACACCGAACAACAGCACCGCGACCAGCAGCGTCACCCCCAGCGTATAGAGCCAGGGCCCCATGCGCCTGAAGGTGCGCGGCGACAGCTGCGCAAACAGGATCATCACCAGGAAGCCGGCGCCCATGCGGATCGCCTGCCGGGTGACATAGCCGATATCGCGCTCGGAGGCGCTGTAGAGCACGAACAGCCCGTAGCCGCACAACGACAGCAGCAACAGCAGCAGCCAGGCATCGAGATGGGTCAGGCTCCACAGCCCACTGGGACGGCTCAGATGCATCTGGCTGCCGGACAGGGTGCGCTGAAAATCGCGGCTCATTCTTCCCCCTCCAGGGCATTGTCATAATCGCCGAGCAGCCAGGCATCGAGCACTTCGCGTGCTACCGGCGCCGCGGTGCGCGAACCGCCCTCGCCATTCTCCACCACCACCGCCACGGCGATCTTCGGGTCTTCGACCGGGGCGAAGGTCACGAACAGGGCGTGGTCGCGGTGGCGCTCGGCCAGGGCCTCGGAGTCGTACTCCGCATCCTGGGCGATACCGACCACCTGCGCGGTACCGGTCTTGCCGGCCATGGTGTATTCGGTGCCCTTCGCCGCGCGCCGCGCCGTGCCGTAGCTGCTGTGCATCACATCGACCATGCCCTGGATCACCGCCTGCCACAACTCGGGATGATTCAGTTGCACATCCGCCGGCAACGGCTCGACCCCCTCCAGCTCCGGCATGCTCAGCGAGCCATCGTCGCCGATCACCCCCTTCAGCATCTGCGGCCGCACCCATTTACCGTGGTTGGCCAGCACCGCCGTGGCGGTGGCCAGCTGCAGCGGCGTGGCCAGCATATAGCCCTGGCCGATACTGAGGTTCAACGAGTCACCGGGATACCAGGGCTGCTTCTCGCGCCGCCGCTTCCACTCCTTCGACGGCAGCACCGCGTCATCCGCCTCCGGCAGGTCCAGGCTGGTGACCTGGCCGAAACCGAAACGGCCGAGGTAATCGGAGATGTTATCGATGCCGGTGCGATAGCCGGCATCGTAGAACCAGACGTCGCAGGACTGCGCCAGGGCGTGGTTCAGATCGACCCAGCCGTGACCGCCGCGTTTCCAGTCGCGGTACTTACGCCCGCCCTTGGTCAACTGGTAGTACCCCGGGTCCCACACCTTGTGCGTGATCGGGATCGAATCGCTGTCGATGGCGGCGATCGCCGTGAACGGCTTCAGCGTCGAACCCGGCGGATAGCGGCCGCGGATCGCCCGGTTATACAGCGGCAGGTCCGGGGAGTCGCGCAGCTCGCCATAGTCTTTGCTGGAGATACCGGTAACGAACAGGTTGGGGTCATAGCCGGGCGTGCTGACCAGCGCCAGGATCGCGCCGGTTTTCGGTTCGATCGCCACGATCGCCGCCCGGCGCCCGGCGATCAGCCGTTCGGCGAACTGCTGCAGGCGCAGGTCGAGGTTGAGCTGGATATCGACGCCGGGCACCGGATCCTGCCGCTCCAGCACCCGCAACATGCGTCCGCGGGCATTGGTCTCCACCTTCTGGAACCCGACCTTGCCATGCAGCTGCGGCTCGTAGAACTTCTCCACCCCGAGCTTGCCGATGTAGTGGGTAGCGGCATAATCCCGCGGGTCGAGCCGCGCCAGTTCGCGCTCGTTGATGCGCCCGACATAACCCAGCGCATGCACCAGCGAAGCACCGTAGGGGTAGTAGCGCACCAGGTCGGCTTCGACCTGGACCCCGGGAAGTTCGTGATAATGTACCGAGATACGGGCGATCTCATCCTCGGTCAGCCCGAACTTCAGCGGCACCGTTTCGAACGGCCGCCGGCGCTGGTTCAGGCGCCGCTTGAAGCGTTCGATCTCGGTCTGATCGAGCGTGACCAACGCACCGATCTGGGCGATCGCCGTATCGACATCGCCGACCTCCTCCTTCAACAACGTCAGGCTGAAGGAGGGGCGGTTATCGGCCAGCAGGATGCCGTTGCGGTCGTAGATCAGTCCGCGCCGCGGCGCCACCGGTTGCAGCTGTACCCGGTTGTTCTCCGAGATCGCCGCGTAACGCTCGTGCTCCACCACCTGCAGGTAGTAGATCCGCGCCACCAGCACCGTCATCATCAATACGACGATCAGGAACGCCAGGGCCGAGCGATTACTGAAGGTAATGCTCTCCTCGGAGTAGTCCTTGAGACGTCGTTGGGCGTCCATCGTCGGCATCACTTATGGTAGGGGTGGCCCTGCAACAGGGTCCAGGCACGGTACAACTGTTCCGCCAGCAGGATACGGACCAGTGGATGCGGCAGCGTCAGCGCCGACAGCGACCACTTCTGGTCCGCCGCCGCCACGCACCGCGGATCGAGGCCATCAGGGCCGCCGACCAGCAGACACAGGTTCTGCCCCGACATGCGCCAGTGCTCGGCCTGCTCGGCCAACTGCTCGGTGGACCAGCTGCGGCCATCGACCGTCAGCGCGATCACCCGATCCCCTTTCGGAATCGCCTCCAGCATCGCGTCGCCCTCGGCCCGGATCGCCCGCGCCAGGTCGGCGCCCTTGCCGCGATGACCCAGCGCCAGCTCGACCAGCTCGAGCCGGAAGTCTGCCGGCAACCGCTTGGCATACTCTTCGAAGCCGGTGCTGACCCAGCCCGGCATCTTGCCGCCTACGGCGATCAGGCGAATCCGCATGGTTATTCGACGACCGCTTCGGATGCGGCATCAAAACTCCACAAACGTTCGATATCGTAGAAACTGCGGGCGTCGGGCATCATCACATGCACTATCACGTCGCCCAGGTCGACCAGGATCCAGTCGCCCACGGCTTCGCCCTCGACGCCGACCGGACGCATACCGGCCTGCTTGACCTTGTCGACCACCTCCTGCGCCACCGAGATCACGTGCCGCTTCGAGGTACCGCTGGCGACGACCATATAGTCGGTGACACTGGATTTACCGTTGACATCGAGGACGACGACATCGCGCGCCTTCATATCTTCAAGTGCGTTCTGCACCAGGGTGATCAGCTGATCGGTCTGCATCGCTTCGTTATTACCTTTGTTGTGAATAGCCATAGAGGCCGTGGTCCTGAATGTATTGCCACACCGCATCGGGCACCAGGTAGCGCGGCGACAGCCCCTGCGCCACCAGATCGCGGATCTGGGTCGCCGAGATCGCCAGCGGCGTCAGCTCATGCAGCAGCACCCGCCCGGCGGGTGACGCCAGCACGGCGTCCCGACTGTCGGTCAGGTGGCGGTCGGTGAACTTACGGATCTCCGGTTCCGGCAAAAAACGATAACCGGGCCGGGTCACCACGATGATGTGGCACAGATCGAGAAAACGCTGCCACTGGTGCCAGCTCGGCAGCGTCATGTAGGCATCCATCCCCATCACCATACAGATTGGGGTTTCGGGGCCAAGTTCCGCGCGCAACGACTGTAGCGTCAACACGCTCCAGGAGGGTTGTTCCGATTCGATCTCGCGGGCATCGACCGCCAGCGCCGGCTCCTGCGCCACCGCCAGCCGCACCATCTCCAGCCGCTGCAGCGATGTGCAACCCGGCGCTTCGCGGTGCACCGGCAGCTTGGCCGGGATCAGCCGCACCTGTGCCACCTGCAGCCACTGCTGCAGCTCCAGCGCGGTGCGCAGGTGGCCGTTATGGATGGGATCGAAGGTCCCACCCATGAACACGAACGGTTTATCGCGTCGCTTCAAATTGGCATCTGCCTACCATCAACGCCGCACCTGGCCATCGCCAAGCACGACATATTTCTGGCTGGTCAGCCCTTCGAGGCCAACCGGGCCGCGGGCGTGGATCTTGTCGGTCGAGATACCGATCTCGGCCCCGAGTCCATACTCGAAACCGTCGGCAAAACGGGTGGAGGCGTTGACCATCACCGAACTCGAATCCACCTCGCGCAGGAAGGCGCGGGCGCGGGTGTAGTTCTCGGTGACGATCGCATCGGTGTGATGGGAGCCCCAGGTGTTGATGTGATCGATCGCCTGCGCCAGGTCATCGACGACACGGATCGCCAGGATCGGCGCCAGGTATTCGGTGGCCCAATCCTCGTCACTGGCCGCCAACGCCTGCGGCAGGATCTGCCGGGTCCGCTCGCAACCGCGCAGTTCGACCCCGGCCGCGGCATAGCCCTCGGCCAGCTCCGGCAACAGCTCGGCGGCAATAGCGCGATGCAGCAGCAGGGTCTCCATCGTGTTGCAGGTGCCGTAACGGTGGGTCTTGGCATTGATGGCGATATTCACCGCCTTGACCCGATCGGCCTGGTCGTCGATATAGACATGGCAGATGCCGTCCAGGTGTTTGATCACCGGTACCCGCGCCTCCCGCGACACGCGCTCGATCAACCCTTTGCCGCCGCGCGGCACGATCACGTCGACATACTCCGGCATCGTAATCAGCGCACCGACCGCGGCCCGGTCCGTGGTCTCGACCACCTGCACCGCCTGCTCCGGCAGACCGGCCTGCTGCAGACCGGCGCGGATGCAGCGCGCGATGGCATTGTTGGAGTTGATCGACTCGGAACCGCCGCGCAGGATACAGGCGTTGCCGGACTTCAGGCACAGGCTGGCCGCTTCGACCGTCACGTTCGGGCGCGATTCGTAGATGATACCGATGACGCCGAGCGGCACCCGCATCTTGCCGATCTGGATCCCGGAGGGGCGATAGTTCATGTCCGTGATACCGCCGATCGGATCGGGCAGTGCCGCGACCTGGCGCAGCCCCTCGATCATCGTATCGATGCGCGCCGGGGTCAGCTCGAGGCGATCCAGCATCGCTGCATCCAGGCCGTTGCTACGGCCCGCCTCGAGGTCCAGGCGGTTGGCCTGGGCCAGCTCTTCACGCGCGGCATCCAGCGCCTGCGCCATGAACGCCAGCGCGGTATTCTTGCGCTCGGTATCCGCACGCGCCATCAACCGCGAGGCGGCACGGGCGCGCTGGCCGAGTTCGGACATATATTCGCTTACATTCATCCCATCGGTTCCGGGTTGGATCTGATTAAACGAGCATTATAGCGTTCCTGCCGGCGCCGGTCATTGGACTTTACATACCCCGCCCCCCGCGAAAACTGGCCTTGACGCCGCCAACGGCGTTATGATCGACGCGTTTTGCCGGCCTGTTGCCGGTGCCGACCGAGCCGAGTACAGATGGATCGACCCGAGCGCCTTACTGATACCCCCAATCCCCCCTCCCTGCGCCAGCTGCTGCCGGGCCTGCTGGTACTGCTGCTTGGCCTGACCCTGGGAGCCGCGGCACTGTATTGGTACGCCCAGCAGAGTGCCGAGCGGGAAGCGGCGCGCTGGGGCGAGAGCCTCGGCCGCAGCACCTCGATCCTGGTCCAGCCGCTGCTGCTGGCCGACGACCGGATCAGCCTGAACTACCTGTTCAACGAACTGCAGAGCAACCCGTTGCTGAACGGCCTGAAGCTGACCGATCCGCAGCAACTGGTCGTCGCCGTCTCCGGTCGCGAATCGGGCACCCTGCGTACGCTGGTCCTGACCCGGGGCGAAGATACGCTGGGCGAGCTCAGCCTGTGGATCAATAGCGCCCCGCTGCTGGCCCCGCTGCGACAACAGTTGCTCTACGCGGCGCTGGTCGCCGCCGGCGCCCTGCTGCTCGCCCTGCTGGTGCTCGGGTACCGGCTGCGCAAGGCAGCACAACCGCCGCAACAGACGCCGCAATACCAGGAGGTCGCCGCGGCATTCTACCCGCCGCCGGCCGACGCTGGAGAGGCCACCGCGCAGGCCGACGCCATCGATTCCGCCCCCAGCGCTGACCTGTCGCCCAGCGCTGACGACGCACCGCTCGATCTCAGCATCCTGCAGCAGGAGGCCGACGTCGACGAAAGGGATACTGAGGCGCGCCCTGTCGAGGCGACGGATATCGAGACGGCCGCCATCGACGAGCGCCGCGTGGCAGAGAGCGCCGCAGCGGAGACCCGGACCGATACCGCGGCGCCCGCACCGGCCGACCAGCGGAACCCGCGCGCCGTCGATAGCGATAGCAACGCCGACCTGGTGGAACTGCTCAAGCCCGACCACCACGCCCCGCAAATGCCCCATTTCATGCCCTCCGAGCGCGCCCCCGAAGCCGACGGCGACGACGTCATCGCGCCGGAGATCGAGCAGGTGGAGTTCGACGACGACGAGGAGGCCAGCCATGCCGGCGAGCCGACGCCCGCCAAGCCGAAGCTGTCGCTGGTGTCGTCGCCGCTGCAGGGACGCGACGAGGAGCAGTTGGGGCTCTATACCCTGGAGCACGAGCTGGAGCTGCTGCTGGCGCCGCAGGAGGCCGGCTATCTGTTCCTGATCGACACCACCAGCGCCCACGCCGATAACATCGAAGAGAACGAACGCAGCACCCTGCTGCGCCACTACCGCACCCTGGCCAACTCCGCCGCCCATATCTACAGCGGCCGGGTCGAGACGCTGCCCCAGGGCGACCTGCAACTCTACTTCGACCAGCCGGCGGAGGACGACAGCCACGGCATCAACGCCCTGTGCAGCGCGCTGCTGTTCACCGGCCTGTACAAACAGTACAACCAGCACCGCATCCGCCAGTTCAAGCCGGTAATGAACCTGCATATGTCGGTGGTCCGCGGCCGCCTCGACCGCCCCGAGCGCCTGCTCGAGGAGGCGCGGTTCCTGACCCGCACCACCCAGACCAACGAGCTGATCAGCCATACCGCACTGACCGAGGCGCCCGAGCTGAAGGAGTCGTTGCTGGAGGGCGCCGATATCCGCCGCGAGGATGAGGACAAGGTGCTGATCATCCGGGTCAGCCGCTCCTACCAGGAGCTGCTGGACAAACAGGCCCGCTACCTGCTCAGCAAGCTGCTGAACCGGGAGCAGGAGCAGCCCCCCACCCCCGCGGAGTCCTGAGCCGCGGGGGGTGGGGCGCCGCGACGCGGTTACTCCTCGTTACCCTCGTCCCGCGCCGATGCCAGCACTTCCATGCCGTCGACACGCTGGAACCCCCGCGGCAGCTTGTTACCGCGCCGGCCGCGCTCGGCACGGTAGTGTTCCAGATCGGCGCCCTTCAGTTTCAGATGCTGGCGCCCGGCATGGATCACCAGCGTATCGCCGGCGGCGAAGGTCTGCACCGCTACCATCAGCTCCTCCCGTGCCGCCGCCGCGCTGGAGGGGATATTGATGATTTTGTTGCCCTTGCCGCGTGCCAGCTGCGGTAGCTCCGCGACCGGGAAGATCAGCAGCCGCCCCGCGGAGCTGACCGCGGCGATCAGATCCTGCTGCGGATCGTGCACCGGCGCCGGCGCCAGGACCTGGGCCTTGGCCGGCAGCGTCAACACCGCCTTACCGTTTTTGGTCTTCGAGCTCATCTCCTCGATGCTGGTGACGAAGCCATAGCCGGCATCGGAAGCCAGCAGTACCGCATCGCTCTCGCGTCCGCACACCACGCCGTCGATCGTGGCCCCCTTGGGCAGACTCAACTTGCCGGTGACCGGCTCGCCCTGGCCGCGGGCCGAGGGCAGGGTATGGGTGTCCAGCGTGTAGCTGCGGCCGGTGGAGTCGAGCAGTATCGTGGGCTGATTCATGCGCCCCTTGCTGGCCAGTTTAAAACCGTCGCCGGCCTTGTAGCTGAGCCCCTCGGCATCGATCTCGTGCCCCTTGGCGGCCCGGATCCAGCCCTGTTTGGAGAGGACGATGGTCACCGGATCGGCACTGAGCAGATCCTTCTCGCTGAACGCCTGCGCCTCCTGGCGCTGCACCAGCGGCGAGCGGCGAGCATCGCCGAACTCCTCGGCGGTCGCCTCGATCTCTTCGCGGATCAGCTTGCGCATCAGCTCATCGGACCCCAGGGTCTGCTGCAAGCTCGCGCGCTCCGCCTCCAGCTCATCCTGCTCGCCGCGGATCTTCATCTCTTCCAGGCGGGCCAAGTGGCGCAGTTTCAGGTCGAGGATCGCGTCGGCCTGGATATCGCTGAGGTCGAAACGGCGCATCAGCT
>QKGH01000284.1 GCA_003250495.1 Marinobacterium sp.
AAGGGGGCCGGTTCACCGAGCCGGGCGCTGCCGGTCGGCGCCACCCCCGACTCGTAGGGCTGCTCCTTCAATAGCGAACTGGTGCGGCGGCCGAGCAGGCGGGCCAGCAGCAGCAACACCGCGATCAGCGCCACGGCGATCAGCGTGTAGAGCCCGAGGCTCGCCAGGCTGGCGGCGTCGGGCGGAAGTTGGCTGGCGGTGGCAACGTCGGGTGCGGGCATCGGCTCGTTCTGGGAATGCGCAAGGGGTTTGAATTACAGATTAAAAAGAGTAGCACCCGCGGCGGAGATGTCTACTGTTTTTTGGCTTCTACAAGCCAAAAGGAACCAGGATTTTTGGCCTCACGCCAAGCCGCAAAGGCGCAAAGGTTGAAGTGCAATTCGCCAAAAATTCGTGGTTTGAAATTTTGCGATCTTTGCGGCCTGGCGTGAAACCCTTTTTTTATAGCTTCCGGACCTTTGTGCCTTGATGGCCGGTACAGCCATCTAGCGCATGATCTGGATGGTGCCGACGTCCGGCTGCGGCACCAGCGCCTTGGTCACCGCGCTGACCCCTTCACCGACGTAGAGGGTGGCGATGAAGACCGCGGCGGCGAGCAGGATGCCGACCGCGACGTTGCCGGCTTCGAGCAGCTCGCCGAGATGGATCTGCGGGTTGAAATGGCGGGCGAGGCGGCCGAACAGGCGCAGGGTCACCGAGACGGTCAGCACGGCGATGGCCAGCGACAGCAGCATGTGGCCGCCGATCAGCAGCACGGCCTGGGTGAGCTGGCCGACCCGGTCGCCGGGGGCGAACATCGCCAGGCGGAAGACGGCGACCGAGGCTTCGAGGCCGCGGGCGAGCATTTGCGCCGAGCAGATCATGATCGATGCCATCAGGATGCCGACCGCGGTGTTCCCCTTGCGGATCGATTCTTCCATGTTGAAGTCGGGGTTGGCGCGGATGAACAGACGGTAGATCAGCACGATGATCAGCCCGGAGGCGACGATCATCAGGGCCAGTTCGAACAGGCTGATCAGAAAGCGGGTCGATAGCATCGTATCAGATTCTCCGTCGGGTCAACGGGCGGACAGCGGTTCGACGATCACCTTGCCGGAACCGATCCGCTGCAGGGTCGAATCGGCGACCATCCCCGGCGGCAGCCAGGTCGGTCCGGCCGGCTCCATCAGGACATAGGTCAGCCCGTCGTATTCGAAAAAGGCGTCGCCACGTGCCGGGACGCGCAGCACGCCGAGCAGGTAGTGCCCCGGCACGCCGACGCCGATCAGCTTGATCCGGTCCCAGTTCAGCAGCATCGCCGCCAGCAGCGCGGTCTTCGAGTCGCAGTCGCCGCGCCCCTCGAGCAGCACCTCGAGCGGTGGTGAGAAGCCGGCGGTCAGGCGGCCGTTGCGTTCGACCGGCAGGGCCTCGTACGCCAGGGCCGTCTGGGTGAAGGGCAGGGCGAGGGCGACGATGTCCTGGGTGCCGAGCTGCTGGTCGCGGGCGCTCTCCAGCAGGGTGAGGGCCAGGGGGCGGACGACGGCGGTGTTGTCGCGAACGATGCGCGGGATATCGGCGGTCAGGGTGTGGTTATCGACAAAGCGGAAGCCGCGCTCACGGATCAACTGGTCGGTGCGCTGATGGTAGTCGGCCTTGATCCGGGCATAGATCGCGTCGAGCTCATCCTGCGGCTGACCGGTCGCCAGCGCGTTCCGGTAGGCCTGGTCGAGTCGCTCGGTCTGCTGGCGGTAGAGGGCGTCGAGCTCGTCCTGGCGGTAGCCGAAGCGGTTGCGATAGGTGGCGTAGTCGGCCGCCGGCAGCGACAGGTTCAGCCGCAGCGGCCGGTTGCCCGCAGCGATGAAGGCGTAGCTGGCGGTGACGATGCCGTCATGCTCCTTGCGCGTGAACGGCGGCGGCACCTCGGCGGCGCTGCTGCTGGCATAATCGCGCAGATGCCAGGACCCGGCGGCGGGTGCCGGCGTCGTCAGCTGGTCTTCCCAGCCGGACACCAGCGCCAGGCAGCCGAGCAGGGCGGCCAGCAACAGGCCGCTGCTGACACCGATCCGGACGGCGAAGGTTTTGCGCTGGCTGAGCATGTCGGTTCCCCCGTGGTGGTTCGCTACGCCGGTCATCTTACGGCGATTTTCCCGGCGGCTCAAGCAAAACTCCCGGTCACTCCGGATCAGAAGCGGTACTTGAGGCCGATCGCCGGGGCGTTGCTGCCGCCGCGCTCGGCCAGCAGTCCGTAGGCTTCGGAGCGGTGATGCAGCCGGGCGATCAGCGCCAGGCGCGGATAATCGGGGAGGGAGACTGCCGCCTCCAGCATCCAGTAGGCGAGCAGGCGCCGGCTGCCGCCTTCGGTCTCCACCTCGACCTCCGGCACCCGGGTGGCGAGCGACGGCCCGAGACCGAAGGCGAGGCTGGTGTCGAGCCAGTCATCCCACGGGAACGCTTCCCAGCGCAGTGTCGCCAGCAGATTGATCTCCCAGTGGACCTGGCGCTGGTAGTGGCGGACCAGCTGCCCTTCGGCCTCGAAGGAGAGCAGGTCGTCGATGCCGCCGAGGCGCCGGGCGTAGCTGCCGGCGACCAGCCAGGAGTCGACCAGGTCGAGTTCTCCCGGTTCCAGCACCTCTTCCCAGTGGTTGCTGCTCAGCCGGCCCCAGTAGAGGTTGAGGCTGTTGCGCAACGGCTCGGCGGCAGCGGTGCTCGCCAGCAGGATCGAAAGCAGCAGGGTCAGGACGGTTCGACGCATGCGCCCCCCTGGTCAGACCAGATCAGAACTCGGTCACAAAGAGGTAGACGGCCGGCAGCATCAGCAGCAGCACGGCGACGATTTCATCACCCTGCGGGCCCGGCCCGCCGCGCCAGCGGCGATAGGAACCCCGCACGGCCAGCACCAGCGCCGCGAGCAGGCCGAGGAGGATCAGGGCGACGGCGAGCAGGCCGCGATTGCGACAGCCGATGAGCTCGACCGGGGTGAGCACGACAGCGATGAACAGCGCCACCAGCAGCGCAGCAGGGAGGATCGGGCGAACCGGCTTCATGTTTTCTTCCTGGCAGGGGGCTTTCCGGGAGGGCGCAGCTGTCGCGCCACTTTGGCGTCGATCGAACGCAGATGCAGGTCGCGCTGCGGGAACGGAATCTCGATACCGGCGGCATTCAGCGCCGAGGCCACGGCGTGCAGGATCTCGCTGCGCACCCGCAGCCGTTCGCGGATATCGGCGAGGAATACCCGCAGCTCGAAATCGAGCGACGACGCGCCGAAGCCGATGAAGATCGCCGAGACCGGCGGCTTCTCCAGGGCCAGCGGGTGCTCCTTGCCGGTGCGGTCAAGGATCTCCAGCACCTTGCCGATGTCGCTGCCGTAGGCGACGCCGACCGGCAGGACGATGCGTGCTACCGGCGTCGACAGCGTCCAGTTGACGACCTTTTCGCTGATCAGCTGCGAGTTGGGGACGATGATCTCCGAGTTGTCGAGGGTCTCGACCACCGTCGAGCGCAGGCCGATGCTCTTGACCGTCCCCCATTCGCTGTCGATGACG
>QKGH01000329.1 GCA_003250495.1 Marinobacterium sp.
CGGCTGCACCTCGGCATAGCTCTGCTCGATTCCCGCCTTGCGCGCGATCGCCTCGACCGTACGCCGGTTATCGCCGGACAGCAGCACCAGCTTCAACCCCAACCCTTTCAGCCGTTCGATCGCCTCGACACTGTCGCTGCGCAGCGGATCGGCGATGGCGAACAGCGCCCTGGCCTCGCCGTTCAACGCAACCCACACCAGCGAACAACCGTCGGCACTAAAGCGCTCGGCATCCGCAACGAAGGCCGCGACATCGATCCGGTAGCGCTCCAGCCAGGCCTGGTTGCCGAGCAGCAGCGACTGCCCATCGACCTGTGCCTGCACGCCGCTGCCGGCGTGGGCCTCGAACTGTTCGACCGGGCAATCGGAGGCCAACGATTTCGCCTCGATCCAGCGGCACAGCGCCTGGGCCAGCGGATGTTCGGCACGCTTCTCCACCGCCGCGATCAGACTCAACAAGCTCGCCTCGTCGCCCAGCACGCGCTGCTCCACCACCTGCGGCGCCCCCTCGGTCAGGGTACCGGTCTTGTCGAACACCAGTGTGGTCAGCGCCTGCGCCTGCTGCAGGGCATCGCCGTTGCGGATCAGGATCCCCTTGCTGGCGGCACGCCCGACGCCGACCATCACCGACATCGGCGTTGCCAGCCCCAACGCACAGGGGCAGGCCACGATCAGTACCGTCACGGCGGCGATAATCGCCTGCGGCCAGGCCGGTGCCGGGGCGAAATAGAGCCACAGCAGCAGGGTCAGCAGCGCGATCGCCATCACCACCGGTACGAAAACGCCGGCGATGCGGTCCGCCAGCCGCCCCAGCGCCGGTTTGCTGTTCTGGGCCTGGCGCACCGCGGCGACGATCTGCGCCAGCACGGTCTGCCGGCCCACCGCCTCGACCTGCATCAGCAGGCTGCCGGAGCCGTTGACCGTACCGCCGGTCAGGCGATCGCCGGGCTGGCGCGCCACCGGAACCGGCTCGCCGGTCAGCATCGACTCATCCACATGGCTGCCGCCCTCCAGCACCAGGCCGTCGACCGGGATCCGCTCGCCGGGACGCACGCGCACCCGGTCGCCCGGGATCAGCAGCGCCACCGGCACCTGTTTTTCACCGTCATCGCGTACCCGCGTCGCTTCGCGCGGCTGCAGGTTGAGCAGCTCGCGCAGCGCCGCCGAGGTGTTGCCGCGCGAGCGCGCCTCCAGCGCCTGGCCGAGCAGGATGAAGCCGACGATCATCACCGAGGCTTCGTAATAGAGATGGTGCGCCGCGGCCGGTACCCACTGCGGTGCGAGCACCAGCACAGGCAACAACAGCGTGGAGTAGAGCCAGGCGGTCCCGGTCCCCAGCGCGATCAGCGTATCCATATTGAAATTGGCGTGCGGCAACCCCTTCCAGGCGCCGCGAAAGATATGGCCGGCACAGCCATACAGGACCGCCAGCGTCAGCGCCGCGGAGAAGATGCCGAACCCCAGTCCGGCGGCGCTGTCGAGCTCGGGCAATTGCCCGGACAGCATCGCCAGCATCAGCAGTGCACCGACCCCAAGCGCGGTCAGTGCGCGACGCAGGGTCGAGCGGTAGTGCGCTTCCTCCTGCGCCGCGCGCCTACTGTGATCCTCTTCGTCTTCGATCAGTTCGGCGCCGTAGCCGGCGTCTTCGATCACCTGCACCACGGCCGCCGGCTCCAGATCGGTCTGGATCGTCGCGGTACGGTCGGCGAAGTTGATCGAATACTCCTGGATGCCGCTAACGCGGCTCAGCGCTTTTTCGATACTGCGCACGCAACCGGCGCAGCTGACCTCTTTCAGGGCGAATTGATGGATCGCCATGTCGTTCACCTCCTTTGGGTTTACCTCGTATCTACAGGATAAACCCTGGAGTCGACTACAGAGTCAACGATAGCGGTCGATTTTTTCGGGCTTAGGCACCCTGAGAGTCGGCGCGGCGCATCGCCACATAGCGGCCGTCGAGACTGAGGCACAGCTCGCCATTGCAGAGGATCTCCACCTGCAGCTCCAGGCGCCCGCGTCCGCGCTGCTGCATGCGCTGCAGCAGCTGTTCGCTCTCGTCCCCGAGCGGCAGCGAAACCCGGGCCTCGAAGTCGCCGTTGACCGGCGCCAGATAGCGCAGGTGGCTGTCGGCGATCACCACATCGCACTCCAGCCCCTGATGGCGCAGATAGAGTGTGGTCAGGGCCCAGCCGGCCAGTGTGGCGATACTGGCCAGGGAGCCGCCAAAACCGGTGCCCTTGTCGTTGACGTTGGGCGCCAGCGGCGCCGTAATGCGCAACTGGCGGCCGTCGAAGGTCAGTTGCTGCAGCTGCATCGCCGCGGTCAGCGGGATCTGCTGCTTGATCCACTGCAGGAATGCGGCGGGATCGGTGGTTAACTGGCTCACGCCACGCCCCAGTCGGTCAACAGGCCGGTCGCATCCAGCTCCGGCGTCGGTTTCGCCTTGACCACCTGACCCAGATAGACGAAGCCAACGATCTGCTCCTGCTCCGCCAGCCCCAGCCCCTCGGCGACCCGGGGATTGAACGCCAGATCGCCGGAGCGCCAGATCGCCCCGATATCCTGGGCGTAGGCGGCCTGGACCAGACCATGCACGGCACAGCCGGCGGTGATCACCTGCTCGCTGACCGGCACCTTCGGGTGCTGCTGGGTCACGGCCACGGCCACCAGGATCAGCGGCGCCCGCAACGGCATCGCCCGGCACTTGGTCAGCTGCGCCTCCGAGGCGGCCGGATCCTGCGCCAGCGTCGCCGCGACGAACAGCTCGCCCAGGCGCTCGCGCCCGGCCCCCTCGACGCGGATAAAGCGATAGGGGCGCAGACTGCCATGATCCGGCGCGCGCAACGCCGCCTTCAGCATCAGCTCCAACTGCTCGGCACTGGGTGCCGGCTCGCTCAGCAGCGGCGTGGAGGTCCGGGTCAGTAGCAGTTCCAGTGCATCCATCTATATCTGTCTCCCAACAGGCGTTACTGCCGCGCCAGGCGCGGGTTAGTTGGCTCTTCGACCATGCTCGAGCGGTAGGGGTTGATATCGAGACCGCCACGCCGCACGTAGCGGGCGTAGACGCTGAGCTTTTGCGGCCGGCAGCGCTGCCAGATATCCATGAAGATGTTCTCGACGCACTGCTCGTGGAAATCGCCGTGCTCGCGGTAGGAGATCAGGTAGGCGAGCAACCCCTTGCGGTCGATCTGTTTGCCGCGGTAGCGGATCTGCACGCTGCCCCAGTCCGGCTGGCCGGTGACCGGGCAGTTGGATTTGAGCAGGTGGCTGACCAGCGTCTCGCTGACCACCTCGTTGCCGACCCGCAGCAGCTCCGGCGCCGGCGAGTAGTGCTCGACATCGATCTCGAGATCGTCGATGCAGCGCCCCTCCAGCTGCTCTACCGCCAACTGCGCATCGGGACGGATCAGGCGCACGGCGACCGCGGCGCCGGCGGCGCGGGTCAGGTCCTCGCGCAGATGCGCCGCCACCTCGGACTCGCTGCCGAAGCGGGTCAGGTTGTAGGAGTTCAGGTAGAGCTTGAACGACTTGGACTCGATGATATGGGTGGAGCTGGCCGGAATCCGGAACTCGGCCAGACGCACCACCGGCTTGCCGCGGCTATCGAGCCAGGACAGTTCGTAGGCGTTCCAGATATCGACGCCGCGAAACGGCAGGCTGCTGCGATCGACGCCGCGCGCCTGCCAGTTCAGGTCGCGCGCGATCGGGTACAGCAGCGCCGGATCGTAGCGGTTGACGTAGCGCGTGCCCTGCCCCAGCGGCGACTGTTTGATGATCTCGTGTTCACTCATCAGTTACGAATACCCTTACCCTTGTTCAGAAGGTGCAGCGAAAACGCCGCCAGCACGACGATGAAACCGAAGATCATCGCGAAGGCGAAACCGATATTGATATCGCTGACGCCGAGAATGCCATAGCGGAATGTATTCACCATATACAGGATCGGGTTCAGTTGCGAAACACCCTGCCAGAAGCTGGGCAGCAGCTGGATGCTGTAGAACACCCCGCCCAGGTAGGTCAGCGGCGTCAGCACGAAGGTCGGGATGATCGAGATATCGTCGAAGGTGGTCGCGTAGACGGCGTTGATGAAGCCGCCCAGGGCGAACAGTACCGCGGTCAGCAGCACGATACTGATGGTGACGAACAGGTGATGGATCTGCAGATCGGTGAAGAACAGCGACAGCAGCGTGACGATCAGCCCCACCGCCAGGCCACGGGAGACGCCGCCGATCACGTAGCCGGACAGGATCACCCAGTTCGGTACCGGCGCCACCAGCAGCTCCTCGATATTGTGCTGGAACTTGGTACCGAAGAAGGAGGAGACCACGTTGCCGTAGGAGTTGGTGATCACCGACATCATGATCAGCCCCGGTACGATGTAGTCCATGTAACCGAACCCGCCCATATCGCCGATGCGCGAGCCGATCAGGTTGCCGAAGATGATGAAATAGAGCGTCATCGTGATCGCCGGCGGCAGCAACGTCTGCGCCCAGATACGGGTGAAACGGCGTACCTCCTTGACCACGATGGTCCAGAAGGAGATCAGCAGCAGTTGGCTGCTCAGCTTCGGCGTGGCACTGTCGGCCGCGACTCTGGGGCTATTCATCATGGCTTGGCTTCTTCCTGTTGTAGATTCTTGTCGACCAGGGAGACGAACAGCTCCTCTAGCCGGTTCGCCTTGTTGCGCATGCTGACGACGAACACGCCCTGCGCCGACAGCTGCTGGAACAGCGGATTCAGGCCGCGGGACTTCTCCACCTCCACTTCGAGGGTGCGCGAATCGAGCTGACGCAGGCGATAGCCGTCCAGTTCCGGCAACCGGCTCAGATCGCCCTCGAGATCGAGGATGAAGGTTTCGACATTCAGCTTGGCCAGCAGCGCGCGCATCGAACTGTTCTGGATGATCTGGCCGTGGTCAATGATGGCGATGTTACGGCACAGGCTCTCCGCCTCCTCCAGATAGTGCGTGGTCAGGATGATCGTGGTGCCGGCGGCGTTGATCTCCTTCAGGAACTCCCACATCGAGCGGCGCAGCTCGATATCGACCCCGGCGGTGGGCTCGTCGAGGATCAGCAGTTTGGGATCGTGCACCAGCGCCCGCGCGATCATCAGCCGCCGCTTCATCCCGCCGGACAGCATGCGCGCGCGCTCGTCGCGCTTCTCCCACAGTCCCAGCTTGCGCAGGTAAAATTCGGCCCGCTCGCGGGCGCGGGCGGCCGGGATGCCGTAGTACCCCGCCTGGGTCACGACGATATCGACCACCTTCTCGAACGGGTTGAAGTTGAACTCCTGCGGTACCACGCCGAGGCAGAGCTTGGCGCGGGTCAGGTCGCGGTCGATGTCGTAGCCGAACACGCTGACGCTGCCGCCGCTTTTATTGACCAGCGAGGAGACGATGCCGAGCGTGGTGGACTTGCCCGCGCCGTTGGGACCGAGCAGGGCGAAGAAGTCGCCCTGGCGCACTTCTAGCGATATCCCCTTGAGCGCCTCGAACCCGTTGTCATAGGTTTTACGTAGTGAATCGATGGTCAACGCAGCGCTCATACGAATCCTGTTTACGTTACATAACGGAGCAATGGAAATGGGGTCTGGGGGTTGAAAAATCAACCGTTCCCCCCAAAATCAGCTCAGCTTTCTTTGTCACTTTTGCGGACCTGGGCCTGATGACCGACTTTCATACCTACCACCTGAACCTGCTGAAACTCACCTACAACAATCTGCTCGGCCAGCCGCCGTTCAACGCCCCGGACCTGAACGCCATGGATGCCGAGTTTCTGGAGCAGTTCGCGGCGCTGGTGGAGGGGTTCGCCGGCCACGAAGGCTGGGTCTATGACGAGGGGCAATTGCTGATGAGCCGGTTGGTACGCGCCTACCCGCAGTTGGTACACCTGGCCGCACGCGACCTGTTCTGGCTGTTCGGCGGCGACTGCCTGCACCATATGCCGGATGAGGAGCTGGCGCTGTTCGCACAGCTCGACGAAGCGCGCGCCCAGGCGGAACGTGCCGGCGAAACCTTCGACTATCTGGCGGAGCGCACCAGACTCTTTAACTGAGGTGCTTCAACTGCAGTATTCAACTGCGGCGTTTCAACTGAGGAGCCTCAGCTGAAACTGAGAAGCCTCAACTGACGCGCGTCAACCGCTCCACCGCCACTGATTGCCGCGCCCGCCCCACAGCGAGGGCGGCGCTCACAGTGTAGAGGCCCCGGCAACGGTGGCGTCGCTATGCTGGGAGACCAGCATATCTTCCGTCCCCGGTTGCGGGGAGTCCAGGCGCGCCAGGTACTGCCTGAGCAGCAGGTCGAACTCGCGACGACTCTTGCCCTCCAGGCGATTGGCGATCGGGATGGCCGCCTTGACCGGATCCACCGGCCGCCCGGCGATACGGAACTCATAGTGCAGATGGGGCCCGGTTACCCGACCGCTGGCCCCGGACAGCGCGATCTTCTGCCCACGGCTAACCCGCTGCCCCTTATGTACCAATGACTTGTTCAGGTGCAGGTAACGGCTGGTGTAGCGCTCACTGTGTTTGATCTCGACATACAGCCCCGCGTACTTGTGCTTAACCACGCGCGTGACGACGCCATCCCCCGCGGCCAGGATCGGCGTTCCGCTGTGCATCGCAAAATCGGTACCGGTGTGGGGCCGGAACAGGCCGGTCACCGGATGGTGACGCTTGGGGTTGAAGGAGGAGGAGACGCGATAGTGGCCGTTGAACGGGTAGCGCAGGAACGCCTTGCTCAGGCTGCGCCCCTTCTCGTCGTAGTAGCTGCCGTCATAATAGAAGATCGATACCGGCGCACGGTTCGCCAGCATGCGTACCGCCTCGACCTTGGTTTCGCCGGTGGGCACCTCGTCGACATACTGGCGCGACAGCAGCACCTCGAAAGAATCCCCCTTGCGCAGATCGCGGCGGAAGTTGATCTTCTCCTTGAGCAGACCGCTGATCAGGTGGATATCCTTGGCATCCAACCCGCCGGCCTCGGCATCGATCGAGAAGCTGCGACCGATCTCCCCGCGCAATGCAAACTCTTTCCAGACCCCGGGCAGATTCGTCTCGCTGAACTCGAAACCGGCATCCTGTTTACGCTGATAGGTCACCTTATGCGCCGGTGAGAAGCGCAGCTCCAGGCGTTGCAGCTGATCGTTATCCACATCCACCAGCAGCTCGACCCCGGGCTTTATATTGTCGAGCGCCAATACGTTTTCATCGGCCTCCAGTACCTGGTAAAGGTCCTGCACCGGCAGATCGAGACTGGCGAAGATACCGCTCAATGTATCGCCCGGGCGAATCTGGTAACTCCACATCCGGCTCTCTTCGAGTGCCCTCCCCGACAGCGGCTGCGGCTCCTGGTCAAGCGCGGGAGCGGCTTCGCTACTCGCATCGAGCTGCAACGGCAGCGCCATCCGCACCCGTTCGCCGCTATCCGAAGCGTATGCCAGCGCCCGCTCATCCGGGTCCGACTCGCCCGCACTCAAAACCGCCCCCAAGATCAGGAGCGGCAGCAGCATGAGCGCTAACCGGTAAGCGATGGGAAGCTGTTTGAACAACAAGAGAGATTGACGGGATAGAGCCGATACTTTGACCAAAACAGAACACCTCAGAAACCAACGCGGGATGACATCCACTCAAAACCGCGAGTTTGACCCGGCATCTTGCAAAACTATCCGTTTTTTGAAAGATACATTGCAAAAATATCAGGTAAGGACCTTATCCGGAAAAACCTGGCTTTTCCAGCCCAAAGCCACGACCTAGCTCAGTACTGCAGCGGAATTGCGTCAAATCCAGCGTACTGGAATGACGTCAGACAGTTAAACGGGCCGCGCTCTAACCGGACCTACCGGGCGCCGTTGAGCGGATGGGCACCAGTTGCCCGCTCAAGTCGTCGGCCGAGACAATAGCTAGCCGAAGGCAACAGCCGTGAATCGTGGCACCATCTGAAAACCGCCAGGCTGGCGGACAAAGGGCTACCCGGTGTGTCGCAAGGCAAATTAAGCGACAACGGCAATGGCTATCGACCAGGGAACGGGCGAATCGAAATACAGGGGATTTGGACGATGATCGGATCATTGATCCTGGACCCAGGCGCCAGCCTGAAGCCTGATTTGGAGCGGGAAACGAGACTCGAACTCGCGACCCCAACCTTGGCAAGGTTGTGCTCTACCAACTGAGCTATTCCCGCTTTCAGCACCGGCCCGCCGTTGGCGAGGTCCGATGTAAGTGGCGTCCCATAGGGGGTTCGAACCCCTGTTACCGCCGTGAAAGGGCGGTGTCCTAGGCCACTAGACGAATGGGACGCTTAGGACTGCAATCCGCAGCAGCGAAGTGCGGGGCGAATATTAATGACCACCTGATGACAGGTCAAGTACTTTTTTTCATTATTTTTACTATAGAATCAAACGCTTCAGCCCAAGCTCGCCAATCCGGCCGAGGTAGAGATGAGTCCGACACAAATCGCCGCGCTGATCCTGGGCGGCATCCTGCTACTGGCGGTAACGGCCTATCTGGTGCAGTCGATCGAGGCACAGCGGCGCCAACGCCAGATGCGACTGCTGCAGTTGCGGGATCAGATCCGCCGCGCCGATCACCTGTTCGGCAGCCTGCCGGCGTTCTTCGTTACCCCGGAGATTCGTGCCCTGCTGCTGCGCTACATGGAGGTACGCTGGAAACAGGTGATGGAACTCGATCGCAGCGACGAACCACACAAACAGCTGGCCCGACTCGAGGAGATGGCACACCAGCCGTTCGATCCAGGACAGTACCCGAGCGGGCAGCTGACCCAATCCCCCGACCGCGAGAGCGCCCGCCGTTCCCGTGCGCTATTGCGCGAACTGGCCCAGTTCCTGGTCGACCTGCAGAAAGTTGGCATGTTCGGCAACGATACGCTGGCGCAGTTGATCCAGCGGGTGAAACAGAGCTACACCCGCCTCACCATCGAACTGGAACTGCTCGATGCGCAGGAAACGGAGCAGATCGCCGGTCCCCAGGTGGCCCTGCACCAGTACCGCAGCTGCCTGATGAAGCTGCAGGGGTTCAATAATGCCAACCAGATCGATGCCCAGATATTTGCGCTGCAGAACCGTATAGACGCCTGCCAGGCGGTCGCCGACCAGATCAAGCAGGAGACGGAGGAGGAGTTGCGGGCCAAGGTGGAGCGGGAACGGGAGGAGCAGCGCAGAAACGGCCTGCACTGATCTCCCGATCAGCTGCGTTAACGCTCAGACGCCGCCGAGCAGCTTCATCTTCAACGTAACGTTGTTGCGCGAATCGGCGTTGTGCAACACCTCCTCCTCGCTGATCTTGCCCTGATTGAACAGCTCCAGCAGATCCGCATCGAAGGTGTGGGTCGCCGGATCGCTGCTCGCTTCCATCGCTTCGCGGATACGGTTGAACTCGCCGCGGGAGATCAGTTCGGCGATATAGGGGGTATTGATCAACACCTCGGTCGCCGGCAGGTAGCGCTTCTCCTTGTCGCGCACCAGACGCTGGGAGATGATCGCCCTCAGGTTCAGCGACAGGTCCATGTTGACCTTGCGCATCTCGCCGCTGGTGAAGAAGTTGGCGATATGCTCGATCGCCTGCACGGTGTTGTTCGCGTGCAGCGTCGACAGGCAGAGATGACCGGTTTCGGAGTAGCGGATCGCCTCCTCCATCGTCTCGCGGTCGCGTATTTCGCCGATCATGATCACATCCGGCGCCTCACGCATCGCATTTTTCAGTGCGTTGGCGTAGTGCAGCGTGTCGATGCCCACCTCACGCTGGTTGATCAACGAGCGCTTGTTGGTGTGCATATATTCGATCGGGTCCTCGATGGTGAGGATATGCCCGGTGGTGCGCTGGTTACGGTATTCGAGCATCGACGCCAGCGTGGTCGATTTACCGGAACCGGTGGCTCCCACGACGAGCACCAGGCCGGAACGCTGCATCACCAGGTTCTGCAACGAATCGGGCAGGTTCAGCTCCTGGATCGACGGGATATGGCTGCGGATATAGCGGATCACCATCGCCACTTCGCCGCGCTGGCGATAAACGTTGACGCGGAAGCGCCCGAGGTTCGGCACATTGTGCGCGAAGTTCATCTCCAACTCGGACTCGAACTCGGCGACCTGACGCTCGCTCATCAGCGCATAGGCCAGTTCACCGACGGCGCCCTCGGCCAGGCGATTCTCGCCGATCGGGCGCACCACCCCCTCTATCTTGATCTGTACCGGAGCGTCGGTACTGAAAAACAGATCCGACGCCTGCTTGTCCACCATCAGCTTCAGATACTGACTTAGATCCAGCATTCTCTCCCCCTCCCGGCCGCTAGCGAAGCACCTGACTAGCAAAGCACCTGAATTGTTCGGTCGTTATAAGCGTAAGCTATCAGGAACCCTGCCGCTCGTTATCCCATAACGACCGTTTTACATCAAGCGCGTGATCGCAGGAGTTCATCGAGAACAGCATGATGACGGCGATGATAACGATGACCACAAAACGACCCACCTTTCACCTCCCGGGGCATCCATCTGGCGGCTGTTCATGCCAGCCGCCGAATAGCCTGTCATCCTAGCCCCAAAGTGCCGCCCGGTCGACGCTCAGCCGGTCAACGTCCCGTCCCGGTAGTCACGCAGGGCCTGCTCGATCTCGGCCGAACTGTTCATGACGAAGGGACCGTACTGCACCACCGTCTCGCCGATCGGGTGGGCCGCGATCAGCAGCAGCCGGGCGCCCTGCGGCCCCGCCAGCAGCGTGACCCGGTCGCCATCGCTCAGCTCGCTGGCCGCCTGCTGGCACAGCGGGGTAGCGCCGACGCTGGCCTCCCCTTCGAACAGGTAGAGAAACGCGCTGTGTCCTGCGGTGACCGGCAGCGTCAGCTGTGCCTGCGGCGCCAGCTGCAGGTCGACGAACAGCGGCTGGCGGCTGATGCCGCTGACCGGCCCGTGCAGCACGCCGCCGCCGAAGCGCAGCTCCCCGGCCACCAGACGCACGGCGTTGCCGTCCCGGTCCTGCGCCTCGACGATCTGCTCCGGCTCCAGGTTCTGATAGGCCGCCGGTTTCATCTTCTCCGCCGCCGGCAGGTTGATCCAGAGCTGGAAACCGCGCATCAGGCCGTTCTGCTGCTGCGGCATCTCCTCATGGATAACGCCACGCCCGGCGGTCATCCACTGCACGCCGCCGGCGCGCAGCAGCCCCTCGTTACCCAGGTGGTCGCGGTGCAGCATCTGGCCGTCGAGCATATAGGTCACGGTCTCGAAGCCGCGGTGCGGATGGGCGGGAAAACCGGCGATATAGTCGTTGGGATCGTCGGAGGAGAAGGCATCCAGCATCAGGAAGGGGTCGATGCGGCTGCCCTGACTCTGCCCGACGCTGCGGCGCAGGCGTACGCCGGCACCATCGGAACTGTCCTGCGCCGGAATCACCCGGCGAACGCTACGTTCACTCATGATTCAGTTGCTCCCGGTTGTGCGCTGCCAGCAGATCGATCTGCGGCCCCACCGGCACGATGCCGTGGGGATTGATGGTCGGATGGCTGCGAAAATAGTGATGACGGATATGCTCCATCTGCGTGGTCTCGGCAAAGCCCGGGTGCTGGTACAGGTCGCGCAGATAGCCGGCCAAATGAGCATAGTCGGCAATCCGGCGCCGGTCGCACTTGAAGTGGCTGACATACACCGGATCGAACCGGACCAGCGTGGTGAACAGGCGGATATCGGCCTCGGTCAGACGGTTGCCCACCAGGTAGCGCCGACGCGCCAAGTGCTCGTCCAGCCGGTCGAGCATCGCGAACACCTGCTCCACCGCTTCATCGTAGGCACCCTGGCTGGTGGCGAAGCCGGCGCGGTAGACGCCGTTGTTCAGCGCCGGATAGATCTGCGCATTCCAGGCATCGATCTGCGCCCGCAACGGCTGCGGATAGTAATCGCCCACCGCGGCACCGCAACCATCGAACGCGCTGTTGAGCATGCGGATGATCTCGGAGGATTCGTTGCTGACGATGGTGTCGCGCTGCTTGTCCCACAGCAGCGGCACCGTCACCCGTCCGCTGATATCGGCCTGCGCCCGGGTATAGAGCTGATGCAGATACGCACTGCCATGCAAGCGATCGCCGGTGGCGCCGGCAAAATCGGTGGCGAAACTCCACCCCTGCTGCAACATCAACGGATGTACCACATCGACACTGATCTGCTGCTGCAGCCCTTTCAGCGCACGCAGGATCAACGTGCGTTGCGCCCAGGGACAGGCGTAGGAGACGTAGAGGTGGTAGCGCCCCGGCGCGGCGGCAAACCCGCCCACGCCGGAGGGGCCGGCGCTGCCGTCGGCGGTAATCCAGTTGCGAAACCGCGCCTGATCGCGCTCGAAACGGCCACCGGAACGTTCGGTGTCGTACCACCGATCCTGCCAGCGGCCCCGGACCAGAACGCCCATCGCCTACCTCCTATCGCCTCTTCTTTTCGCCTCGCCCATCACCTGTAGGCGCCTGCTGCCGGCCAGCGGGCAACGGCGCCTACAGCGGCTGGTTACTGCAGCTGAGCGGCCAGTGCTTCTCGGGCCTGCGCCAGCGACTGATCACGCAGCTCGTCGCCCATGTTCAGCCCCTCCGCGTAGATCTCGCGGGTATCGTTGAGACCGATGAAGCTGAAGAACTGTTTGACGAACGGGATCTGGAAATCGACACCGGAATCCTTGTACAGGCCGCCACGGGTGGCGAGCAGGAACACCGGTTTGTCTTCCAGCAGACCGACAGGACCGTTCTCGGTGTATTTGAAGGTCACCCCGGCGCGGGCCAGGTGGTCGAACCAGGCTTTCATCTGGGTCGGTATACCGAAGTTGTACATCGGCACCCCCACCACCAGCAGATCGGCGGCACGGACCTCATCCAGCAGTTGGTCGGCAAAATCCAGGACCGCCTGCTGCTCCGCAGTACGTCCCTCCGCGGCACTGAACAGCGCCCCGATCCGCGCAGCGTCCAGATGCGGTACCGGCTCGGCGATCAGGTCGCGGACCACAACTTGGCCCTGCGGGTTGCGCTGACGCCACTCGCCGATCAATTTCTCCGCCAACTGGCTTGACTGACCGTTGTCGCCGAACAAACTGGTTTTAACATAGAGAAGGGTTGCCATCTTCGAGCTCCTTAGCTGATCTGATGAGCGCTG
>QKGH01000216.1 GCA_003250495.1 Marinobacterium sp.
GCAGGTCAGCAGCAGGTCGCTGTCCGCCACCAGCTCGGCCAGCGAGGCGGCCACCGCCACACCGGCCGCGGCCAGCGGCTGGCACTTGGCCGGGTTGCGGTTCCACACCCGGAGGTCGAAGCCGGCCTGGTGCAGGCGCAGGCTCATCGGTACTCCCATCAAGCCCATACCGATAAAGCCGATCCGCTGCTGTTTCATCATCTCTAACCGCCCAGGTTCGTTGTCGACAGCGGGACTATAGCAGCTTCGTGCCACCGCGGCCCCGCTCGGCTAGCGTCCCCGCGGATGCAGCCAGCCCGGTAGCAGCGAATAGGGATCCAGCGCCGCCTGGTCGTCGAACGCCACGTTGGCGGCCTGCAGACGCTGTTGCAGGCGGCCGCTGCGGAACTCCTCGAATACCTCGGTACAGCCGCCGACGAACTCGCCGCCGATAAACACCTGCGGAATGGTGACGCAGCCGGTGTGGGTATTCAGCGCGGCTCTGATCGCGCCGCCCTGGTTGTCGGCCTGGTATCGGGCACTGTCGAGGTCCACTGAGCGGTAGTCGATATGACAGCGGCTGAACAGTTTTCGCAGCGACCAGCAGAACTCGCACCACTCCAGCGCGAACATCACCACCGGCTGGGCCCTGTCGTGCAGCACGCTGTGCAGAAACTGCTCCGCTTCAGGCGTCGCGGCCACGCTGGTGGTGGCGGGCGGGGGAGTGGTCGAGGGCCGGTCGAAGCGATAACCGGGGGTGGAACGGGCGATCTCCATCTCTTCGGCACTCATCTCGGTCTCGATGGCGGCGAACAGAGGGGTGCTCAGGTAGCGCTCGCCGGTATCCGGCAGCATGCACAGGATGTTGCTTCCCGCTGGGCTGCGCCGTGCCACCTGCAGTCCCCCGGCGAGGGTCGCGCCGGCGGTGATCCCGCAGAAGATCCCCTCCTGGCGCGCCAGCGCCTGGGCACAGTCCAGGGCATCCTGTCCGGCAATCGGCAGCAGCTCATCGATCAGCCCGGCATTGACCGCATCCTCCGTCAGCTTGGGGATGAAGTCGGGACTCCAGCCCTGCATCAGGTGCGGGCGAAAGCTGGGGTGGCTGGCACTGGGCGCGCCACTGGCCGTGCGTGCCTGGCGCATGCCGCTGCCCAGCAGCGGCGCATTGTCCGGCTCGCACACCAGGATGCGTGTGGCGGGGCTATGCTGGCGCAGTACCCGCGCTACCCCCTTCAGGGTGCCGCCGGTACCGAAGCCGGTGAGCCAGTAATCGAGCCGGGTGTCGGCGAAATCGTCGAGGATTTCCTGGGCCGTGGTGCGGGAGTGGAACTCGGCGTTGGCTTCGTTTTCGAATTGCCGGCACAGGAACCAGCCGTGTTTCTCTGCCAGCTCCACCGCCTTTGCCAGCATGCCGCTGCCCTTTTCGGCGGCCGGTGTCAGCACCACCCTGGCGCCGAGGAAACGCATCATGCGGCGGCGCTCGATACTGAAGTTCTCCGCCATGGTGACCACCAACGGGTAGCCCTTTCGCGCACAAACCATCGCCAGGCCGATACCGGTGTTGCCGCTGGTGGCCTCGATCACGGTCTGTCCCGGTTGCAGCAGACCGCGGCGCTCGGCGTCCTCGATCACGCCGAGTGCGAGGCGGTCCTTGACCGAACCCATCGGGTTGAACGCTTCCAGCTTGACGAACAGGTTGATGCCGGGTGGGGCGAGACGATCCAGGCGTACCACCGGTGTGTGGCCGACGGTTTCGAGGATGTTGTTATAACGCTTGCCCATGACACACCTCCGCGGCTTGCGTAATTAGTTAAAGCTTAGTAGCGGAGTGGGTTTTTCACTGTCGAATAGCCGTCACCGTCGGCCGCTAGGATGGCGTTTCTGATAGGGATAGGTGTTGAGTAGCGACAAGATGGCAAAGGCGTTGAACGCACCGCTGGCAGTTGTGGATATCTTCCTGATCTTCCTGCGCCTGGGTCTGACCTCGTTTGGCGGGCCGGTGGCCCATCTGGGCTATTTTCGTGACACCTTCGTGCGCCAGCGCAGTTGGCTCAGTGAGCGGCAATATGCCGACCTGGTGGCGCTGTGCCAGTTACTGCCAGGACCTGCGAGCAGCAAGGTGGGGATGGCGCTGGGGCTGTCCCAGCGCGGCTATCCGGGACTGCTGGCGGCCTGGTTCGGCTTTACCCTGCCATCGGCGCTGCTGCTGATACTGGCAGCGGCCGGTCTCAGTGTGCTGGCGGCGGATTGGCTCAGCGGTGCAATCGGTGGGCTCAAGGTGGTGGCGGTGGTCGTCGTTGCCCAGGCACTACTGGGGATGTACCGCGGGCTGGTACGGGGCTGGCGTGCCCGGCTGCTGATGTTGGCCAGCGCTGCCATCATGCTGCTGTGGGGCGGCGTGTGGAGCCAGCTGCTGGTGATTGGCGGCGGCGCTCTGGTCGGTTCACTCTGGCTCCGGCACAGCGCGCCGCAGGCGCCGCAAACGGCGCTGTTCGCACGCTGGATCGGTGTGCGTGCGGCCCGGTTCTGGCTGCTGCTGTTCCTGGGGTTGCTGTTGCTGCTGCCTTGGCTGGCCAGCAGTAGCGGACAGCCGTCCATGCAGTTGTTCGATGCGCTGTACCGCAGCGGGGCGCTGGTGTTCGGCGGCGGGCATGTGGTGTTGCCGTTGCTGCAGCACGAGGTGGTGGCAACGGGGATGATCGACGAGGGGCGGTTCCTGGCCGGTTACGGGCTGGCTCAGGCGCTACCGGGACCGTTGTTCACACTGTCTGCCTACATCGGTGCAGTGGAAGCCGCTCCGGCCGGGCTAGGTGTAATGCTGGTTGGCGGACTGCTGGCGACCCTGGCCATTTTTCTGCCGGCGTTTCTGCTGCTGGTGGGTTGTCTGCCCTATTGGGAGCGGCTGTGTCGGCAGCGGGGGATGTTTGCGGCGTTGGCTGGTGTCAATGCGGTGGTGGTCGGGCTGCTGCTGGCGGCGCTATGGAACCCGGTGATCCTCAGTGCGATTCACGGTCCGCGCGAGGTCGGATTGATGCTGCTGCTGGCGTTGCTGATCAGGCGACGGCTGCCGGTCGGGATAGTGGTCCTGACCGGAGCCGTCGGCGGCGTGCTGTTGCTCCAGGGCTAGCGCCGGCCGATCAGAGCGCGGCGACGCAGCCGTCGCTACGCGGATCGGCGGCACCCTCGACCACGCCGTCGGGACGCCGGACCAGGGCGCCGGCGTGGCCCATGGTGTCGCTGAACGCTTCGTCGAGCAGCTCCACGACATGGCCGGCATCGCGCAACTGCTGTACCAGCGTCGGATCGAACCGGCTCTCCAGCTTCAGCGTGGTGCTGGTGTCGCCCCAGGTGCGCCCCAGCAACCAGCGCGGTGCGGTGACCGCTTGTTGCAGCGGCTCGCCGAGCATGGCGTAACGGCTGAACACCGCGGCCTGGGTCTGCGGCTGGCCTTCGCCGCCCATGGTGCCGTAGCTCATGACGCGGCCATCGTCGAACAGCGCCAGTGCCGGGTTCAGGGTGT
>QKGH01000451.1 GCA_003250495.1 Marinobacterium sp.
GCACTCCGGCCGTGGCGCCGGGCGAATACATACGGTAGAGGGTGTCGCGATGTCCATGCAATTTCAGGCATCTGCCTGGTCGAAATGGGCGGCGCAGGTCGCCGTGCTGCTCCTGTCGTTGTGCTGGTTGCCGCTGCAGGCGGCCCCGCTGCCGCTCGACCCGCAGCTGTTCTCGGCCCCGGATGGGCCCCGCCCCGATTGGGAGCGTCTGCAACGGCTCTACGCCCTGAGCGATCGACCGTTACTCTGGTACCACGATGGCGTTGCCGACCAGACGCGTATCGATGCCCTGGCTGGTGCCACCGGACAGGCCGAGCAGCAGGGACTGCCGGCACAGCGCTATCGGCCGCTGCTAGTGCCTGTGGATAACCTGCCGCAGCGCGACCTGATGCTCAGCGAGGCGCTGCTACGGCTGGTGGACGATCTGGGCGACGGTATCCTGCCCCCGGGGGAGGGGGATCGGTTATGGAAGCTGCCGGCACCGGTGCTGGATCCCGTTGCGCAAGCCTGGGAGGCGCTGCAGGCTCCCGATCTGCAGGCCCGCGTGCTGGATCTGGCACCGCACAGTCCGCAATACCAGGCGCTGGTGGCGCAGTACCGGCGCCTGCAACTGCAGCAGCAGTCGGCACCGGCGGAACCGTCGCGTCTGCCCGAAGGCCTGGTCCTGCGACCGGACCAGCAGGCGCCGGAGGTGCCCCTGCTGCGCCAGCGTCTGGAGTGGCTGGGGGCGTTGTCGTCCGACCCGCTGGCGCAGGCCACCGCCCCCGATCTGTACGATCAACTGCTGGTGGCGGCGGTACGGCGTTTTCAGCTCCAGCATGGTCTCGATGACGACGGCGTCGTGGGGCGCAAGACCCTGGCCGAACTGAATCGTAACCTGCGGGACCGACTGCTGCAGGTCGCCACCAACCTGGAGCGCTGGCGCTGGCTGCCACGGGAGTTGGGTTCGCGTTATATCCTGGTCAGCACTGCGGGGTATGTCTTGAATCTGGTCGAAAATGGGCAGGTGGTGATGGAAACACGCATCATCAGCGGCCGCCCGCGCCGTCCCACCCCCTCGTTCAGATCCGATCTCAGTCAGCTGACGGTCAACCCGACCTGGACCGTGCCGCGGCGTATCATGCGCGAAGACCTGGTACCGAAGATTCGTCGCGATCCGACCTGGCTGGAGACGCACAATATGCGGGTGCAGCGGTATGAGGAGGGCAGCTGGCGTAGCGTGACGGCGGATCAGATCGACTGGAGCGAGCCGGGCAGCGTCAGACTCAAACAGGCGCCTGGCGATCAGAACTCGTTGGGGCGGCTGAAGTTCGGCATGGACAACCCCTACTCGATCTACCTGCACGATACTCCGGCGCGGAAGTTGTTCGACAAACCGGTGCGTCCGTTCAGCTCCGGGTGTATCCGCGTCGAAGGGATCGCCGAACTGGTCGAGTACCTGTTGCGGGACGACTCCGCGCTCTTGGACTGGTATAACGCCGCCATGGCGCAGGGCGATACGCGGGTACGGACGCTGCCGCAGCGGATACCGGTCTACCTCGTCTACCTCTCTACCTGGGTCGACGTCGAGGGCGGTGTACACTTTTTACCCGATATCTACGGTTTGGATGGCGCGCTGCAGGTAAAACTGCGACAATTTGACACAGGTCAGGCGAAATCCCATCAAATAGCAGTTAACTAGTGTTTATTTTCTGGTCAAATGTTTCCTGTTTGGGGTAGGATGAAAAGCAGTAGTTATCCGCCCGGCTTGGCTATCCCGTTCCGGGATAGAGAGGTGGATAGTAGTAGTAAGATTCATCGAGGTAGCCAAGAGTGCCATTTAAACGACACAATACTCTCGCCAAACCCCTGTCCCGTCGCCGTTTCCTGACCGGCATCGCCGCCACCGCCGCCGGTTTTTACATCCCCAACTCGATGGCCAATCAGCTGCCGCTGCAGGACTGGCTGGCTCGTAGCCAAGAGCGCGAGCGCAGTATCGCCCTGCACCACCTGCATACCGGTGAGCGGTTGAAGCTGACCTACTGGGCCGAGGGTGAGTATCTGGGCGACAGCCTGGCGGAGATCAATCACATGTTGCGCGATTTCCGTACCGGCGAGAGCCATCCTATCGATCCGGTGCTGTTCGACATGCTGCATCTGCTGCGCCAGCGGATCGGGCGCAAGGGCGCCTTCGACATCATTTCCGCTTACCGCTCGCCGAAGACCAACGCGATGCTGCGGAACAACAGCAGTGGGGTCGCCAAGCGCAGTCTGCATATGGAGGGCAAGGCGCTGGATATCCGTCTGCCGGGCTACGATCTGCATAAGCTGCATCAGCAGGCGGTGGCGCTGAAAGCCGGGGGGGTCGGTCTCTACACCGGTTCCAACTTCGTGCATATCGATACCGGGCGCGTCCGCTACTGGGGCAGTTGAGCCCGGTTTCCGCGTCCCCGTTTCCCTTCGTTTAACGGAACTGGGACACCAGTTCCGCCAGCGCACGGTTGGTCTGCTCCAACGCCCCGGCCAGCGCCTGGTTCTTCTCCGCTTCCGCCGACGACTGCCGCGCCAGCTGTGCCGAACCGTTGATGGCATCCGCAATGTCGGTCGTGGCTGCCGACTGCTGCTCGGTCGTGCTGGCGATCATCGCGCTCATATCACGCATCGCCCCGATCGCTTCGCGGATCTGTTGCATCGAGTGTCCGGCTGCTTCGGCCAGGGCGACGGTCTTTTCGACACAGCGTTGCTGTATCTCCATACGTTCGGTCGCCGCCAACGAAGTGCGGTTCAGTTTATCGGTGATGTGACGAATCTCTTCGGCGGAGCGCGCGGTGTGGCTGGCCAGATGACGTACTTCATCGGCGACGACGGCGAACCCGCGCCCGGCTTCGCCGGCCCGGGCCGCCTCGATGGCGGCATTCAATGCCAGCAGGTTGGTCTGTTCGGCAAACCCTTCGATCACGGCCAGGACATTGCCGATGGCGATGGCATCGAGGCGTAACTGCTCCAATGCCTGTGCCGTGCTGTGCGCTTCCTGCGTGAGCAGGCCCACGCTCTGTCGCGTCTGCTCCAGCGCCTCGACGCCGCTGTCGACCAGTCGCGTCGCGGCAGCGGTGGAGCTGCTGCTACGCGAGGCGTTGGCGGCGACCTCGTGGAAGGAGGCGGTCAGTTGCTCCATCTGGGCCGCGGCGCTCTCGGTCTGCTGCTGTTGGGCGCTGACGATCCGCTCCAGGGTATGGGCACTGCCGACCGCTTCCGTCTGCAGCTGCTGCAGGCGACCGGATTCGGTCCGGACCTGTTCGCGCAGACGCAGGAAATAGCTGTGCAACTGCTGCAGTGAGTGTTTCAGGCTCAATACCTCGGCGAAACGGCTGTGCAATCCGAAGCGGTCCTGCAGGTCGCCCTGGGCGAGTTTGTCGATGTGGCGACTGCTGATCGAGAGGATCTGGGCCAGCCGGTTCTGCAGCAGCGTGATGCCGATCACGGTAATAACAATCAGCAGGATGCAACTGCCGGTAACC
>QKGH01000187.1 GCA_003250495.1 Marinobacterium sp.
CTACTACCACCCGATCGATTTCATCAAGGGTGTTCATGAAGCCTATCTGAAGGAACAGAACCCCGCGGCGAAAGACGCCATGGCGCAGATTCTGATCAACTCCCGCATGTGTGCCGAGGGCCACCGCCCGATCTGCCAGGATACCGGTATCGTCACCGTGTTCCTGAAGGTCGGTATGAACGTGCAGTGGGATGCCAAGATGTCGGTGACCGACATGGTCAACGAAGGTGTGCGCCGCGCCTACACAAACCCGGACAATGTGCTGCGCGCCTCTATCCTGGCCGACCCGGCCGGTGCGCGTAAGAACACCAAGGACAACACCCCGGCGGTGATCCACTACGAGATCGTCGAGGGCGACGAAGTCGAAGTGCATGTCGCAGCCAAAGGCGGCGGTTCCGAGAACAAATCCAAGATGGTGATGCTGAACCCGTCCGACAGCATCGTCGACTGGGTGGTCAAGACCGTGCCGACCATGGGTGCTGGCTGGTGCCCGCCGGGGATGCTCGGTATCGGCATCGGCGGTACCGCCGAGAAGGCGGCGGTGATGGCGAAAGAGTCGCTGATGGACCCGATCGACATCCACGAGCTGCGCGAGCGCGGCCCGCAGAACCGGGTCGAAGAGCTGCGTCTGGAGATCATGGACGCGGTCAACGCGCTGGGGATCGGTGCCCAGGGGCTGGGCGGTCTGACCACCATCCTCGACGTCAAGATCATGGATTACCCGACCCACGCGGCCTCGCTGCCGGTGTGCATGATCCCGAACTGCGCTGCTACCCGTCACACCCACTTCAAGCTGAACGGTAACGGCCCGGCCGTGCTGACGCCGCCGAGCCTGGACGAGTGGCCGGAAGTGACCTTCGAGGTCGGTGCCAACACCCGCCGCGTCAACCTGGACGAGATCACCCCGGAAGACGTGAAGGAGTGGAAGGTTGGCGAGACCGTGCTGCTTAACGGCAAGATGCTGACCGGCCGCGACGCCGCGCACAAGCGCATGGTCGAGATGCTGAACAACGGCGAACAGCTGCCGGTGGACCTGAAAGGTCGCTTCATCTACTACGTCGGCCCGGTCGATCCGGTGCGTGACGAGGTGGTAGGCCCGGCTGGCCCGACTACCTCCACTCGTATGGACAAGTTCACCCGCCAGATCCTGGAAAGCACTGGCCTGCTGGGCATGATCGGTAAATCCGAGCGCGGCCCGATCGCGATCGATGCGATCCGCGACAACCAGGCCGTTTACCTGATGGCCGTCGGTGGCGCCGCTTACCTGGTATCGAAGGCGATCACCCATGCCGACGTGCTGGCGTTCCCGGAACTGGGCATGGAGGCGATCTACGAGTTCGAGGTCAAGGATATGCCGGTAACCGTCGCGGTCGATACCTCTGGCGAGTCGGTGCACAACACCGGTCCGGCCAAGTGGAAGGATATCATCGCGCACAGTGCCTGAGCATTGAGCGCTAGATAGAAAAGCGGCTTCGGCCGCTTTTTTTTGTCTGTGGGCGTGCTTCGGTTTGTTTTACTGCGACTTCCGTACTGCTCTGATCGCACTAGCAATTTGCTGCCTCGGGATAACGGTCGCCAGCGTTCCCCGGCTCTATAGTCACAGTGGCAATTCAAAGCCATGCAAAAGGAAAGTGATTATGAGAAAGGGTCACCTGAGGGGGCTGCTGGGCGCCGCCCTGCTGGCGCTACCGGCGTTGGCGAACCAAGCACTGGCAGAAGATGAAGCGATGGCGGCCGCCGGTAAGGCGGTATTCCACCAGTGCGAGGCCTGCCACTCGCTCGATACCAGCAAAAACAGTTTCGGTCCGAGCCTGTACGGCGTGGTCGGCCGCAAGGCCGCCAGCGTGCCGCGCTTTGCCTATTCCAAGGCGTTGACCGAGTCCGGTATCACCTGGAACGAGACCAACCTGCGCAAATGGATCAGCGACAATGAGGGGCTGGTTCCAGGGACCCGGATGCGCCACGTCTCCATCACCGACCCGGCAGAACAGGATTATCTGCTGGCGTTCCTGCGTAGCCTGAAGTAGCGCGCTATTCGGCGGCGGCCGGTTGTTTGAGGGGCAGCAGCCCCTCCTGCCGCAGGCGCGCCTTGAACCCCTTCATCACCGGGCGCGAGATCATCGTTTCCGCCAGTACCCGCTGTTCGTACACCAGCGCCAGCAGCGCCTCGTCGGGGGACTCCAGTGCCGCGGCGATCAACTGGTGCAGCTGCGGCTCCAGGCGCGCCGTCGGCTGCTGCCGGCAGTGGCCGTACAGCTCCCGCGTCAGCTGCTTGTCCAGTTCGTTCATCTTGCACTTGCCGTCGATGATCTTCAGCATCAGCGCGATGACGCAGTCGACCTCCTGCGCTGAGAGCTGGTGACTCTGTAGCCACTGCTCGGCCGGTACCAGTGTCGTCGTCATATCGCCTCGACCTCTGTTCGCGGTTCAGGCCGCCGGTGGGACCATCTCGACACCGCGGAAACCGGCGCAGTGCTCGAACACCTCCAGCGTCGGCGCGCAGTCGCGGAAATGGCAGAACTTGGCGACCAGCTTGGCCAACCCCTTGATATCGCGGCCGCTGGCGCTGCTGAAATGCTGGGCCAGTTGGGCCAGCAGTTCCGGCGTCAGCTCGAGGCCGAACTGTGTCGCCATCACCTCCCAGATCCGGGTACGTTCCTCGCAGGTGGGCTGATGGTAGCGGATCATCGCGATGCAGCGGGAGATGATCGCCTCGTCGATGTCGTCGATGCGGTTGGTGGTCAGGAACAGCAGGCCGTTGAAGTACTCCAGTACGCGCAGGAACACGCCGACTACGGCGTTCATGGTCAGGTTGTCGTCGCGGCGCTTGATATAGACATCGGCCTCGTCGATCAGCATCACGGCGCCCCAGCGCTGGGCGCGGATCAGCACATCCTTCAGGTTCTTCTCCATCTCGCCGACATTGAGGCCGAGCTGTCCGGAGTGAACGCGGTAGAGGGGGCGGCCGATGATTTCGGCGTAAACCTCGGCGGTCAGCGTCTTGCCGACCCCGGCCGGGCCGCTGCACAGCACCGTAGTGCCGCCGGATTTGCCCTCGACGATATCGTCCAGCAGCATCTCCATTTCGGCGGTCAGGATATCGATCAGGTCGGTGTGCGCCGGGGGCAGTACCAGCTTGTCCTTCAGCTCCGGCTGGTAGACATAGGGCTCCAGGTTATCCACATGTACCCAGAGGTGGTGGTGCAGCTCGAGGTGGAACATCAGGATGTAGCCGTGCACCGGAATCCGGGTGAACAGGCTGTCCGGGATCTGCTCGGCCAGCGCCTCGATGCGCTTGTCCACCGCATCGGAGAAGCTGGATTGGCGGGCGATGCGCTTGAGGATGGCGGAGAGGATATTGCCGCTCTGGTGCAGGGTCAGCTCGCGGTCGCTGAGGATCTCCTCATCGTTGACCAGCTTGGCGCTGCCGCCGCTGGCGGAGAGTACCACCTTGGGTTTGCGGCCCCAGTCGCTGTTGCGGTGCGATGCGGCGGGATCCTCGGCATAGAGGCCGGTGCCGCTGCCGGAGAACTGCTCGCCAAAATTGGAGCGCCAGCTCAGGTAGCGTTCGCTGGCTTCGTCGAAGCGCTGCAGCAGCTCCGCGGTCTCCTTCAGGTAGCCTTTGACCGCCAGCAGTTCGACCAGGCTCTGGCCCGACAGGTCGCGCTCGCTGATCAGCAACTGATGGTTCATCAGCTTGCCGCGGCTGTTGGCTTTCAGGTCGATGACGATGCGCGCCTGCTCCTCGCTGCCGGCCGGGGTGTAGTCGATGCGGCTGACGACCCAGGGCAGCAGGGTGCCGCTGCCTTCGAGGCGGAACAGCCAACCGCGCTCGGCGTTCTGGCTCAGGTACTGGATCAGTTCCGGCAGCAGCTGTTCCAGATCCTCGTCCGCCTGGGGCAGATCGGGCTGGGCACAGGCATCGCGCAGCGCCTGCAACTGAGCCTGTTTGCCCCTGCCGCCCGGCTGCTGTTGGTAGAGGTCGATCAGGACCCCCAGTTGTTCGTAACTGAATGCCTGAAAGGGGATCTCGACCCGGCTGGCCAGTTTCAGCTGCTCCTCCCAGAAGCTCAGCTCCGGACAGCGTTCAAACAGGCGGGCGGCAACGGCGCGTTCGATCTGCAGTTTCACGACTCTCTCCCAGCGATCTGTTGTATGGGGAGGCCGGTTGCAAACCGGTGGCCAGAGTTAATGTATTGATTTAACAGCTGTAACGCTAACTATCCCTGTCTGCTTTGCCACAAACTGTCGGGAAAGGAACCGCTTTTTCAGGACGCTGTGGAGCCGCCGAGTTGCGGGGAACGCTCGGTCGGGGTCCAGGCGGTGGTTTCTATATGGTTACGGCCCTGCTGCTTGGCGCAGTACAGCGCCTGGTCGGCCTGCAACAGCAGCTCCTGCTCGCTGTACAGGCGGGTATGGTCGGTATGGACCAGACCGCCGCTGAGGGTCAGCCGTATCGCCTCGCCGTCGTGTTCCAGCGGCAGGGCCTCGGTTTGGGCACGGATGCGTTCGGCCAGCGCCTGCGCCTGGGGCAGGGTCATGTTGGGCAGGATCAGGGCGAACTCCTCGCCGCCGTAGCGGGCGGCCAGGTCTCCGGAGCGTTGGCTGAACTGCTGCAGGGTGTTGGCGAAGCGGCGCAGGCATTCGTCGCCGACCAGGTGGCCGTAACGGTCGTTGATCCGCTTAAAGTGGTCCAGGTCGAACAGTATCAGGCACAGGCTGTGGCCGTAACGGCAGGCGCGGGCGTGTTCGCTGGCGAGCTGGGCATCGAAATAGTGGCGGTTGGCCAGCCCGGTCAGGCCATCTTGTTGCGACAGACGTTTGAGCTCCTGGTTCGCCAGCTGCAGTTTGTGGGTCATGCTGCCGTACTGGCGAACGCTGGCGCAGATCGTATTCAGCTCGTGGAACAGCGTGCGCGGGGCCTGTCTGGAGCACTCCTCGCCCTTGATCGCCAGGCGTAACGCCCGATTGATGTTCATGATCGGGCGGAAGATGAAATAGTTGAGCAGGAACAGGATCAGCGAGGAGGCGAGTGCGAACACCGCGAGCAGGATAAGCGTGTAGTGGCGGACTTGGCGGGCGTCGTTCTCGACCGCGTCGGCCAGCTGTTGCGCGCGCAGCGCCGCGCCGCTGTTGAGCAGTTCGGCCAGGTGCAACTGGTGCTGCAGCGCTTCGGCATGCAGCTGGTCCGCCTGGCTGGCCAGCTCGGTGAGCCGGTTGAGTTGGGTCAGCTGCTGCTGCAGCAACGCCTGTTGCTGTCCTAGCAGCGCGGCGACGGTCGGCGTGCGCGGCGCCCAGTCGTGCAGACGTGCCGACAGCCGTTCGGTGTCATGCGCCAGCGTATGCCAGTCGTGCCCTTTGATGGTCAGCTCGGAGCCGATGCCGGCGAAGCGGCTGAGGGCCAGCTGCAGTTCGAACCAGGCGTCGTTGCCGGCGAACGCTTGCGGAGCCGCCGTGAGCGGTTGGCTCAGCTCGGCGCTGATCTTGTGCAGCGCGGTCAGGGTGTCGGACTGCTCCTGGCGGAGCTGGGACAGGCCCTGAATCTGCACCAGCAGCCGATTGCTGGTCGCCGCCAGTGCCGAGTCGGGAGGGAATTCGAAACCGTGGATCAGCACCTGTGCCTGCAGCCGGTTCTTGCGGGCGATGAAGGGATCTTCGACCCAGTACAGCGCATTGATATAGCCATACAGCAGCTCGACGCTACGGGCGTCATGGCGGCTGCGGGTCAGCGCCGGCAGTTCGACGGTACTGGTCTGCCGCGCCTTGTCGACGATCCCGCTGAGCAGCGGCATGGCCAGCCAGACGCACAGCGCGAGCGTCAGCAGCGTAACCAGAATGGCGAGGTGCAGGGTGCGGATCAGGCTGGGGTGAAAGTGTTGCAGCCGGTTCGTGTTGACGTTATCGATCCTCATCGGCGGCCGTCTCAGTAGATGCTGAACGGAAAGTAGTGGCGGTTGATATGTTCGTAAGTGCCGTTCAGGCGGATGTTGCTCAGCGCCGTATTGATCGCCTGCAATAGCGGAGTGTTGTCCTTGGCTACGGCGATATGGGCTTCACTTTGCAGTTCCGGCGCCACCAGCGGCGGCCCGATGAAATCGAAACGCGAAGAGGCGGGGCGCTGCAGGAAGTCCAGCAGGTTGATCGTGTCCGACAGGATCAGGTCGGCGTCGCCCTGCACCAGTAACTCCATCGCCTGCTCTTGGTCGTCGGCGAGCAGCAGCGTGCTGTAGGGGTAGTGCTTCTGCAGGTAGCTGGCCTGGATCGTATCCCGGCCGGTGGTGATGCGGATCCCGCTCAGGGCTTCTGGCGCCAGGCTGGGGAAGCGCTCCGGGATACCGACGAAGATCGAGCGGGAGCGGTAGTAATAATCGCTGAACGCCAGATAGCGTTCGCGTTCGGCGGTGCGGGCCATGCTGGCGACGATGAAGTCCACTTGGCCGCTATTGGCGCTGTCGATCAGGTCCACCCACGGAACGGCTTTTACGTCGCAGCTACGCTGCATCTCCTGACACAGGGCGAGCGCGATATCGACATCGAATCCGGTCAACTGGCCGTGCGTATCGAAGTAACTGAAAGGGGGGTAACTGCCCTCGGTGGCGACTCGTAGCGGAGGATTCGACAGCGGACTGGCGTCCAGTACTGGGCTTAGCAGCAGGGCGATGCTGAATAGGGTAGATCTGAAGGCCTGCAATCCTTGCCGCATGATGAAGCTCCGAGCCGTTGCGGGCGTCCCTGGCCGAGGCGGATTGGGCGCCGGATTGCAGTATCTTAGTCAGGCTCGGAGCTTTTGTCCCTGTTTTTGCGATGCATATCGCTCATAAAGCGCACGCTTAGTCATTCCAGAACATCTTGCTGCCCTCGCGCTCCGCATCGGCACGGGACAGCCCCAGGTCTTTCAGCATGTGCGCATCGAGTTTTAGCAGGGCACGGCGGCTTTTCTGCCGCTGACGGAGTTGTTGCAAGCGTTGGTAGAGGCGCCGAACCAGGTCAAGAGCGAGCATGAGGGTCTCCTATAACTGTAATGGTGGTGATTAGAGTCGATAGGATAGATTGGACTTGAAATAATATACAGATATAGTAATTCTATATTTTTTTAAGTACAGATTGGCGGATTTTGTACTGTATTCCTGTTTTCTGTCTATTCTGTGATTGGTTTTGATAACTGTACTGGAAGTTTTCGATGAAACTGTATGAGGAGTTGGCGGAACAGCTGCGTCAAAGCATTGAGCAGGGGCTATTCGTGTCCGGCGACCGCCTGCCGTCGATCAGGGCCCTGAGCCGTGAGCACCGGGTCAGCATCACGACGGTGCAGGAGGCGTATCGTTATCTGGAGGATCAGGGGTTCGTCGAGTCGCGGCCGAAGTCGGGTTACTTCGTACGGACCCGGGCCTGTATGCCGACGTTGCCGGAGGTGAGTCGTCCTGCCCGCCGTCCGCTGGATGTATCGCAGTGGGAGGATATTCTGAACATGCTCGGGGCGGAGAACCCGTCGCGGGTGTTCTCGCTCGGACATGCGATGCCCGACCTGTCCAGTCCGACTCTGAAGCCGTTGCTGCGGTTGTGGGCCGATCAGGCGCGGCGCGGCGATATGCGGGTGCTGGAGTATGACAGTCTGCGTGGAACCGAGGAACTGCGGGTACAGATCGCCCGCCTGGCCAGCGCCTCCGGCTGCCAGCTGCATCCCGACGACCTGATCATCACCACCGGCTGCCAGGAGGCGCTGTTCTGTGCGCTGCGCGCGGTCAGCGGGCCGGGCGATGTGGTGGCGGTGGACTCACCCTGTTTCTACGGTGCGATGCAGGCGATCAAGGCCAACGGGTTGAAGGTGATGGAGATACCGACCCACGCCGAGTATGGCATCAGTGTCGAGGCGCTGGAGCTGGCGCTGGAGCAGTGGCCGATCAAGGCGATACTGGTGACGCCGACCTGCAATAACCCGCTCGGTTACAGTATGTCGGAGGAGCGCAAGCGGGCGCTGTATCAACTGGCGCAGCGCTTCGATATCGCCATTATCGAAGATGATATCTACGGCGACCTCGCCTACGCCTGGCCCCGTCCGCGGACCATCAAGTCGTTCGATACCGATGGCCGGGTGTTGCTGTGCAGCTCCTTCTCGAAAACCCTGGCGCCGGGGCTGCGCGAGGGCTGGATCGATCCGGGGCGCTATCGCGAGCAGGTGATCCATAACAAGTTCGTCGCGACCGCGGCGTCGAGTACGCTGCCGCAGTTCGCGGTGGCGGAGTTCATCGCCCAGGGGGGGTATGAGCGCCATCTGCGCAGGATGCGCGCCCAATACCAGCGCAATCGCGACCTGATGGTGGACTGGCTGGAGCGTCATTTCCCGGCGGGGACGCGGATCAGTTATCCCCAGGGCGGCTACCTCTTGTGGGTCGAGCTGTCCCAGGATATCGACTGCGTGGAGTTGAGCCGCGAGCTTAGCGACGAGCAGTTCCGTATCGCCCCCGGGGTACTGTTCTCCGCCTCCGGCAAATACCGCAACTGCATGCGCATCAATTTCACCCGCGGTCTGGACGAGCGCACGTTGAGCGCCTTGACGGTACTGGCCGAGATGATTGCCGAGCGCCAACCGGCTCCGGTGTGATGCCTCAGGAGGTGGTCAGGTCGGCGCTGCGGTAGCAGTTGCGCCCCGCCTCCTTGGCGCGGTAGAGCGCGGCGTCGGCCCGGCGCAGGGTCTCCTGCAGGTCGTCCCCGATCTGTGCCAGCCGGGTGCCCGCGCTCAGGGTCAACTGCAACGGCGCCGCGCCGGCCGGGAGCTCCAGTTGCAGGCCGGATACGCGCGCGAGCAGGCGTTCCGACAGCTGCATCAACAGTTGGACATCGGCCCCCTGGATCAGGATCAGGAATTCGTCGCCGCCCCAGCGCGCGGCGCTGTCGTAACTGCGCAGGGTTGCATGGATCTCGTCGGCGACGGCCTGCAGGGCGCGGTCGCCGACCTCATGGCCGTAATGGTCGTTGATCTCCTTGAAGTGGTCGAGATCGAGCCAGATCAGTCCGAATGGACTGCGCTCGCGCTGGAAGCGGTCGAACTCCTGCTGCAGGCGCTCGTTCATCCCGCGACGGTTGAGCAGGCTGGTGAGCGGGTCGGTCTTGCTCAGCAGCTCCAGATCCTCGGTGCGCTGCTGCACTTTCTGCTCCAGCGTCATCTGGATCTGCGTGACGGCCGCGGCCATGGCACGGAAATGCGACAGCAGGCGGCCGATCTCGTCGTTGCGCATGCTGGGTAGCTCCGGCGTTGGATAGCGTCCGTTGCCGATCGACTCGATCGCCCCCTCCAGCTGCTCCAGCGGTTTGATTACGTAGCGGCCCAGTGCCAGGTGCAGGAGCAGCAGTATCGCCAGTGTCAGCAGGCCGAAGGCGATCAGGATGCCGCTAAAGCTGCTGAACGGCAGTACGATATTCAGGTCCAGCAGGGTGATTTCGTACCAGCCGATCTCCGGGATAAAGGCGATACCGGCCAGATGGCGGCGTCCCTCCAGCGTCACGAAGGTGGTCAGCACCTGGTCGGGTTTCTGCTGCAGTTGCTGCATGATCGTGTCGACCTGCCGGATCTCCTCGGGGCTGGACAGCAACTGCTTGAACATCGCCTTGTCGGTGGCCTGTTTGGTGATGCTGGCGAAGTCGATCATTTGCTGATTGCGGTAGATCTGCACCGCCCCCTCGTGGTCGGTGAACAGGCTGGTGATCCCCGGTTCATGCTGGTCGACCACGTTGTTTATGAAATCGGTCAGGTCCAGTCCGGTTCCGGCGACGCCGTAGACCTGGGCGCCGTCGCGGATCAGAACGTCGATCCACAACTTGGTGACGCCGAGCTCCAGATCGGGATTGACGTTGAGGTGCATGTCGCGGTTCTGCGCGATGATGTCGTAGAACCAGCGGTCGGAGGGCTTGTCCGCATGGAGCGTATAACGGTACTGCTGTCCGGCGAACTCATTGGCGGCGTTGTTGTGGTAGTAGTCGCCATTGCTGAGCAGGGCCACGAAGTAACTGTGGTCGGCGAAGTTGAGGCGAAAGGTTTCCATCTCATTGATGGCGCGCCGTTTCAGGACCGGGTCGTTGGGTGTCTGCGCCCACTCTTTGATCAGGCTGGAGTTGGCGAGTTGGAAAGAGAGTGCGATCTCGCGGAGAATGGGTTGTACCATACGGGCTTTATCGTATAGCACCTGCTTTTCGGCGTAGCGTACCGCCCACTGCTCAATGATCTGAATCGACAGTTGCCGCACCAGCAGCGAAACGCACACCGCTGAAACGATGAACAGGCTGGCGGCAAGCAGCATGAAGCGGGGTTTCAAGTTCATAACGGGTACGACACCTGGACGTCCATGGCCGGAACTGGAGATCAATATAGCAGGTGTATAACGACAGAATCCACGCCGCGGCGTGCGGCATGAGACGGGAAGTTGGTGATATTTCAGCGTAAACGGAAACCGCGCGCGCGGCGCGGGACGAAGGATTTCAAGCGACGTCTGCTGCGCGGGTTGCTGCTGCTGATGGGCGGCTGGTTGCTGCTGTCGCTATCGCTGCTGCTGTTGCTACGGGTCGTCGATCCGCCGTTCTGGGCCTGGCAGATCCATCGTTACCTGAATCCGCCGCCAGGGTTCCCGGAGCAGCGTCAGCAGCAGTGGGTGGATCTGGAGCGGATACCCAAGGCGCTGCAGTTGGCGGTGATCGCCGCGGAGGATCAGCGTTTCCCGCTGCATGCGGGCATCGATACCGCCGCTATTCAGCAGGCCCTGGACAGTGCGCTGGACGGTGGGCGCCTGCGCGGCGCCAGCACCCTGACCCAGCAGACGGTCAAGAACCTGTTTCTGTGGCCCGGGCGCGACTGGCTGCGCAAGGGGTTGGAGCTACCGCTGGCGCTGGCGGTGGAGCCGATCTGGGGTAAGCGGCGGATACTCGAGCTGTACCTGAATGTGGCGGAGTTCGGCCCCGGCATCTACGGCGTGCAGGCGGCGGCACACTACTGGTACCGGCGCGATGTCAGCGACCTGACACGGCTGCAGGCGGCGCGACTGGCGGCGTTGCTGCCCAATCCCTGGGTCTATCGGGCGCAGCCGCCGTCGCCCTACGTAGTGCAGCGTAGCCAGTGGATACTGCGCCAGATGGATCAGTTGGGTTACGTCTGGCTGCAGCCGCTGGAGGACGATTAAGCAAGCGTGCGCCAACCGGTGCGCGGCAGGGGCGGGCGATAAAGCCCGACCGCTTTGGTCGGAACTCCGGCGCCGATCGGTTACAATGGCCGGGCGCTGTTAGCGAACCTGTCCGTTCCGCTCCGGAACCCTTAAATCGAGATTGTCCATTCAGATGCAGACCCTGATCCCGTTGCCCGCCTTTCCGGTTTACCGCCCCGGGCTGAAGCCCGCGCCATTCCTGCCGATGTCGCGGGCGGAGATGGCACAGTTGGGCTGGGACAGCTGCGATATCGTCGTGGTCACCGGCGATGCCTATGTCGACCATCCCTCCTTTGGCATGGCGATCATCGGCCGGTTACTCGAAGCGCAGGGGTTCCGCGTCGGTATCATTGCTCAGCCGGACTGGAACAGTGCCGAGGCATTCAAGGCGTTGGGACGTCCGAACCTGTTTTTCGGCGTCGCGGCCGGCAACATGGACTCGATGATCAACCGCTACACCGCCGATCGCAAGAAGCGTTCGGATGACGCCTACACCCCTGGCGGCCTCGCCGGCAAACGGCCGGACCGTGCCAGCCTGGTATACAGCCAGCGTTGCCGGGAGGCGTATCGCGAGGTGCCGATCATCCTCGGCGGTATCGAAGCCTCCCTGCGGCGTATCGCTCATTACGATTACTGGCAGGACAAGGTGCGCCGTTCCATTTTGCTCGACTCCCGCGCCGACCTGCTGCTGTACGGCAACGCCGAACGGGCAGTGGTGGAGGTGGCCCACCGGCTGGCGGCCGGTGAGCCGGTCAGTGCACTGACCGACATTCGCGGTACCGCCTTCGTGCGCCGCGATACGCCCGAGGGGTGGATGGAGATCGACTCGACCCGCATCGACCGTCCGGGCAAGGTCGACAAGATCATCAACCCCTACGTCAATACCCGCGATCTGGATGCCTGTGCGCTGGAGCAGGACGGTTCGCGCAGCGGTGGCGAGAGCGCAGAGATGGACAGCGAGGACGAACTGCAGATCCTGCACATCGAACCGCGGGTGCGCCTGGATCGCAGCAAGACCGTGATCCGTATCCCCTCCTACGACAAGGTCAGCAAGGACCCGGTGCTCTATGCCCATGCCAGCCGCGTGCTGCACCTGGAAACCAACCCGGGCAATGCCCGCGCGCTGGTGCAGCTGCATGGCGATCAGGAGGTGTGGCTGAACCCGCCGCCGTTGCCGCTTAGCACCGCAGAGATGGATGCGGTGTTCGATCTGTCCTATGCCCGGGTGCCGCATCCGGCCTATGGCCGCGAGGAGATCCCGGCCTACAAGATGATCCGCTTCTCGGTCAATATCATGCGCGGTTGCTTCGGCGGTTGTACCTTCTGCTCGATCACTGAACATGAAGGGCGCATTATCCAGAACCGCTCGGAAGAGTCGATCATCCGCGAGATCGAACAGATTCGCGACAAGGTGCCGGGGTTTACCGGGGTGATCTCCGACCTGGGCGGCCCGACCGCCAACATGTACCGTATCGCCTGCAAGAGCCGGGAGATCGAAGCGGCCTGTCGCAAGCCCTCCTGTGTCTATCCCGGCATCTGCCACAACCTGAATACCGATCATTCGGCGCTAACCCAGCTCTACCGCCACGCGCGCAAGTTGAAGGGGGTGAAGAAGATCCTGATCGCTTCGGGGCTGCGCTACGACCTGGCAGTGGAGGATCCGGAGTATGTGCGGGAGCTGGTGACCCACCATGTCGGCGGTTACCTGAAGATCGCCCCGGAGCATACCGAGCGCGGGCCGCTCGACAAGATGATGAAGCCCGGCATCGGTACCTACGA
>QKGH01000483.1 GCA_003250495.1 Marinobacterium sp.
GTCATCTCCGGGGCCGTCAGCGTCAGCAGCTGCGCCCGGTCCAGCAGCATCTCCTCGGCGGACACCGCGTAAACCCGCCGCTGATAGTTGCGGAAACCATCGGCCAACGGCTCCAGCACGGCGAACGAGTCCACATCGGTCTGCGCCTGGCTGGCATCGGTACGCCCCGGCGCAAACGGCACCTCGATCGCGACACCGGCCCGCTCTGCGGCCTGTTCAATCGCCACGCCACCGCCCAGCACGATCAGGTCGGCCAGCGACACCCGCTTGCCATCAGTCTGCGCGGCGTTGAAATTCCCCTGCACACCCTCCAGCACCTGCAGCACCCGGGCCAGTTGCGGCGGCTGGTTGACGGCCCAATCCTTCTGCGGCGCCAGTCGAATCCGGGCGCCATTGCCGCCACCTCGTTTGTCGGAACCGCGGAAGGTGGAGGCGGACGCCCAGGCGGTGGATACCAGCTCGCCGATGCCAAGCCCGGACGCCAGAATCCGCTGCTTCAGCGCCGCAATCTCCGTCGCCCCCACCAACCCATGGTCGACGGCGGGAACCGGGTCCTGCCAGATCAGCTCTTCGGCCGGCACCTCGGGGCCCAGGTAGCGCGAGCGCGGCCCCATGTCGCGATGGGTCAGCTTGAACCAGGCACGGGCAAAGGCATCGGCGAATTCGGCGGGATGGGCGTGGAAATGCTGCGCAATCTTGCGATAGGCCGGATCCTCACGTAGCGCCATATCGGCCGTGGTCATCATGATGCCGACGCGCTTGCTGGCGTCCTCCGCGTCCGGGGCATGGTCTTTTGGCGCGAGGTTTTTCGGCACCCACTGGTGGGCACCGGCCGGACTCTTGCTCAGCTCCCAGTCGTAGCCGAACAGCACGTCGAAATAGCCCATGTCCCACTGCGTCGGGTTCGCCGTCCAGGAGCCCTCCAGCCCGCTGGTGATGGTGTCGCGCCCCTTGCCGCTACCGAAACTGCTGCGCCAGCCCAACCCCATCTCCTCCAGTCCCGCCGCCTCGGGTTCCGGCCCGACATGGGAGGCCGCTCCGGCACCATGCACCTTACCGAAGGTGTGCCCGCCGGCGGTCAGCGCCACCGTCTCGTAATCGTCCATCGCCATGCGGGCGAAGGTTTCCCGGATATCGCGCGCCGAGGCAAGCGGGTCGGGGTTGCCGTCCGGCCCCTCCGGGTTCACGTAGATCAACCCCATCTGTACCGCGGCCAGCGGATCGTCCAGGTCGCGCTCGCCGGAGTAGCGGCTGTCGGCCTTGTCGCTGGTGGCCAGCCATTCATGTTCGGAGCCCCAGTAGATATCCTCCTCCGGCTCCCAGATATCCGCGCGTCCGCCGCCGAAACCGAAGGTTTTGAACCCCATCGATTCCAGCGCACAGTTGCCGGCCAGGATCAGCAGGTCGGCCCAGGACAGCTTGTCGCCATACTTCTGCTTGATCGGCCACAGCAGCCGGCGCGCCTTGTCCAGGTTGACGTTGTCGGGCCAGCTGTTCAGCGGCGCGAAGCGCTGCGATCCGCGCCCGGCACCGCCGCGGCCATCGCCGATCCGGTAGGTACCGGCGCTGTGCCAGGCCATGCGGATAAACAGCGGGCCGTAGTGGCCATAGTCGGCCGGCCACCACGGCTGGGAGTCGGTCATCAGCGCATAGAGGTCCTGTTTGACGGCGGCCAGGTCGAGGCTATTGAACGCCTCCGCGTAGTTGAAGCCGCTGCCCATCGGGTCGCTCAGAGAGGAGTTCTGATGCAGGATCCTGAGGTTGAGCTGGTTGGGCCACCAGTCCCGGTTCGAGGTGCCGCTGTCACCGGCGCTGGTGCGGGCACCATGCATGAAGGGGCATTTTCCGCCCGCATTGGAACTGTCTTTATTGTTATCCATCTCTCTCTCCTCGTTTTAAGGGGCCGCCTAAAAAATAGGCGCTAACGCCCCCGGTTGCTTACCCCCTAGGTATAGCCGTCAGCAATTCATAGTAAAAATAGATTTATTTACTTGGACTAATAGCTATAGGAAATAAGTAATACGACAGAGAGAATGGCGGGTTAAACGACACCGGACATCCGCCGGGCACAAGCCGCGGCGGAAAACAGAGCGGGAAAATAGCGTGGGGTAAGACGAAGGGGCGGAACAGGTAAAACCGGCGACCGGGCGGGCACCCGGCCGCGGACCCTGTCAGCGTCTGTGCTTGAGCTGGCAGTTCTGCCCCTCGAGACGGTGCAGTTCGCACCCGATATCGAGCGCGGCACGCGCCTGGCGCATCTCCTCACGATGGGACAGCTTCAGGCGCCGCCGCATCATCCCCTCGAGGAAACGTTTGATCTCCTGGTCATCTTCGAGGATCAACCCGGGTACCGGCACCGGTTTGCGGGTCTCCTCGTCGACCGCCACCATCGTGAAGTAGCAGGTGTTTGTCGGTTTCACGACACCATTATGGAAATCCTCCGACACGATCTTGATACCGATCTCCATCGACGAGCGGCCGACGTAGTTGACCGACGCATACAGGGTCAACAGCTCACCGACCTCCACCGGATTGATGAAATCGACCGAGTCGATCGACGCGGTCACGCAGTAACGGCGCGCATGGGACGCGGCACAGGTGTAGGCGATCTTGTCCATCAGCGACAGCAGCACCCCGCCGTGCACCTTGCCGCCGAAGTTGGCATAGGAGGGTACCATCAGCTCCTTGAGTGTGGTTTGCGAGGATTTGACGGTACGAAACTCGAGATCGGACATCAGTAAAGCACTCCGCAACGGAAAAGAGGAACGGGCATCGCAACGACTCAGTGTTTATCGGCCTTGGAGCCGCCCATGCAATTGGGGGAAGCCGGCACGAAGCCCTGCTGTTTCTGCCACTCCTCCGGGGTGTGCAGGTGCATCGCCAGGGCGTGGATCGGGCTCTGCATCAGGTCCTTGAGCAGGCCGTAGATCATCTGGTGACGCTGTACCAGGCGCTTGCCGTCGAAGTCGGCACTGACCGCCACCAGCTTGAAATGGGTGTCCATACGGTCGCCCGAGTGCATGTGGCTCTCGTTCTCGATCTTGAATTCGCTCAGCGCCAGCCCTTCGCGCAGGCGTTGCTCAATCTGATTTTCTATCTGCATTGTTATTCTCTCCACTGGTTTCCCCTGCCGGCGCGTCCTGTTTCGCCATGACATGAAAATGGTGATGGATACGGCGTGTCGCCAGCCAGACGATCAGCAGGACCACCGGCACCGCCGCGCCTGTCGCCAGGCTCTTGTCGAATTTAACACCGGCGCCATACAGGGCCTCAAGCAAATATTTGACCAACCCGACCAGGTAATAGCTGATCGCCGCCACCGACAGCCCCTCCACGGTGTGCTGCATCATCAGCTGAATGCGCGAACGGCGGTCCATGGAGCCGAGCAGTTCGCGGTTCTGTTGCTGGATCGCCAGCTCCACCCGCGTACGCATCATGTCGGAGACCCGGTCCACCCGGCGCGACAGGTCCTCCAGCCGCACCCCCACATCCTGGCAGGTGCGCACCGCCGGCAGCAGGCGGCGGCCGAGAAACTCGTTCAGCGTCAGGTGGCCCGACACCTCGTCCTCGCGCAGCTCCTCCAGCCGGCTGCGGATCAGGTCGGCGTAGGCGCGGGTGGCGCTGAAGCGGAAGGTGGTCTGGGCCCGGAACGCCTCGATCCGGGCCGACATCGCGGTCAGCTCGGCCAGCAGTGCGCCCTCGTCCGCGGCGCCGGCATCCGTTGCACTCTGCTCCGCCAGCAGCTGGGTGATCTGCGCCAGCTGGGCATCCATCTGCCCCAGCGCCGGCGAGATCCGCCGCGCGTCCGGCAGTGCCAGCAGCGCCATCAGGCGGTAGGTCTCGATCTCCATCAGGCGCTGTATCAGACGACCGAGCTGGGAGTCGCTCATGCGCTTGTTGAACACCAGGAAACGGCCGAAGCCGTCGCTATGCAGGCGGAAGCTGGTCCACACCCGCGCATCGCCGTTCTGCGGACTGCTGCCGACCAGGCGCATCTCCTCGAACCAGGGTTTGACCGCCAGCGGCTCCGGCTCCAGTTTCTGCCGCGCATCCTCGATGGCGATATGGAAGGCGGCGATCACCGTGCCCGGCAACTGCTCCAGCCAGCCCGACGGCAGGCTGGCGATACTGGGCCGCGCAAACGGATCGTCGCTGCCGGCCGGCGCCAGGTCGATGAAGGTGTAGCTGGTGAACTCGAGGTGCTTCTCCCAGCGGATGCGCAAATCGCCGAAGGTCTGCTCGTAGCAGTGGGTCTCCTGTTGCGGGACGGCGTAGCCAAGCTGCTGGTGCAGGCGCTGCAGATGCTCGAACTGGGCCGACTTCTGCGCCTCATCGACCTGCAGCGCGATATGGGTGATCCGCGCCGGACTCGGGATCACCTGGAACGGGCGCGAATGCAGCTCGTCGTACAGGCTCTCTCGCAGCGGGTGCAGCTCGAGACGGTCGATCAACGGTTGCATCGCCCCTCCCCCGTTCAGCTATCGAGCGCAGCGCGCAGCAGCGGCTGCTCCGACAGGTCGAACGCCAGCACCTGCGGCTCCACCTCGAACCAGTGGGCGAACAGTTCGGCGGTCAGCGGTTGCGGCCAGTCGTCGCCGAACTCGTCCCAGGCGCCCAGCTCGTTCTCGAACATAGCCCGCCAGCCCTGTGCCAGCGCCTGTTCGATATCGGCTTCGCTATCGACCTCGTCGATCAGGTAGACCCGGCCCTCCGCGCGCAACGCGTCCAGTTCCGGCGCCTCGTCGGGAGCGACCCGGGCGACCCAGTCGGCAAACGGGGCGCAGGGGCGCAGCAGTAGAGCGGAGCGGTTCAGCAGTTTCATCGTCTTCCGGTGTCCTGTTCCTATACAATGCGGCGGTCACCCCTAAGTTTTAACTAGTCTTAGCTAGCCTTAACAGCGACCTGCGCATCGATGATCATTCGTGTTCTACCCGAGCTGGAAAGCCGCGAGCAGTGGATCGCCTTCTGTCGCCGCGAGCAGCCCTATTGCCTGATCGAGCGCCCGGCCTGTCTGGTCGATTTCCAGACCTCGTTCCTGCAACTGACGCTGTTCGCACCGGCAACCGCTAACGCCGCGCCGGACGTGACGCGGGACCCGGTGCGCTACAGCCTCGGCTCGCGCCATTCGATGCAACCGGCCTGGGAGCTGATCAAGGGGTGCCAGTGGAGCCTGCACCAGCTGCTCGACGGTCTGGAGCAGCTCGACTTCGACTCCAACGTGCGCGACAACGCCCTGCTCCAGCTGCATGGCGACCTCAGTGTGCGCAAACGCTTCGTCCACGAACCGCGCCTGGTGGCCCCGGCCGCCAGCGGCCTGCTCGCTCCGCTGACCCAGTTGCCGGACAGCCTGACGCACGACGAACTGTGCCGGCTGCTGGCCAACCAGCAGTGGCACAGCTGGCGCGATCTGGGCGCCAACCGCGCATCGCCGCAGGCGCTGCTGCTGTCGCTGCAGCAGCAGCCGGCGGCCTGGAACCTGTTGCACCAGGGCGCGCGGCTGGTACTGCTCTACTGCGGCCAGCCGCTGGCCAGTTTCATCCCCGACCTGACCCCGCCGCAACCGCGGCTGGCCGGCCGGGGCTGAGTCCCGTCCGCTCACGCCGACAGCGAACGCCTCAGACCAGCGCTTCCTGATCCTCGTCCAGCGCTTCGCGCGGCATCAGCTTGTAGGGGTGGTCCGAGGCCAGCAACGCCTTGCCCTTCTCGGTGGGGAACTCCACGTCGATATCGACCACCCGGCCGTCGCGGCAGACGTTGATGATGGTGTCCATGCAGGATGACAGCAGCGAGTACTTCTCGTCCGGCGCGGCGATGATCGTCTGCAGCCCGAGGTCGGACATGAAGCCGAGCGAGGTCACCGTGTTTTCCGAGTCGAGCTTGTTGAACGCCTCGTCGAACACCGACAGGCTGAAACCGCCCACCGGCTTGCCGTCGCTGCCCTCCTTCAGGCGGTAGGTGGCACCCAGTGCCGCCGCCATCGCCACGTAGAACGGTACCTGGTGCTCACCGCCGGAACCGGTCTTGATACGCTGGCTCAGCGTGGTCTTGCGGTTGCCCTGCAGATCCTTCACCACCAGCTCGAAATTGTAGAAGTTGCGGTAGTCCTGCAACAGGCTACTTTCGCCCTCATCCTTGAGTACCTCGTGGATCTTGGTCAGGGCATCGCGGTGGGTGGAATCGCCCTGGTGCTGCAGGTCGAACAGCGAACCGACGTTGGCCTGGTCCATCCGGGTATAGGCCTCCACCAGCTCCAGGATATCCTTCAGTTCCGGGTTCGGCAGCATCTCGAAGCTGTACATCTCCTTGTGGAACGGCCGGTTCTTCAGGTGGCTGTTCAGCTCGCGGATCAGGTCGCGGATCTTGTTGATCTGGTCGTTCAGATGGGCGACGAAATCGGAGCGGAAGGCGGTTTCCGCCTCCAGCCGCGCGCGCTCCGCCTTCTGTGCATACTCGGCCAGCTCGGAATCGCGCAGCGACTGCACGGTGTTGTCGACGAACCGCTCCAGATCCTCGTGGGTGGAGTCGGGGCCGATCTTGTCCAGCTCCTGGTGGCTCATGCCGCCGCCATGATAGCGCGCCTTATACTGCGCCACGGCATCGCGCACGCCGTTCTTTTTCTTGTCGTGCAGCTGCAGTTCGGACTGGGCCTTTTTCGCCGCCTCGAAGATGATCCGCTCCAGCTCGCCGCCGCAGCTCTCGTCCAGGTAGTCGCGCTTCTCCTGCGCCGACTGGGCGTCGAACTGCGCCTTCTCCTCGCAGCGGGTGCGCGCCTGGACATGCTCGACCAGCTCCTGCTCCAGCGCTTCCAGCGAGGCGTTGTCCTTGATGATACCGGTGCGCACCTTCTGCAGCTTGTCCATCAGCGAGCGCTGCTGCGCCTCGACGCTCTTCTGCTGCTCCGCCAGCTCGACGATCCGGGCCTGGATACCGGAGTCGTCATGGTTGCGCAGGTCGACGATCGCCTGCTGGAAGCCGCCGATCTCGACCCCGAGCTGCTCGCGCTGGGTACACAGGTCGAACACCCGCTCGGTCACGCCGGTCAGCCCCGTGGCCAGGCTGATCAGCGAGTCGCGCAGCTTCTCCAGCGCCTCGTGCTGTTTGCCCAGCGTGGTGAACTCGGCGATCAGCTCGTCGACCTGGCGCCCCTGCAGCGCCAGCTGGTCGCCGCGGCGGCGGATCCCCATGATCGGGCTCAGCTCGTTGATGGCGGTGGTGGAACCTTCCGACTGCAGCATGCAGTCGTAGGTCAGCGCGCGTTCGTGGCGCAGCAGCTCGTTCTCGGTCTCCACCGCCATCACCGCGCCGAGGGCGCGGTTCATGTAGGCGCGGGCATGCTCGTCGTCGGTATCGATATACTCCGCCAGCGAGCCGTGCTTGCTGCGGCCCAGCCACTCGTCGGTCTTGGTGGTGTTGATGATGCGCGCGCCCTTCAGGTGGCGCCCCTTGCGCCGGTACAGCGTGATCGCCTCCTTGACCCGGTCCGGTGCCACCACCAGCGCCTCGCGGCGCGCGCCGAGGAACGACTCGATGGCGATCCGCCACTTGTCGTCGTTGACGTCGACCAGTTCGCAGATCGGCGTCGACTTGATGCCGTACTCCTCCAGCAGCTCCATCAGCTCGCGGGTGGTGTGGCGGATCGGCGCCCGCCCCTGCTGCAGCTGCTCGACGGCGCTCTTCTGGCTCTGGATGGTGCTGCGCAGCTCGTTGATGCGGATCACCGACTCCTCGTAGCGGCGACCGATCGCCTTGCGCACCGTATCGACCTGGTCGCGCAGCTGCTGCAGCGCGTTATCGACCTCCACCGGCGCCAGCGGCCAGGCGTCGGCCAGCACGTTCTCGCCGGAGCGCCACAGCTCCACCGACTGCTCCACCACCGGGCGGAACGCTTCCGGCAGCAGCTGCAGATGGTTGGCGAAGCCGACCGTGTTGCGCAGCAGGTTGTAGACCGCCTGGATCCGCTCCTTGACCACGTTCAACTGGTGCTGGTGAGCGCGGATCGACGACTCCAGCGCATTGACCTTGTGCGCGGAGTCGGAGGTGTTCAGCTCGGCGCGGGCGTTGGCCAGCTCCTGGATCGCCTGGTTCAGCGCCTCGTTGGTCTCGGCCAGCTTGTGCTGCAGCTTCTGCTCCTGCTCGGCGGCGCTCTCCAGACGCTCGGCGGCCTCCTCCTTCTTCAGGTCGGCCTGCTCGAAACGGCTCTCGTGCACCACCCACTCGTACTCGACGGCGTTGCGCAGGTTGCGGCTGATGCCGGAGCACATCTCCTGCACCTTCTCCAGCTCGGCGATACGATTGGCCACCTCGCGGGTCTTCTGCTCCATCGCCCGGTACTCGTCGAGCGATTTGCGGAAGGCGCCGACATGGACGATGTTCTCGTCCAGCACGAACTCGCGCACGAAGCGGGTCGGGCTGTCGATCGGCACGAACTTCAGCGCGTTCTTGAAGTTCTTGATGAACTTCTCGTCGTCATTGGGCATCTGCGCGTCCTGGCTCAGCGCCGTGACCAGCTCACGCACGAAGCGCGCGGCGCGCTTCTCCAGGATCATCTGCGGACACTGCTTGAGCAGGTTGTCGCGCACCTCGGTCCACGCCTTCGGCATTCGTCCAGCGCCCTGCTTGACGGTGAAATCGTCCAGCGACACCGAGAAATCGGGCAGGATGAAACGTCCCAGCACATCCTCTTCGGGACTGGCGGTGGAGGCGCTGATGGCGATGCCGACGCAGGTCTCCTTGGCGGTTTCGGTATCGAAGAAGCTCAGCGCCATGTAGCTGATCGAGTCTTCGCGCGCGTTGCCCTTCTTGCCCATGTCGTCGAGGAAGCCGAGACAGTAGGTGCGCAGGGAGCGCTCGCTCTTCTCGCCGGCGGAGGCGTTGAAGCTCAGGTGGCGCTTGTGGCCGCCCATCAGCACGGTCTGGATCGCATCGAGCAGCGACGACTTACCGGAGCCGTTGGGGCCGACGATCGCCACGTTACCCTTGATCGGGATCTCCAGCGCACCGAGCACATACCAGTTGACCAGAACGATACGGTTAAGCTGTTTCATCGCTGGCTACCTCCTCGACGCCAGATTGCTCGTCACGGGAATCGATATCGCACAGCGCTTCGAGCTGGCCGATATAGTCCTCCACCACCACCTGCCGGATGGTCGGATTGATGCGCAGCGGCACGTTTTTCGGATCGGTCTCCTCCACCTTGCCACGCTCGACGATGCCGTGGCGCGTAAACAGCGACAGGATCTCCTTGAGCCGGGTTTCGTTGGGGATCTCCTTGCCGGTCAGGCTGGCGTACAGGCGCAGCAGCTCGTCGGTGGCGGTGAATGCCTTGCCCCCCTCCACCTCGAAGCTCTCCAGCTTCTGCTCGTACTGCTGGCGCAGGCACAGCAGCAGCAGCGACTCGTCGAGGCGCAGACGCAACACCCGCTCCTCGCCCTGCGGCAGGATGCCGAGGTAGGCCTCGTCCGGCTGGTAGATCAGCGACCAGCCGATGGCGGCGAACAGGTTGCGGAAATACTCCACATTGGCGGTGACCAGGAAATAGTGTTCGCGATGCACCGGACGGTCGGCATACAAGAACTGATGCACCAACAGCTGATTGGCGGCCCGGACGAAATCGTCGGCGCCATGCTGCTCGTTGCGGGAAACGACTTTTTGCAGATCACCTAGCATTGTGGGTCCCTGTAGGGTTCCTGTGGATCACGAAGCCGCGACACTCGACCATGTCGGCGACGTTGACGTAACGGTCTTCAAACTGAATCTGGTAGCGCTCGACGGTCTTGCGCGCCTTCTTGCCCAGCGAGTTGAGGTGGCGCACATAGCTGAAGCAGATGTAGTCCTCGATGCTGTCGATGCGGAAATCGACGGCGCTGAGCGAATCGCGGCCGGCGAACTGGGTATCGAGATAGGCCTCGATGCGGTCCACCTTGACCTCGCGCCGCTCCTTCCACTCCTTGAACAGCAGGCGCAGCTCCAGCACCCGCGGATCGATCTCGCTCTGGGTGATGATGCGCGGCTTGGCCTCGATACGCTTGCGGATCGGCGAGCGCACGCTGGCCGGCGCCAGGAAACCGGTCTCCTCCAGCGACGCCAGGCGCGGAATCTCGCGCTCCTCGCGCTTGCCCAGCTCGGCGATCAGGCGCGACAGGCGCGCCGCCATGCCCGGCGTGGTCTTGTCCATGTAGCGCACGGTGTCGGCGACGCGCTTCTCCAGCTGGTAACGGAAGTCGTCGATCGCGGCGAGACGCTGGTCCACCGACTCGAAGATCCGGATGATGCGCTGCACATGCTGCAGCACCAGCGCCTCCGCCTCCTCCAGCGTGATCTCGTACTGCAGCTGGTAGTGCTCGGCCAATTGCTGCTGCTTCAGCGGATCGAACTGCAGGTCGCGCAGCAGCGACAGCATCTGGCGGCGGAAGCGGAACGGGTTGTTCTTGGTCTTCAGCGTCTTGTAGTCGGAGACCAGGATATGTTCGACGAAGCGGTCGAAGAAGCTGCGCACGACCTCCTGCGGCGTACTGCTGCCGGCCAGCGTGATCTTCAGTTCGCGCAGCCCGAGCAGCATATCGGTCAGGTGGGCGCTGAAGTCGGCCGCGGTCTGCGCCGCCTCGGCCAGCGTGATACCGCGGCCGGAGGGATCGTTCAGCGCCGCCTCCAGCGAGCTCAGCACGTTCAGCACCGCGCCGCCGTAGCTGCGCTTCTCGAACCGGGCAACCGCCACCAGCGAGCGCAACAGGTAACTGATCGCCGGCGACAGCAGCACATAGGTGCGATAGATGCGCTGCTCCTCCTCCAGCCAGCCGGTCTGCACCAGGCGGCGATAGATCCGGTTGGTGTAATCGGCGCTCGACTGCGGCAGCTCGCTCTCCTCGCCCGCCTCCGCTTCCCAGCGCCGCACACCGAAGCGCACCACCGCATTCTCGATGGTGGAGCGCACCAGATCCTTCGGAATAAACGGATCGATCAGATCCTCATCGAAAAACAGATCCGCAAGCTCCAGCAGCACCACCTCATAGATCGAGCGGTTCTGGCCGGAGAGCGGCAGAAAGATGTCATCAGGGAGCTTGTTGAAGAGCACTGATTAGGGTCCGTTCGCCAGCATACAAGGCGCTGATTCTAACGGAAAAGCCGGGCAGCGATAAGTATGGCGACAGCACTACATCGTCATGTAAGAAATCCAACAGTTGTTCATAACGCTACAATTTTTACATAACGTAACAAAACTGAAACATATAAAATATTTGTTTATTTTCAAATAGATATGCAGATGGCACGAATCAGGCTTAGACTAAGCGAAAGGAAGCTTTTACATAACGGACAACCGCTATGACCGACCTGAACCAGAAATTGGAAACGCTCGCCGACCGCCTCGACCAACGTGGGCGACTGTACAAGCGGCTGCGTTTGCTGGAAGCGATCGACTCCACCTCTTCGCTGACCGCTGCCGCCGACCTGACCGGCGTCTGCTACAAAACCGCCTGGAACCACCTGCGCGACCTGTCCGAAGAGGCCGGCTGCAAGCTGGTCGCGACCAGCACCGGCGGCGCCAGCGGCGGCGGCAGCGAGCTGACCGAAACCGGGCGCCAGTTTCTGACCCTGCTGCGGATTCGCCGCACCCATAACAGCCACAATCGCCTCGGCGGCAGCGCCCCGGCCCTGCGCTTCAGCGCGCGTAACCAGTTGGCCGGCAAGGTGACCCAGATCGACACCAGCGGCCTGATCGCCAACGTGGAGATCCGCGTCGGCGCCCTGCGCCTGATCAGCCAGGTGACCCGCAGCAGTATCGACCACCTGCAGTTGGAAACGGGCAGTGCCGTTTACGCCATCATCAAGGCCAGCATCATCAAACTGAAGCCGCCCACCAGCCCGCTGCCCAGCAGTTTCATCCTGCAGAACCGCCTGCCGGCCCGGGCAGTGAACTGCGAAAGCAGCGCCGCCGGCCGCGAAGTCCAGCTGGAACTCGCCCCCGGCGTCGAACTGACCGCCGCCCGCCCCTTCGTCTTGCAGGAGGAGGCCTGGCTCTACAACGGCGCCGAGGTACTGGTCGTCATCGACCCGACCGAGATCATGCTGGCGACGGCCGCCTGAGGAGAGCACTCGCCCCCGGCCGCCGCGCGCACCGCGGCGACACGGGGATCACCACCACAACCAAACTTCACTCGCTAATGCTAGATGCTTAATCAAACTTTCAGGGAAACCGATATGACAACCTTCAAACAGCTCCTTCGTACCACCGCACTGACCTTGACCGTATCGCTGGCCGCGCCGCTGGCCCTGGCCGAGGAGGTGACAGCCGCCGTCGCCGCCAACTTCACGGCCGCCGCCAAGGAGATCGGCGCTGCGTTCGAGAAGGAGACCGGCCATACCGTAACGCTGAGCTTCGGCTCCACCGGTAAGCTCTATACCCAGATCGTCAATGGCGCGCCGTTCGAGGTGTTCCTGGCGGCCGACGCCAAACGTCCGGAGAAGCTGGTAGCCGAGGGTCAGGCCGTGGGCGATACCCTGTTCACCTATGCCGTCGGCCAGTTGGCGCTGTGGAGTGCCGATCCGACGCTGATCGACAGCGAAGGTGCGGCGCTGAAAGAGGGCAAGCTGGCGCGTATCGCCATCGCCAACCCGAAAACCGCACCCTACGGTGCCGCCGCGGTCGAAGCGCTGACCAAGCTGGGGCTGTGGAGCAGCATGGAGAAAACCACCGTGCAGGGCGACAACATCGCCCAGACCTACCAGATGGCGCATAGCGGTGCCGTACCGGCCGCCATGGTCGCCCGCGCCCAGATCGCCCTCGATAGCAGCGGCTCGGTGTGGATGCTGCCGTCCGACCTGTACAGCCCGATCCGCCAGAAAGCGGTACTGCTGAACAAGGGTGCCGACAACGAAGCGGCCCGCGCCTTCCTTGCCTACCTGCAGAGCGATGCCGGCCACGCCATCATCG
>QKGH01000361.1 GCA_003250495.1 Marinobacterium sp.
GTGATCTGGTACCAGTCCTCGCCCTTCTTATCGACGCCGAGGATACCGATATGGCCGATATGGTGATGCCCGCAGGCGTTGATGCAACCGGACATGTTCAGGCGGATCTCGCCCAGGTCGTACAGGTAGTCCAGATCGTCGAACGCCTGGTTGATCTGCTCGGCGATGTTCAGCGTCTTGGCATTGGCCAGGGCGCAGAAATCGAACCCCGGACAACAGATCATGTCGGTCAGGGTGCCGATATTGGCACGCGCCAGGTTGTGCTCGGTCAGTTGCTGCCACAGCGGGTACAGATCGGCCTGTTTGACATCGGCCAGCACCAGGTTCTGCTCGTGGGTGGTGCGCGCCTCGCCAAAGGAGTACCGATCGGCCAGGTCCGCCACCACATCGAGCTGCAGCGCGGTGATATCGCCCGGCGCGCCCAGCAGCGGTTTCAGCGACAGCGTGACGCTGCGGTAACCCGGCACCTTGTGCGCCTGGGTGTTGCGCTCGTACCAGGCACGGAACGCCGGGTCGGCCGTCAGCTGCGACGCCAGACTGACGTCGTTGGCGGCGTCGGCGGCGTAATCGAACGGGGTGAAGAACGCCTGCACGCGGGCGATCTCCGCCTCGGTCAGCAACATCTCGCTATCGCGGATCTGCGCCCACTCCGCCTCCACCTGGTCGCGGAAGGCCTCGATCCCCATCGCTTCGACCAGGATCTTGATGCGCGCCTTGTACTTGTTGTCGCGCCGTCCGTTCAGGTTATAGACGCGCAGGATCGCCTCCAGGTAGGAGAGCAGATGCGCCTTCGGCAGGAAGGCGCGGATCGGCTTGCCGATCACCGGGGTGCGACCGAGGCCGCCGCCGACCAGCACCTCGAAGCCGATCTCGCCCGCCTCGTTACGCACCAGGTGCAGCCCCACGTCGTGGACCTGTGACGCCGCGCGGTCGCGCGCACTGCCGGTCACGGCGATCTTGAACTTGCGCGGCAGGTAGGCGAACTCCGGATGCAGCGTGGACCACTGGCGGATGATCTCGCAGTAGGGACGCGGGTCTTCCAGCTCATCCGGCGTCACCCCGGCGAACTGGTCGGTGGTGGTGTTGCGGATACAGTTACCGGAGGTCTGGATCGCATGCATCTGCACCTCGGCCAGCTCCGCCAGGATATCGGGCACCTGCTCCAGCTGCGGCCAGTTGAACTGGATGTTGGTGCGCGTGGTGATGTGGCCGTAGCCTCTGTCGTAGGTACGCGCGATGTGCGCCAGTTTGCGCAGCTGGCGCGACGAGATCAGGCCGTAGGGGATGGCGACGCGCAGCATCGGCGCGTAGCGCTGGATATAGAGGCCGTTCATCAGGCGCAGCGCCAGGAACTCATCCTCGGACAGCTCGCCGGCCAGGTAACGCCGGGTCTGGTCGCGGAACTGCTCGACCCGCTCGTCGACGATGGTCTGATCGACTTCGTTATATATGTACATGCTTGGCTACCTTTAGCGGGGTCTCGCCCCCGGCTCTAACAGTCGGTCTGGTCTAATTATGTTTAGCTTGGGTTTAACGATCAGGGTTCAGGCCAGGACAAAACGCAGGCCGATAGCCATCAGCAGCGAGCCCATGATCGGCTGCATCAACTTCGGCGACAGCCGCGTGCCGATATGACTGCCGACAAACACCCCCGGCAGCGAGCCGATCAGCAGGTAGGTCAGCAGTTGCAGGTCGACGCCGCCGAGCTGGTAATGCCCGGCCCCCGCCACCGCGGTCAACACCACCGCGTGCACCAGGTCGGTACCGACAATCGCCGGCATCGTCAGGCGCGGATAGAGCACGATCAGCAACGCGGTGCCCAGCGCCCCGGCACCCACCGAGGAGAGGGTGACCATGCAGCCCAGCGCCAGCCCCATCGCGACGGTGATCGCCGGTCGACAGCAGATCAGCCGCTTACCCAGCGCGCCTTCGGCCCGCGACGCCGCGAACTCGCGAATCCGGCTACGCAGGAACACGGCGATCGAGGTCAGCAGCAGCGAAAACCCCAGCGTCAGGTTCATCAGCTGCTCGATCTGCTCCAGACCGTCCAACCCTTCGAGGTAGTGCAGCGTCAACAGGCTGCCCGGCAGGCTGCCCACCAGCAGCAGAATCACGATCCGCCACTCCACCATCTTCTTGCGGGCGTAGGAGATCACCCCGCCGCACTTGGTAACCGCGGCATACAGCAGATCGGTGCTGACCGCGACAAACGGAGGAATGCCGAACACGACGATCAGGATCGGCGTCATCAGCGCGCCGCCACCGATACCGGTGAGGCCGACAACAAAACCGACAACTAATCCTGCCACTATGTAGGCGAACTCCATCTGTCCCACCTTTCCGGTCACTGAACGAATAGGCTGCCATGGTATAGAGCGCGTTATATAACACAAAATAATTAATAAGAATTTTATTATTCCATAATGGATTATAACGCTATAACCGAAAGGGCCGGATGCCGGGCACCGAGGGACAGGCTTTATATAACTTTTTATGATTTAAAAATTTCTTTTAATTCTTTTTGATTTTAAATTCGCTCGGCGATAATCGGCGCCTATCTTGGCATCCGTCTTTTTGCGCAGAGCACTCTCCAGGCCCCTCCAGGGCCCGGTGCAGCACCCGACGACGGGCTCCTTTCTGGAATCGAAGTGGATAGTAGATAAGAGTCGAATGATGAATCTGTTACCGGAACACCGCCTGACCCATCTGAAGCAACTGGAAGCCGAGAGCATCCACATCATCCGTGAAGTCGCGGCAGAGTTCGACAACCCGGTGATGCTCTACTCGATCGGCAAGGACTCCTCGGTGATGCTGCATCTGGCACGCAAGGCGTTCTACCCGGGCAAGCCCCCCTTCCCACTGCTGCACGTGGACACCACCTGGAAGTTCAAGGAGATGATCGCGTTCCGCGACCGCATGGCCAAGGAAGCCGGCATGGACCTGCTGGTGCACATCAATCCCGACGGGGTGGAGATGGGGATCAGCCCGTTCGTCCACGGTTCCGCCAAGCACACCGACATCATGAAGACCCAGGGGCTGAAGCAGGCGCTGAACCAGTACAAGTTCGACGCCGCGTTCGGCGGTGCCCGCCGCGACGAGGAGAAATCCCGCGCCAAGGAGCGCGTGTTCTCGTTCCGCGACAAGAACCACCGCTGGGACCCGAAGAACCAGCGCCCGGAGCTGTGGAACATCTACAACACCCGCGTCGACAAGGGCGAGAGCATCCGCGTATTTCCGCTCTCCAACTGGACCGAGCTCGATATCTGGCAGTACATCTACCTGGAGAGCATCCCGATCGTACCGCTGTACTACTCCGCGGTGCGCCCGGTGGTGGAGCGCGACGGCATGCTGATCATGGTCGATGACGAGCGCCTGCCGCTGAACGAGGGCGAGGTGCCGATGATGAAGTCGATCCGCTTCCGCACCCTGGGCTGCTACCCGCTGACCGGCGCCGTCGAATCATCATTCAGGAGATGCTGTTGACGACGACGTCGGAGCGCCAGGGCCGCGCCATCGACCACGACAGCGCCGGCTCCATGGAGCAGAAGAAGATCGAAGGCTACTTCTGATCCCCCGCCCCTCAATAGGGCACAGGATTGATCGAAGCCACCGTTTTCTCCGGATACAGAATTTGAACGAGTAGAGAGTTATGAGCCACCAATCCGAACTGATCGCCGCCGATATCGAGGCGTACCTGCACCAGCACGAGAACAAGGAACTGCTGCGCTTCCTGACCTGCGGCAGCGTCGACGACGGCAAATCCACGCTGATCGGCCGCCTGCTGCACGACTCCAAGATGATTTACGAGGATCAGTTGGCGGCGATCCAGAGCGACAGCAAGAAGGTCGGCACCACCGGCGACGAGATCGACCTGGCGCTGCTGGTGGACGGCCTGCAGGCGGAGCGCGAACAGGGGATCACCATCGACGTGGCCTACCGCTACTTCTCCACCGCCAAGCGCAAGTTCATCATCGCCGACACCCCGGGACACGAGCAGTACACCCGTAACATGGCCACCGGCGCCTCCACCTGCGACCTGGCGATCATCCTGATCGACGCCCGTCACGGCGTGCAGGTGCAGACCCGCCGTCACAGCTTCATCGTCTCGCTGTTGGGGATCAAGCACACCGTCGTCGCCATCAACAAAATGGACCTGGTGGATTACAGCGAAGAGCGCTTCGAGCAGATCAAGCGCGATTACCTGGCCTTCGCCGCGCAGCTGAACCTGAACGACATCCACTTCGCACCGATCTCCGCGCTGAAGGGCGACAACGTGGTCAACCCGTCCGCGCATATGCCCTGGTACCGCGGCGAGTCGCTGATGGAGCTGCTGGAGAGCGTGCAGATCGCCCACGATATCAAC
>QKGH01000068.1 GCA_003250495.1 Marinobacterium sp.
GATCGACGTTGATCAGCCCCACCTCCGCGGTACTGATCATATCGCGCTGGCGCTCCTCGCTCAGCGCCTGCTCCAGCAGGCGGTCGCGCTGCAGGCGGCGCTTCTGCCGCGCCTCGCGCAGGAACAGCGTCAACAGCGCCAACGCCACGCCGCTGCCGCCGATGGAACCGGCGGCGATGGTCTGGTTCGGCAGCACGCCGGAGGCATCGGTCAGTTGGCTCACCCCCCAGCCCAGGTCGTCGAGCCGCACCTGCTGCAGCATCCAGCGCCGCCCGTCCCGGCTCAGCAGGCGGATATGGGTGCCGTCGCGCAGCCGCAACGCCCGCGCCTCCGGCAGCGGCCAGTCGGCCGACAGCGCAAACAGCAGCTCACCCTGGGCATCGGTAATGACAAACGGATCGCCCAGCGGCAGATGCTCGCGTAGCTGCTCCAGCTCGATCCGCATCGCCGCCACCCCGACCAGGCTCTGGCGGTCGTAAATCGGCGCCGACAGATAGAGCACCGGCCGCAGCGGGTTACCCTCGTAGATGAACTGGCGCCCCTCCTCGCCGGCCAGCGCCTGGCGGAAATAGCGCCGCTGCGCCTGGGAGCGTCCCAGCGCCTCGCCCTGCTCGCGCCAGTTGCTGGAGGCCCGCGGTATCCCATCGGGCCCCAGCACCAGCAACGCACCGGAGCCGGCGATCAGGTTGATCTGCTCCAGGTAGCGGTTGACCTGCTCGGCACGCTCACTGCCAGGCAGTTGCAGCAGTGCACGCACCTCAGCGCTCTGAGTCAGGATGAACGGCAGGTAGCGGTACTGCTCCAGCGCCGCGCGCAGCTGCGAGATGTTGGCCAGCAGGCGGTCGGTACCTTGCCGGTGCAGCCGCTCCAGGGTCCAGTCGCCGGCGTAGCGCGCCCCCTGCCAGGCCAGCAGGAATACCAGCCCGAGCCAGGCGGCCAGCGCCAGCAGCGCACGCGGAGACAGCACCCGGGCCTCGGCTTTCATCGCGGCTTGTGCTTCATCGCGGGTTCACCACGGCCGGGCATTTCGAACGACGCCTTGAGCATCACGCGCGCCGCGCCAGCAGGGCCCGGCAGGCCTCGGGGTCGATCAGCTCGCCGAGGTCGTCATACTCCGGGTAGGGCAATCCCGCGGTCAGGCAGTGCGCAGCCAGGCGCGGATAGCGCGACTCGAACATATGGCGGGCGGTTTCGCGCACCGGCATCCGGTCCAGCTCGTACAGCCCGGCCAGCTTGCGCTGACGCTGCGCCTCGATCAGGATGATCCCGGCGGCGGTGGAAACGTTCAGCGACTCCACCATCCCCATCATCGGCACGATGATATGACGGTCCGCCAGCTCCGCCGCGCGATCACTGATGCCGTCTCGTTCGGCGCCCATCAGCACCGCACAGGGCCGGGTGTAATCGACCTCGCGGAAATCGACAGCACTATCGGAGAGGTGGGCAGCGTAGATCGTCATCCCCTGGCTGCGTACCGCATCGATAGCACTGTCCAGCGTGTCGTGCAGCACCGAATCGACCCAGCGGTCGCTGCCGCGCGAGGTACCGCGGTAACGGCGATACTCGCTGTCCGGCTTCACCACATGCATACGCGGGATGCCCACCGCGTCGCAGTTGCGTACCAGCGCGGCGATATTGCGCGGTTTGTGCACCTTATCGGTGATCAGGGTCAGATCCGGCTGACGCCGGCGCAGAATCTCCAGCAAACGCTGTTCGCGTTCCGGTGTCATGCGCTCCACTCTCCTCTATTCATCTCTTATCTATTCTATTGGCGCGACTCGTGCGCTTCGTTGTTGCAGAGGCGTTATTTTGCCAGCCCCGGGGGTGTGCGATAATGCCTGCCCTTCGCTCCACTCTCAACCAACCATTCACGAACGGCAACGACTGATCATGACCGAAGCAGACAATATCATCGCCTACCAGGGCTATCCCGGGGCTTACTCCCACCTCTCTTGCAGCCGCGTTTTCCCGCAGATGGACGCCCGCGCCTGCAACAGTTTTGTGGAGGCGATGTTTATGGTCGAGCGCGGCGAGGCGCGCCTCGCGATGATCCCGCTGGAAAACTCCACCGCCGGACGTGTCGAAGAGATCTATCGGTTGATGCCGAAAACCCAGCTGCACATCATCGGCGAGCACTTCGAGCCGGTGAACCACTGCCTGCTGGCGCTGCCCGGCACCGATATCGAGGACCTGCGTACCATCTCCTCCCATCCGCAGGCGCTGGCGCAGTGCGACAGCAACATCAAGGCGCTGGGACTGACCCCGATCGCCGCGCTGGATACCGCCGGCTCCGCGGCCGAACTGGCCGCCGACCCGCAGCCCGGCCATGCCGTGATCGCCTCCAGCCTCGCCGCCGAGCTGTACGGGTTGCAGATCCTGCGGGAGAACTTCCAGGACAAGAGCGGCAACACCACCCGCTTCATCATCCTGGCCAAAGAGAGCCATATGCCGGCGCTGGAAGCGGAAAGCCGCTACATCACCACCATCATGTTCGCCGTGCGCAACATGCCGGCCGCGCTGTATAAGGCGCTCGGCGGCTTCGCTACCAACGGCTTGAACCTGGTCAAGCTGGAGAGCTACATGGAATCCGACACCATGCAGGCCACCAGCTTCCACGTCGATGTGGTCGCCCACCCGCACGAACAGGCGATGCAGTTCGCGCTGCAGGAACTGCACTTTTTCGCCCGTGAAGTACGCATCATCGGCACCTACCCGGCCCACCCGTTCCGCCTGGCCCACGTCAGAACCGAGGACTGATCAGCATATTGTGCACTGCACAAAAAATGAGCTGTTTTTATAACCAATTCGTTTAATAAAGATACAATTCGTAGTTGTGCATCGCACAATAAACGCTATATTGGAACTGTCCTGAGGGATCAGGACGCGACAGGTGCCACTCAGTCACCTTTCGCATCCCATCTTGCAGCTCCTGCCGTTGGAGTTGTTTGCACTTTGCCTGCCCCTCTTCGCCAGAAGAGGGGTTTTTTTATATATGCAGCGCACAATCGCCTAACGCCTCTCCAGAGAACAGGCGCTGGTTGTCAGCCTCGATCCGGCTTTCAGCCGTCCGCTCAGTTCACCCGATTATCGAAGCCTGAACCGGGACACTAGCCGATAGACGACCGCGGTTTTCCTGGCGTCAGCCCTGGAGGTGTATGAGATCGGTGTGGCGGAAACATGCCTGATGACGGACAACGGCTCAACCTATCGTTCGCGGTTGCCTGTCGCTACACCATGCTGCGGGATCAAACATGTGTACGCCCGCCCCCAATACGCCAACGACCTAAGGTTAAGCAAAAAAGGCGATAAGCGAATGGACCTATACAGGTCCTAAGTGAGGGCGGTATCGGGCACTGCCGAAATGGATTCACCACTACAACAGGCAGCGCCCTCAGGGAAGTATCGAACATCTACCGCCGGTATCTCGAATACCGAAACGTTGTGAGCACG
>QKGH01000403.1 GCA_003250495.1 Marinobacterium sp.
GCCGCATTAGCGGCTGCAGTATTGGCGTCGTCGGGTGGGACGGCCGCGGTGGCGGGCGCGCTATCGGCGTCCGCTTCCCCGCGGTCCGTGGATTCTGTGGTCGCGGTTTCCGTAGCGCTGGCTGCGGGCTCCGCGCTGGCCTCTGGGGTGGCGGGCGCCGGCGCGGGTTCCGGTTCCTGGCTGTCGCCGAACGCTTCGACCATCGCGTCGGGGAACAGCGCTTCGATCGGGGTATCGGCGCTGTTCTCGGCGCGCGGATCGAATTCGGCGGCCACCTGGCTCTCCGGCAGGGTCGGTACGAACTGCTCCTGGGCGGCGACCGGCAGCGGCGGCATCAGCGCCTGGCGGCGGCGGATGTAGAGCGCCAGCAGGACCAGCAGCACGGCGAAGCCGAGGAACATGGCGCCGGGGCGAAACAGCTCCATCAGGCTGGAGCCGAGGATCGGGCCGACGATGCTGCCGAGTCCGTAGCTGAGCATCAGCGCGGCACTGGCGGCGACCCGGGCGCTGGAGTCGATGCGGTCATTGGTCAGCGCCACCGCCATCGAGTAGACGGTGGACAGCAGGCCGAGCATGATCGCCGCGGTTACCAGGCGCGGCAGGAATGGGAAGTCGACCAGCACCGAGTTGGCGCTGGCCAGCAGCGCGGCGACCAGGCACACCACCAGCAGCACGCGGCTGCGCTGGATGCGGTCGCAGATCCAGCCCATCGGCCAGGCGAAGGCGAGCGCCATCAGTACCGACGCCGACATCAGCAGCGATACCTGGCTGACGTTAAGCTGAGTCAGGCTGCCGAACAGCGGCACCAGCGAGTAGTAGGTGCCGAGCAGGATGCCGGCGGTGAAGGACGCGGTGATCCCCAGCGGCGCCTGGCGGTACAGACTCAGCAGCGACATGCGCGGGCCGTTGTCGAGCGCCGGCGACTGCATGCGCGACAGCGACAGCGGGATGATCGCCGCCAGGATCAGCAGCGCGGCCAGCGTGAACGGCACCGGACTGGCGGTTTCGCTGAAGCCGACCAGTAACTGGGCCGAAGTCGACGCGGAGTAGGCGGCGACCTGATACAGCGCGAATAGCGTGGCGCGGTTCTTGTTGGTGGCGACGGCGCTGAACCAGCTCTCGATGATCACGTACAGGCCGGCGGCGGAGAAGCCGCCGATCAGACGCAGCAGGGACCAGAACCCCAGCGAGTAGTCGAACAGCGGGAAGCTGATCGAGGCCATCGCCGTGACCGCGGCCAGCGCGGCGAAGGTGCGGATATGCCCCACCTTGCGTACCAGGCCGGCACACCAGTAGGAACCGGCGGCAAAGCCGATCGAGTAGGCGACCATCACCAGGCCGACCTCGGTCGGGGCGATGCCGCCGGCACCGAGACGCACACCGATATAGGTGAGCAGGAAGGCGTTGCCGCAGATCACCAGCATCAGGCTGATGAACAGGGCTAGCAGCGAGATGAGCAGTAAACGCACGGGCGAATCCTGTTGTTCAAATCCATGAAACGCGGGCGGCGGAGCCGGGCTCAGCCGCCAAGATACGCCTTCTGCACGGCGTCGTGTGTCAGCAGTGCGGCACCGGTATCACTCATTACGACATGGCCGTTTTCCAGCACGTAACCACGGTCGGCGATCTTCAACGCCTGGTGGGCGTTCTGCTCTACCAGGAAGATGGTGACCCCTTCAGCGCGCAGCTGCTGGATGATCTCGAAGATCTGCTGGATGATGATCGGTGCCAGCCCCAGCGAGGGTTCGTCGAGCAGCAGCAGGCGCGGTTTGCTCATCAGCGCGCGGCCAATCGCCAGCATCTGCTGTTCGCCGCCGGACATGGTGCCGCCGCGCTGATGGTAGCGCTCCTGCAGGCGCGGAAACAGTTTCAGCACGTAATCGAGCTGTTGCTGGTACTCCGCCTTGTCGGCGAAGTAGGCGCCCATGTGCAGGTTCTCGGCCACGGTCAGGCCGGAGAAGATGCGACGCCCCTCCGGCACCACCGCCAGCCCCTTGCGCATGATCTGCGAGGTGGGCAGCTGACTGATCTCCTCCCCCTCGAACAGGATCGAGCCGCTGGAGGCATGGGGGTCGCCACACAGCGTCATCAGCAGCGTGGTCTTGCCGGCACCGTTGGCGCCGATCAGCGTGACGATCTCGCCCCGCTGCACCTCCACCGACACATCGTGCAGCGCCTGGATCGGGCCGTAGTGGGTGTTGATGTTGCGTAGTTGCAGCATGGACTCAGCTCTCCCCGAGGTAGGCTTTGATGACGGCCGGGTTGTGTTTGATCTCGTCCGCGCTGCCATCGGCCAGCGGGGTGCCCTGGGCGATGACGTAGATATGATCGGAGATCCCCATCACCAGCCCCATGTCGTGTTCGATCAGCAGGATCGAGATCTCGTGCTGGTCGCGCAGACGCAGGATCAGCTCGTCGAGCTCCTTGGTCTCCTTCGGGTTCAGGCCCGCGGCGGGTTCGTCGAGCAGCAGCAGTTGCGGCTGGGTCACCATGCAGCGGGCGATCTCCAGCTTGCGCTGCTGGCCGTAGGCCAGGTTGCCCGCCTCGCGGTTGGCGAACTCGAGCAGGTCCACCTCCTTCAACCAGTACATGGCGCGGTCCATCGCCTCCTGCTCCAGGCGGCGGTAGCTCGGGGTCTTGAACAGGCCGGCGAACAGGTTGGTGTTCAGGTGGCGGTGCTGCGCCACCAGCATGTTCTCGATCACACTCATGCGCTTGAACAGGCGCACGTGCTGGAAGGTGCGCACCAGCCCCTTGCGCGAGATCTGGAAATCCTTCAGCCCGGCCAGCTGTTCGCCGTTGAACAGGATGCTGCCGTCGCTGGGGATATAGAACCCGGACAGACAGTTGAACACGGTGGTTTTACCGGCGCCGTTGGGGCCGATGACGGACACGATCTGACGGTTGTGCACCGCCAGGTTGACCGCGTTGACTGCGAGCAGACCGCCGAAGCGCATGGTCAGCTCGTTGACATCGAGCAGTAACTGACTCATTGGCTTTTCAACTCGCTGTTCAGGGCCAGGTGGGGGCGTTTCATCGGCAGCAGACCCTCCGGACGCCAGCGCATCATCAGCACCATCAGCAGGCCGAACATCAGCATGCGGTACTCGGAGAACTCGCGCGCCAGCTCCGGCAGGATGGTCATGATGATCGCCGCCAGGATCACGCCGACCTGCGAGCCCATGCCGCCGAGCACGACGATGGCGAGGATGATCGCCGACTCGATGAACACGAACGACTCGGGGCTAATGAAGCCCTGGCGGGCGGCGAAAAAGCAGCCGGCAAAGCCCGCGGTGGAGGCGCCCAGCGTAAACGCCGAGAGCTTGATCACGGTGCGGTTCAGCCCCAGCGAGCGGCAGGCGATCTCATCCTCGCGCAGCGCCTCCCAGGCCCGGCCCACCGGCATCCGCATCAGGCGGTTGATCAGGTAGACG
>QKGH01000359.1 GCA_003250495.1 Marinobacterium sp.
ACCAGTCCCGCGTCGATGTTGACCTCGGACATGTCGTTGACGATGACCGCCACCCGGCGCCCCTCGCGGTTGTTCAGGATATGGTTCAGCAGCGTGGTCTTGCCGGCGCCGAGGAAGCCGGACAGGACCGTGACCGGCAGCCGGTCGGGGGCGGAAAGCGGGGAGGTTGGGGACATCGTTCTACTCTGGGTTGCTGTGTGTGATCGGTTGGCGCGGTCCGGCTTTCAGTCCCGCCAGCTGCCTCGTCGCGGGTTTGAGCGGCAGTGCCGTGGGTCAAACGCATCGACTGACGAGCCGGTTGCATGGCGAGGGACGGCGGCGCTGATGGCGGCGCGGCAGCGGCTAGGCTTCGAATTTGTTGTTGTTATAACATAACATAAAAGTTGGGAAAATAGCGCGCGTTCGCCAAGTGGGCCAAGGCCAGGGATTAACGGGGCGGCGGTAGCCAAGGGCGGCGCGACAGAGCGCGCTAGATCACCGGCGGATAGCGCAGGGCTGCAGGATGGCCGGTTAACGAAAAAACCCGGTGCCGAGGCAACCGGGTTTTTTGCGAGTGGTGGAGAGGCGGGGTCAGTGCGGCGCTCAGGCGCCGACGATGCCGCCATCCTTGCGCTGGACCATCATGATGGTCGAACGCGGCTTGCTGTCGCCACCGGCCGGGAAGTGGGACGGTGCCAGCTCTTCGCCCGGGTGCTGCACACCGACGAACAGGGTGCGCTGGTCCGGGCTGAAGGTCAGGCCGGTGATCTCGCAGGCGATCGGGCCGGTGGCAAAGCGGCGGATCTCGCCGCTCTGCGGGTCGGCACACAGCATCTGGTTGTTCCCCATGCCGGCGAACTCGCCGTCGTTGGAGTAGTTGCCGTCGGTCAGGATCCACAGTCGGCCGGCGGCGTCGAAACCGAGGCCGTCCGGGCTGTTGAACATGTTGTCGGCGGTGACGTTGCTGCTGCCGGCATACAGACCTTCGCCGACGTTCGGGTTACCGGCAATCACGAACAGATCCCAGTCGAAGGCGGCCGCAGTGTGGTCGCCACCACGCGGCCACCAGCGCACGATCTGGCCGTAGTGGTTCTTGGCACGGGGGTTCGGGCCGCCCACCGGCTGGTTCTTGCCTTCGACGCCGCGATACTTGTTGTTGGTCAGGGTGCAGCAGACGCTCTTGCCATCGGGGTTTACCGCGACCCATTCCGGGCGGTCCATGGTGGTGGCGCCGACCTGGGTGGCCGCTTCACGGGCGAAGATCAGTACTTCGGCCTGGTCGGCGAAACCGTTCTCGGCGGTCAGGCCGTTCTTGCCGTGGGTCAGCTCCAGCCATTCGCCCTGGCCTTTCAGCGCGCCGTCGGTAGCGCTGAAGCGGGCCACGTACAGGGTGCCCTCGGCCAGCAGGTCGCGGTTGGCGGCCTGGTCGTCCGGGTTGTATTTGCCGTTGGAGACGAACTTGTACAGGTGTTCGCCGCGCTCGTCGTCGCCCAGGTAGACCACGACGTGACCGCTGTTATCGATGGTCAGCGCCGCGTTCTCATGCTTGAAGCGGCCCAGCGCGGTGCGCTTCAGCGGAGTGGAGGTCGGATCCATCGGATCGATCTCGACCACCCAGCCGTGACGGTTCGGTTCGTTCGGGTTCTTGGACAGGTCGAAACGCGCGTCCTGGCCGAACCACTGGTAGTCGCTCTTGTTCTTCAGGCCGTAGCGCTTCTGGTGCTTGTCGGCGGCGAAATCTTCCGTGCTGGCGCCGAAGAAACCGTTGAAGTTCTCTTCACAGGTCAGGTAGGTGCCCCAGGGGGTCTGGCCGTTGGCGCAGTTGTTGAACGTGCCAAGCACCTTCTTGCCGCTGTCGTCGGCGGCGGTTTTGACCAGGGCATGGCCGGCGGCCGGACCGGTCAGCGCCATCTCGGTGTTGGCGGTGATGCGGCGGTTGTAGTCGGATTCGGCTACATAGTGCCAGCGCCCGTCGGTGCGACGGATCTCGAACACCGAAACGCCGACCGCGGCCTGGGCCTTCTTGACCTCATCGGCACTCAGCGCCTGCTTGCCCTGGTGGGCGAACAGGTATTCGTAGTTGGTGTACTCGTTGTTGACGGCGAGCAGGGCGCGGTCTTCGGCCAGTGGGAACAGGCTCATGCCGTCGGTGTTGTCACCGAACTGCAGCGCCTGGGCGTCGGCGCCCTGCAGGCCGGACGGATCGAACGCCGGTGCGCCTTTCAGGAGCGGGTCGCCCCAGGAGATCAGCGGGGTAGCGATGTAGCCTTCCGGCACTTCGAAGGTGTCGGCGGTGCTGGCGGCTACGGCCTTGAAGCCGAGCAGGGCACTGCTGCCGGTCACGGCGGCCACGGCATTGGCCAGCGGATTGGCGGCCAGGAACAGCCCCATGGCAGTGGCGCTGCCGCGCAGGAAGCTGCGACGGCTCAGCCCCTTCTCGATAATGCGCTCGAAATCGCTCTGTTCGATCTCGTGATGCTGATCGTCGTACGTATGCTGGCCCATCTGTCTATCCTGCTATTGGGTGGACGCGACGATTGCTCGACGCGGTAAAGTTGCGCGGCATTCCAGCAAACAAAGATGACAAGCATAAGACAAAATGCAGACAGCCGGGCTGGAGCGCCCGTCAGGCGGGCTATATCAGCAGAGTCTAATTTTTATTCAGCAGTAGACTTGAAGCTGCCCGGGATGGCCGCATTTAACAGGTAACGGCCGCGGCCGGTCGTCCGACGACCCGCCCGACGGCACATCAGAATGTGAAAGGAGATCCTATGCGCCCCGACAAATTTACCTCCAAACTGCAGGATGCGCTGTCCGATGCGCAATCGTTGGCGATCGGTAAAGATCACACCATGATCGAGCCGGTGCACCTGCTGGCCGCCTTCCTGGAACAGCGTGGCGGTTCCATCCGGCCGTTGCTGAAGCAGGCCGGTGCCGAGCCGATGCAGCTGACGCGCAAGGTCGGCGAAGCGCTCGACCGCCTGCCGGTGGTCAGCAACCCCGACGGCGAGATCCGCCTGTCGCAGAACATGGCGCGCCTGTTCAACCTGACCGACAAGCTGGCGCAGCAGCGCGGCGATGAGTATGTCGCCAGCGAGCTGGTACTGCTGGCGATGCTGGAGGACAAGGGCGATACCAGCAAGCTGCTGAAAGAGTGCGGCGTGACCCGCGAATCGCTGACTACTGCGATCAACAACGTGCGCGGCGACCAGGCGGTGACCGATCCCAACGCCGAGGAGAACCGCCAGGCGCTGGACAAGTATTGCGTCGATATGACCGAACGCGCCGAGTCCGGCAAGCTGGACCCGGTGATCGGCCGTGACGACGAGATCCGCCGTACCATCCAGGTACTGCAGCGCCGCACTAAGAACAACCCGGTGCTGATCGGCGAGCCTGGTGTCGGTAAGACCGCCATCGTCGAAGGGCTGGCGCAGCGT
>QKGH01000077.1 GCA_003250495.1 Marinobacterium sp.
GTCGGTACGCATGATCTCGCGCACCATGACGCTGGGGTCGGCGGTCAGCAGCCGGGTCAGCGGCAGGCTGCCGATATAGGAGTCTTTGCGACTGACCACGAACAGGCGGTCGGTCATCTCCGGCACCTCCTTGTGGCGGCGCAGGTAACGCAGGACGGTTTCGACCGTGATATCCGGGCGGATGGTCACGGTATCGGTGTTCATGATGCCGCCGGCGGTGTCCTCGGGGTAGGAGAGCAGCTTTTCGACCCGTTTGCGGTTCTGCTTGTCCATGATCCGCAGCAGTTCTTTCATGACCCGTTCCGGGAGCTGCTGCATGATGTCGGCCTGGTCGTCGCTGTCCAGCGTTTCGGTGATCGCCAGCACTTCGCTGGCGTCCATGCGGCTGAGGATATCGGCCTGCACGTCATCGCCGAGATGCTGCAGCACCTTGCCCTCGTTCTCCTGGTTGAGCAGGCTCCACAGCAGCTGACGCTCCTTGGGCGGCGTCTTCTCCAGCAGTGCGGCGGCCTCGACCGGGCGTAAGCCCTTGTTCAGCATGAAACGCAGCTGGCGCAACGCATTGCTGTCGAGCGCGCTGGCGAGCGGATCGAGACGGCTGGGCTGTTCCGGTTGCTGGTTCATGGCGATATCGTCGGTTGGTTGGCGCGGAAGAAACGAGGCGCAGAGACGCGTTCAGTATAGCGCCGGTGGCGCGGCAGGATTACTCCGCCTCGTCGAAGCGGTTCTGCAGCAGGGTTTCTATCGCCGCCAGCGCGCACTCTTCATCGTCGCCACTGACCCGGAAGATCAGTTCGGTACCCTTGGCGGCCGCGAGCATCATCACCGCCATGATGCTCTTGCCGTCGACGATACGGCCCTGCTTGTCGATCTGGATTTCGCTGCTGAACTGAGTGGTGGTCTGGATCAGCTTGGCGGCGGCACGGGCATGCAAACCGAGTTTGTTAATAATGGTCAGCTGTTTTTCGATCATTTTATCCCTTGGGGGTCGGACGCTGGGATCAGCTCAACTCGCGGTGGCGGACGTGAACATTATCCATAAGACGGCTGAAATGGCCAGCCAGCTGTTCAGCGACGTAAACCGAACGGTGCTGGCCGCCGGTACAACCGATACCGACCGTCAGGTAGCTGCGGTTGTTGCGCTGAAAATGGGGGATCCAGTGGGTCAGGAAGGCTTGGACGTCGTCGATCAGTTGGCGCACGTCGGCTGAACTTTCCAGGTAGCGGATCACGTCGTCGTCGCGTCCGGTCAGCGGGCGCAGCTCCGGCTCCCAATGGGGATTGGGCAGCATGCGGACATCGAAGGTGAAGTCGACGTCGAGGGGAACGCCGTGCTTGAAGCCGAAGGATTCGAACTGCAGCGACAGGGCCTGTTCGGCGCGCTGGGCGATACGCAGTTTGACGCTGTCGCGCAGCTGGTAGAGCGTCATATGGCTGGTGTCGATGCGCAGGGCGGCCCGCGTCGCGATCGGCTCCAGCAACGAGCCTTCATAGGCGATGGCCTGCTGCAGGCCGGCCTGACTGTCGGAGAGCGGATGCTTGCGTCGCGTGGCGCTATAGCGTTTGAGCAGGGTCGGTTCGTCGGCGTCGAGATAGAGGATCTCGGTACTGAGCTCCGGTTGCGTCGACAGCTGTTCGATAAGTCGGGGAAAATCGCGCAGGTTGCTGACCAGGTTGCGGGCGTCGATGCTGACCGCCAGCTGGTCCGGGTGTTCCGGTTCTCCCAGCATCTGCTCGATCAGTTCGGGTAGCAGCCGGGCAGGCAGGTTGTCGATACAGTAGAAACCGACATCCTCGAGTGCCTGCAGCGCGGTGCTTTTACCAGAGCCGGAGCGGCCGCTGACGACGACCAGCTTCATCAGTCGGCCTGGGGAGTGGAGAGTGTTACCACGGTGTTGAACAGGTTGGCGCTGGTTTCGCAGCTTCGCAGCTGCTCGCGCACGCTGCTTTGGCTGAACAGCTCTGCCAATCCGGCCAGGGTCTGCAGGTGCTCGTTGGCACCGTCGTCAGGCACCAGCAGGAAGCAGAGCAGGTCGACCGGGCGGTTGTCGATCGCGTCGAAGTCGATCGGCGTAGCCAATGACATCAACAGCGCGACGGCCTGTTCGCACTCCGCCAAGCGGCAGTGGGGGATGGCGACGCCTTCACCGATACCGGTGCTTCCCAGGCGCTCGCGACTGAGTAGGCCGCTGAAGATCTGTTCAACGGCCGGTGCACCGGGCTGACCGCCAAGGGTATTGGCGGCCAGTTCGAGAGCACGTTTCTTACTGACGGCGTCGGCATGGCACAGGGTGTGCGCCTCGGTCAGCAGCTCTGATAGATGCATGTTAAGTAGAAAACTTGGCTTATTTGTGAGCTTTCATTTTTTCCTTGTGCTTGATGATCTGGCGATCGAGTTTGTCGACCAGACCATCGATGGCTGCATACATATCATCGTGTTCGTGTGTTGCAACAAGCTGACCGCCGGCGATATGGATATCGGCTTCAGCTACCTGACGCTGCTTCTCAACGCTGAGAACCACCTGGGCATTGGTGATGTTGTCAAAGTGGCGTTCCAGCTTGTCGAACTTGCTGTGAACGTATTCGTTCAGGGCGTCGGTCAGTTCGACATGATGACCGGTGATGTTGATCTGCATACGTTTTTCTCCTAATCATTGCACGCTTTTATATCGTGCTTTTGCACTTCCATTAAACCAGACGCTTACGTTCATTAGAAGGTGGAATTGCCATCGCTTCACGATATTTGGCAATGGTGCGTCTGGCGACATTGATCCCCTGCTCATCGAGGAGTTGAGCGATTTTATTGTCGCTCAGGGGTTTGGCTGGATTCTCCGCCGCCACCAGCTTTTTGATCAGCGCGCGGATCGCTGTCGACGATGCCGCGCCGCCGTCAGAGGTGCTGACGTGGCTGGAGAAGAAATACTTCAGTTCGAAGATCCCGCGCGGCGTGTGAATGTATTTTTGCGTCGTCACACGGGAGATGGTCGATTCGTGCATGCCCACCGCTTCGGCGATGTCGTGCAGTACCATCGGGCGCATCGCTTCCTCGCCATACTCGAGGAAGCCGGACTGGCGCTCGACGATCTCGGTAGCGACCTTCAGCAGCGTGTCGTTACGACTCAGCAGGCTCTTCAGGAACCAGCGCGCTTCCTGCAGATGGTTCTTCAGGAAGCTGTTGTCGGCACTGTTGTCGGCGCGGCGGATCAGGTCTGCATACTGGGCGTTGATGCGCAGCTTAGGTGCCGCATCGGGGTTCAGCGTAACCACCCACTCGCCCTTGATCTTGGTGACCACGGCATCCGGGATCACGTATTCGGACTGACTGCTGGTGATGCTGGCGCCGGGCTTCGGGTTTAGCGACTGGATCAGGCGCACCACCTCCTGCAGGACCTCTTCGCGCAGGCGCATCCGGCGCAGCAGGCTCTTGTAGTCGTGACTGCCGAGCAGCTGCAGGTGTTCGCGCGCGAGCTTGATCGCCTCGTCGCGCAACGGCGTATCCGGCGGCAGCTGCTGCAGCTGGATGCACAGGCACTCACTGAGGTCGCGGGCGGCGACGCCGGGCGGATCGAACTGCTGTACCCGGTGCAGCACCGTCTCGATCTCGTCGAGTTCGGTGTCGGCGAACAGCTCGGGCTGTTGCGCGCGGAACTGTTCGAGCAGCTCGTCGGTGGTCAGCGTCAGGTAACCGTCCGGCTCGATGCCGTCGATGATCGCCTCGGCCACCATGCGGTCGGCGTCGCTCATCGGGGTCAGGTTGAGCTGCCACAGCAGGTGGTCCTGCAGGGTTTCGTCGCGGGTATCGTTGTCGGCCGGATCCCAGTCATCATCCCGGGCCGGGCCCGCGCTCTGGCTCTGGAAGGTGTCCTCCCAGGAGCTGTCGGTGGTCAGCTCTTCCGGGATGTTGTCGCTCCACTCATCGGTGGGGCGTTCTTCGTAGCTCTCTTCGCGCTCGTGATCGGTGCTATCGGTACTGCGTTCTTCAGCAGTGCGCAACGATTCCGGTGCTTCGTTACCGTTATCGTTGCCCTCGGGCAGCTCGTTGTCCTCTTCGCTGATTTCGAGCAGCGGATTACTCTCCAGCGCGGCCTGTATCTCCTGCTGCAGATCGAGCGTGGAGAGTTGCAGCAGGCGGATCGCCTGCTGCAACTGCGGCGTCATGGTGAGTTGCTGGCCGATTTTAAGCTGTAAGGACTGCTTCATATACGCGAAATACCATCTTCAAGATCGGGGTTATCATCCGTGCGTTGGGTCAGAGTCGGAACTGCTCGCCCAGATAGGCCTGACGCACCTGTTCATTTGCCAGTATATGCGATGGCTCACCTTCGGCGAGAATGCTGCCATCGCTGACGATATAGGCGCGCTGGCAGATATCTAGGGTTTCGCGGACGTTATGATCGGTGATCAGCACGCCTATCCCTCTCTCCTGCAGATGTTTTATGGTCTGCTTGATATCGCCGACGGAGATCGGGTCGACGCCGGCGAAGGGTTCGTCGAGCAGGATGAAGGCCGGCTCGGTCGCGAGGGCGCGGGCGATCTCCACCCGGCGCCGCTCGCCGCCGGACAGGGACATGCCCGGGCTGTGTGCGATATGGGTGATGTGAAACTCCTCGAGGAGCTGCTCAGCCCTGGTTGCACGTTCGGCACGGTTCAGATCTTTGCGCGTCTCCAGGATCGCCATCAGGTTGTCCTGTACGCTCAACTTGCGGAAGATCGATGCCTCCTGCGGCAGGTAGCCGATGCCGCGACGGGCCCGGCCATGCATCGGCAACCGGGTGACGTCGTCGCCGTTGATGCGGATCTGGCCGTGGTCGGCCTTGATCAGCCCGACGATCATATAGAAACAGGTGGTCTTGCCGGCGCCGTTGGGGCCTAGCAAGCCAACGATCTCCCCCTGGTCGATCTGCAGCGAAACATCTCTGACCACCTGGCGTCCCTTGTAGCTCTTGGCCAGGTTCAGCGCTTCGAGCTGCCTCATGGCGTGGCGCTCTTGCGGGGCTGGATCACCATGCGCACGCGCTGGTCGTCGTTCTGCCCGCTATAGGCGTCGACGATCGCTTTGCTCATATTGTAGACGATGCGATCGCCGCTAAAGGTATCCTGTGCCTGCTCGACCTTGGCCTGCTCGCTGATGGTGATCTCCTGCGCGGCGATGCGGTACTCCATGCGCAGGCCCGAAGCCTGGGTGACCGGTTGTTCTGCCTTGGGTTGCTGTTCGAAGCGGGCCGGCTGGCCGAACGAGAGGATGCGCGAGACCTCGCCGCTGCCGTCACGGTAGAGTTCGACCCGGTCGCCGCGGATCTTCATCGAGCCCTGGACGATCTCGACCCGGCCGCTGTAGACGGTAACCCCGGTGTTGTCGTTGATGCTGGCGCTGTCGGCACTGATCTGGATCGGCTGCTCGACATCGTCAGGCAGCGCGAAGGCCGCCGCGGAGGCCAGCAGGACCAGACAGCCGAGGATCAGCTTGGGCAACGGGTTACGGCGTTTCATATCTACCTCTTACGGTCGATAGCAACTCGACCCGGCGTTCATCGAAATAGATCTCCATGCCGACACTCTCGGTACGGTCTTTGCCACTGATCAGTGTGGCAAGGGCATCGGTACGGCCAAAGCGACGCTCGGGATAGAGCGTGAATTCGCTGGTGGTCAGCATGGCGGCAGTGTCGGACTGCGGATTATGGTGAACCTGAACATCGCCTGCAAGCTGAATCTCGCTCTGATCGTCGATGATCCACCCCTGGTTGGCGCGTATTTTGTATGCGTCACCGCCGGCGAGCGGCAAGAGTGCGATGGGGGTGTCCAGCTGGCTGCTCTTGCGCTTGGGGTAGTGTTGCAGGTGCGGGGTCTCCCAGGCACGCTGCAACGCCCCGGACTCCCCCCAGCTGCGGGTGTGGGCATCGAGCATGAAGAAGTCGATGCTGTCATCGGTTTCCACCTGCGTTACCGCGGCATCGGGGCTGCCATCGTCGCGCAGTCCCCAGTACAGCAGCGCCGGGGTGAGCAGGGCGATGGCGAGCAGCAGTCTGATCCGGGTGCGGGAGAATCGCATCTACAGGTACTCCGTTAGCAGCTGGTCGAGTTTGCCCTGGGCCGCCAGGATCAGTTCGCAAAACTCGCGGCAGGCACCGGCGCCGGCGGCGTGTTGGCTGCACCAGTGGGCATGTTCGTGGACCAGCCAGTGCGCCGAAGGGACGGTGGCGGCAAAGCCCACGGCGCGTAGCGCGGCCAGGTCCGGCAGGTCGTCGCCCATGAAGGCGGTCTGTTCTGCGCTGAGTCCGGTGTGTTGCCAGAGTTCGTGCAGGGCCGCCAGTTTGTCGCTGCAGCCCTGGCGCAGATGGCTGATGCCGAGGGTTTCGGCACGCAGCTCCACCTGTGCGCAGCGGCGCTCGCTGAGCAGGGCGCTTTTGAGTCCGCCGCGTTGCAGCAGGCGGATGCCGAGGCCGTCGACGGCGCTGAAGCTTTTTATCTCGCGGCCGTCGGCCAGGAAATTGAGCTGACCGTCGGTGAGTACGCCGTCGACATCGAACACGACCAGCGCGATCTGCTGCAGACGTTCACGTTGTGCGTTGCCCAGTGCGTCAAGCATCAGATCACTCCGGAGGTCAGCAGGTCGTGCATGTTCAGTGCGCCGATCGGGTGTTGGTCGTCGTCGACGACGATCAGCGCGTTGATCTGCTTGCTCTGCATCACCTGCAGCGCCTCCGCCGCCAGGATCCCGGAGCGGGTGGTGGTGCACTGGGCGGTCATGACCGCGGTGATCGGCGTCTGTTTCAGGTCAATCTCCTGGTCGAGGGTACGGCGCAGGTCGCCGTCGGTGAACACCCCGAGCAGACGGCCGTCGCTATCGGTCACAGTGGTCATGCCGAGGCGTTTGCGGGTGACCTCCAGCAGCGCGTCGCGCACCGAGGTGTCGGCCTGGACGATCGGGATATCGTCGCCGGTATGCATGATGTCGTCGACCAGCAGCAGCAATCGGCGGCCGAGGGCGCCGCCGGGATGGGAGAAGGCGAAATCCTCGGCGCTGAAGCCGCGCGCCTCGAGCAGGGCGATGGCCAGCGCGTCGCCCAGTACCAACTGGGCCGTGGTGCTGGAGGTGGGGGCCAGCCCCAGCGGACAGGCTTCGCGGTCGACCTGCACGTGCAGGCTGATATCGGCGGTCTGCGCGAGCGTCGATTCCGGACGGGCGGTGATGCTGATCAGCGGTGCGTTCATACGTTTGATCAGCGGCAGAATGGTGATCACCTCGGCGGTTTCGCCCGAGTTGGACAGCGCCAGTACCACGTCGTTGCTGGTGAACATGCCGAGGTCGCCGTGGCTGGCCTCCGCCGGATGGACGAAAAACGCCGGCGTGCCGGTGCTGGCCAGGGTGGCGGCGATCTTGCGGCCGATGTGGCCCGACTTGCCCATGCCGGTGACGATGACCCGGCCGCGACAGTGCAGCATCAGATCGCAGGCGCGAATGAAGCGGTCGTCGAGGTGGTCGAGCAGGTGGCGTACGGTTTCGAGCTCGAGCTCGATCGTGCGTTTGCCGGCGTGGATAAAGTCGTAGGCGGTAGTCATCGGAGGTCCGTGTCTCTCGTATTGAATACGTGTGCGGAGCCTGATTTTACAACACTGGGCCAGCCGGGCCCAGTCGGGTGCCAGTGTCAGGCTGTCGCGGCGGAGGCGCCGGCCGGCGCCGCTGAACCGAGCGCTTGGTGCCTGGTTAAAAGTTGGCTTATGCGATGGTATAGTTGACCGCTTTGAATTACTCTGCGGCGCATTTGCACTAGCTCAGGGCGCGTGCCGTAGCAGAGGGAGCTGAATTGAGGAGCCGGGTCGGCGTCTATGGATTTTCCGGGTAACACCATCATCGATATTCGTGGCATGTCATTCAGCCGCGGTTCGCGAACGATCTTCGACGATATCAATATCAAAGTGCCCAGGGGCAAGGTGACGGCGATCATGGGGCCGTCTGGCACCGGCAAGACGACGTTGCTGAAGTTGATCGGCGGACAACTCAAGCCCGATTCCGGCGAGATTCTGCTGGAGGGGAAGAATATCCCCCGTCTCAGCCGCAGCGAGCTGTTTCTGGCCCGCGAGCGCATGGGGATGCTGTTCCAGAGCGGCGCACTGTTCACCGACATGAGTGTCTACGACAACGTGGCGTTTCCGATTCGGGTTCATACCGAGCTGTCCGAAGAGATGATTCGCGACGTGGTGTTGATGAAGCTGAATGCGGTCGGCTTGCGCGGCGCGGCGCAGCTGATGCCGAGTGAGCTGTCCGGCGGGATGGCGCGGCGCGTGGCGTTGGCGCGGGCGATCGCGCTGGATCCGGATATCGTCATGTACGACGAGCCGTTTACCGGGCAGGACCCGATCGCGATGGGGGTGCTGGTCAACCTGATCCGACGCTTGAACCAGGCGCTGGGCCATACCAGTATCATCGTTTCGCACGATATCCAGGAGACGCTCGGGATCGCCGATTACGTCTACCTGGTTGCCGATGGTCGGGTCATCGCCGAGGGCACGCCGCAATCGCTGGCCGAGGTGGACTCGGACAAGGTGCGGCAGTTTATCCAGGGGTTGCCGGACGGGCCCGTGCCTTTCCATTACCCGGCACCGGATTATCTACAGGAACTGTTACAGGAAGCGCGATAGATGTTGGACCGGATTCAGCGGCTGGGGCATCGAGGTTTGTCCCGCCTGGCAGCCTATGGACGGGCGGGGCATATCCTGTTCCAGTCCATCGTTGCCCGGCCGGAGCCGGCAACGATGTTCCCCCTGCTGCTAAAACAGCTCTATTTCGTCGGTGTGCTATCGCTGATCATCATCGTGGTGTCGGGGGCGTTCATCGGCATGGTATTGGGCTTGCAGGGCTATACCATCCTGGTCGATTACGGCTCCGAGCAGGCGGTGGGGCAGATGGTGGCACTGAGCCTGGTGCGTGAACTGGCACCGGTGGTGACGGCCCTGCTGTTCGCCGGCCGCGCCGGCTCCGCGCTGACGGCGGAGATCGGCCTGATGAAGGCGACCGAGCAGCTGGCGAGCCTGGAGATGATCGGCGTCGATCCGCTGCGGCGGGTGATCGCGCCGCGGTTCTGGGCCGGCTTCATCTCGATGCCGCTGCTGACCATGATCTTCGCCGTGGTCGGGGTCTGGGGCGGCGCCATCGTCGCCGTCGACTGGCTCGGCATCTACGAGGGGTCGTTCTGGGCCAACATGCAGCACTCGGTCGATTTTCGTGATGACGTCCTGAATGGCGTTATCAAGTCGATCGTGTTCGGGTTCGTGGTGACCTGGATAGCGGTGTTCGAAGGTTATGACTGTGTCCCGACATCCGAGGGGATCAGCCAGGCGACCACGCGCACGGTGGTTTATTCGTCGCTTGCGGTACTGGGACTGGACTTCATCCTGACCGCATTAATGTTTGGAGAGCTTTGAGAATGCGTATGCGTACAATGGAGATCAGCGTAGGCTTCCTGATGCTGGCTGGTTTTCTGGCCCTGGTGGTCCTGGCGCTGAATATCAGCGGCTTGAGCCTGGCGGATCAGACCGGGGGATACAAGGTGTATGCCCGCTTCGAAAATATCGGCGGTTTGACTCCGCGCGCCAAGGTGTCGCTGTCGGGCGTGCAGATCGGCCAGGTGACGGCGATTCGGCTCGATCCGAAACTGCTGATGGCCGATGTGGAGATGGAGATTCACTCCGACGTGGATTACCTGAGTACCGACAGCTCGGCGCAGATCCTGACGGCGGGCCTGCTCGGTGAGCAGTATATCGGCATCGTACCGGGGGCCGATGAGGAGATGTTGAAAGATGGTGGTCGGATCCGAGACACCCAGTCAGCACTGGTGCTGGAGGATCTGATCGGTAAGTTCCTGTTCAATAAGGTGAGTGAGTGAACATGTCATTCAAAAAGCTGATTGTTGCCGGGATGTTGCTGCTGTCGGTCCAGCTGTCGCCGGCCCAGGCTGAAGCCTCATGGCAGGAGGCCAGCGATGTGGTGGAGAACACCACTCGCGAGATGCTGGCGGTGATCGACAATGAAACGCTAAAGCAGCCGGAACAGCTCGGTGAGCTGATGGCCGAGATCGAAAAAGTGGTGGCGCCGGTCGTCGACTTTCCCTATGTCGCGCGCCAGGTGATGGGTAAGTATTACCGCCGGGCGACGCCGGAAGAGCTGGAGCGTTTTTCCGGGGTGTTCAAGACCACGCTGCTGCGGACCTACGCCAAGGCGATTGTCGGCTTCGAGCTGGTGGGCTACCAGATCGAACAGCCCCGTGGCGAGAGCCCCGAACCCAGCAAGCAGGTGGTGACGGTTAGCGTCAAATCCGGTAATGGCAAGCAGTACAGCCTGGTGTACTACATGCTCAAGCGCGACGATCGCTGGACCCTGGTCAACGTGATGGTGGATGGCGTCAACCTGCGCCTGACCTTCCGTAACCAGTTCGCCGACATGTATCAGCGCCAGAACAGCATCGGCGGCGTTATCGATTCCTGGGAGTCCCAGGTCTCGGTCAATCTCGAGAAAAAGGTCAACGGTAGCGATGACGGCAGCGAAGGTTGAGCTGGGCGATAACGGCGAGCTGAAGCTGGCGGGCGATCTGCTGTTCAGTACGGTGATGCCGGTACGGGCCAAGCTGGAAAAAGTGCTGGCGTCGAGCCCGCGGGAGTGGACGGTCGACTTCAGTGCCGTGGGCCGGGTCGATAGCTCGGCGTTGTCGCTGTGGCTGAGCTGTCTGCGTCTGGCGGCGGCGAAAGGGGTGCAACTGCAGGCCCGGGGCGTGCCGGAAGAGTTGAGGTCGATCGCCTCGTTGGTAGGGCTGGAACAGGTCCTGGCATGAGGTCGGTGACGATCCCAGGGGCTCGAAAGTCGCCTTTCGGGCCCCTTTTCGTTATCATTCCCCGCCTGTCCGAAATTGGCTAGAACCATCCCATCGGAGTCCCCATGCAAGCTGAAGAAGTTAAACAGATCATCGAGCGTGAGCTGGAAGGCTGCACCGTTTTTACCACCGGCAAGGATTGTGATTTTCAGGTAACCGTGGTGGGCGAGTGCTTCGCCGGTCTGACCCCGGTGAAGAAGCAACAGCTGGTATACGCCTGCCTGCATGACCTGATCGCCGGTCAGGCGATCCATGCCGTGTCGATCAAGACCTATACGCCGGAGCAATGGGCGGCATTGCAGTAACCTCTCCAGCCTGACAGGTACACCTGATGGATAAATTGTTAATCGAGGGTGGCATCCCGCTGAAGGGGGATGTGCGCATCTCCGGTGCCAAAAATTCGGCGTTGCCGATCCTGGCCGCGGCGCTGCTGGCCGATGCTCCCGTGCGGATCTCCAATCTGCCCCATCTGCACGATATCACCACCATGCTGGAGCTGTTGCGGCGCATGGGTGTCGAGCTGATGCTGGACGACAAGCTCGGGCTGCAGCTCGATGCGACGACGATCCAGGAGCTGTGCGCGCCCTACGAGCTGGTCAAGACCATGCGGGCGTCGATCCTGGTGCTGGGACCGTTGCTGGCGCATTTCGGCAGCGCCGAGGTGTCGCTGCCGGGCGGCTGCGCTATCGGCAGTCGGCCGGTGGATCTGCATATCCGCGGGCTGGAGGCGATGGGCGCCAATATCCGGGTCGAGAACGGTTATATCCACGCCCGCAGCGATGGCCGGTTGAAGGGCGCACGGGTGTTTTTCGATACGGTCACCGTGACCGGGACCGAGAATATCCTGATGGCCGCGACGCTGGCGGACGGTGAAACGGTCATCGAGAACGCGGCGCGCGAGCCGGAGGTCGTCGACCTGGCCGAATGTCTGATCGCCATGGGCGCCGATATTGAAGGCGCCGGTACCGACACCATCCGGGTGCGCGGGGTCGAATCCCTGCACGGTTGCGATTACGCGGTGATGGCGGATCGCATCGAGACCGGTACCTACCTGGTGGCGGCGGCCGTGACCGGCGGTCGGGTACGCTGCCTGAACACCCGTCCCGATACCTTCGATGCGGTGCTGCAAAAACTGGAAGAGGCCGGGGCCAAGATCGAAACCGGCGCAGACTGGGTCAGCCTCGATATGGAGGGGCGCCGGCCGCAGGCGATCAGCCTGACCACCGCCCCCTATCCGGCGTTCCCGACCGACATGCAGGCGCAGTTCGCCGCGCTGAACAGCATCGCCAGCGGGGTGGGGCGGATCAAGGAAACCATTTTCGAAAACCGTTTCATGCACATGCAGGAGATGATCCGCATGGGCGCGAACATCACCATCGACGGCAATACCGCCATCATCGAAGGGGTCGAGAAGCTGCAGGGGGCGCCGGTCATGGCGACCGACCTGCGCGCGTCGGCCAGCCTGGTGATCGCGGCCCTGGTCGCCGAGGGCGAGACGCTGATCGATCGGATCTACCATATCGATCGCGGTTACGAATGCATTGAAGAGAAACTGCAGTTGCTCGGTGCGCGGATCCGTCGCGTTCCGGGTTGATTGAGCGAAGAGGCCAATGAAAGAACAGCTCACCATCGCCCTGTCCAAGGGGCGCATCCTGGAGGAGACGCTGCCGTTGCTGGCGGCGGCTGATATCGTACCGGCTGAAGATATCTTCAAGAGCCGCAAGCTGATCTTCGATACCAACCATTCCCATATCAAGCTGGTCGTGATCCGCGCGACCGATGTGCCGACCTACGTCGAGTATGGCGGTGCCGACATGGGGATCGCCGGTAAGGATGTGCTGATGGAGCATGGCGGCGAGGGACTGTACGAGCCGCTGGACCTGGAGATCGCCAAGCCGGCTGATGGTCGCCGGCATGAAGGGGGCGGCTCCGGTGGAAGGGCGGATGAAGGTCGCGACCAAGTTCGTCAACGTGACCCGTGAATACTTCGCCCGCCGTGGCGCCCAGGTCGATATCATCAAGCTGTACGGAGCGATGGAGCTGGCGCCGATCATGGGGCTGGCCGATCGCATCGTCGATATCGTCGATACCGGCAATACGCTGCGTGCCAACGGCCTGGAGCCGATGGAGCATATCGCCGATATCAGTTCGCGCTTCGTGGTCGGTCAGCCGTCGATGAAGATGAAATACCGCCAGATCCAGCCGATCCTGGATCAACTGGCCGCGGCGATTGCCGCCAAGCGGGAGGAGAAGGCATGAGTGGAGTAGAGATTACCCGGCTGAACAGTCAGCAGGCCGACTTTGCCGCGCGCCTGGACCAGCTGCTGGCCTGGGAAAGCGTATCCGACACCAAGGTCAACGATATCGTCAACGAGATCATCGCCCGCATCCGCGCCGAGGGCGACAGCGCGGTGATCGAGTACACCAACCGCTTCGACCGCATGTCCGCTGCCAGCATGGCCGATCTGGAGATGGGGCAGGAGCGGTTGCAGCAGGCGCTGGCGCAGCTCCCCGCCGAGCAGCGCAGCGCGCTGGAAACGGCCGCTGAACGGGTACGCTGTTACCACGAGCGCCAGCTGAGCAGCTCCTGGCAGTACACCGAGGCGGATGGCACGCTGCTGGGGCAGCAGGTGACGCCGATGGACCGGGTCGGTATCTACGTGCCGGGCGGCAAGGCCGCGTATCCGTCGT
>QKGH01000215.1 GCA_003250495.1 Marinobacterium sp.
GATTGGGGGCGTGGGGGATTTTTATGGGGCCGCTAGCAGATCGTGTTTGTCGGCTCTGCTACAGCGCGAAGGTTCCACGTGGAACAGGCAGGCGTGATTTATGGGAGGTTGTCTGGGAGGTGTTCCACGTGGAACGTAGAAATAACAAACCCGGCGTGGGGCCGGGTTTGTATCGGGTTGCTCTCTGCCGCACTGGGTGGCAGCGGCAATAGAGGGCCTGTTTGGCCGCTCCGCGTTAGTCGCTCAGTAGCGAGATGTCGGCAACCCCAAGGAACAGGTTGCGCAGGCGGCTGAGCAGCGCGAGACGGTTGTTGCGCACCGCTGCATCCTCTGCGACGACCATCACCTCATCGAAGAAGCTGTCCACCGGTGCGCGCAATGCGGCCAGCGCCTCCAGTGCGGCCTGGTAGTCCCCACTCTGGAATAGCGGTGCGAGGGCCGTTTCCAGTCCGCTGAGCTGCTGGAACAGTGCCTTTTCGGAACTCTCCGTCAGCAGCGCCTGGTCGACTTCGCCGACGCCCTGATAGTCCTGTTTGCTCAGGATGTTGCCAACGCGTTTGTTGGCGGCGGCCAGAGCGGCGGATTCTTCCAGGGTCCGGAAATGCGCTACGGCGCGGACACGCTGGTCGAACTCCAGCGGGCGGCTGGGTTTGACGGCGTGTACGGCCAGGTAGTTGTCGATGCTGATCCCCTTCTCTTCGTACCAGGCGCGGAAACGCTCAAGCATGAATTCGAGGACCTGATTGCTGACCGTCGCCTGTGCCGGCAGCTGCTGGAATTGCGATGCGGCTGTATCCAGCAGCTCCGCCAGATCCAGCGGCAGCTCCAGCTCGACGACAATGCGCAGCACGCCCAAGGCTGCTCGGCGCAGTGCGAAGGGGTCTTTGGAGCCGGTCGGCGGCTGGTTGATGCCGAACAGGCCGGTCAGCGTGTCCAGGCGGTCGGCAATCGCTACGGCGATACCGGTCTGGGTGCTCGGCAGTTGGTCGCCATGGAAGCGCGGCATGTAATGCTCGTTCTGAGCCAGCGCGACCTCCTCGCTCTCCCCGTCGTTGAGTGCGTAGTGGTAACCCATCAGCCCCTGGAGTTCAGGGAACTCGAGTACCATCTCGCTGACCAGATCGGTCTTGCACAGGCGTGCAGCGCGTTCCGCTTGGGACGGATCGCCGCCGATACGCTCGGCCACCAGTTTGGCCAGCGCGGCAACGCGTTCGGTCTTCGCAAACAGGGTGCCCAGGTCTTTCTGGAACACGATCGTTTTCAGCTGCTCGATACGCGATTCGAGCGTGCGCTTCTTGTCGGTTTCGAAGAAGAAGGCGGCGTCGGAAAGGCGCGGGCGAATCACCTTCTCGTTGCCCTGGATCACCTGTTGCGGATCCTTGGAGGCGATGTTGGCGACGGTGATGAAGTACGGCATCAGCTTGCCCTGCTCGTCCAGCAGGTGGAAGTACTTCTGGTTGTCGGCCATGGTGGAGATCAGCGCCTGGGCGGGGACCTCGAGGAAACGCTCCTCGAAGCGTCCGGTCAGGGCGACGGGCCATTCGTTCAGCGCGGTGACTTCGTCGAGCAGCGCGTCGTCGATGACGACCTGACCGCCGACTTTGCCCGCCTCGTCCAGTAGCTGCGCACGGATCAGTTCGCGGCGTTCGTCGAAATCGGCCAGCACGGAACCGGTGCTCTTCAGCGTTTCGGCGTACTGGCTGCCGGCGATCAGCTCGATCTCGTGGTTGTAGTGGAAGCGGTGGCCGCGGGTATAACGGCTGGCGCGGTGGCCCAGGATCTCACAGTCGACCACCTCGTCGCCGAACAGCATGACGACCCATTTGACCGGGCGTACGAACTCGGCGCGCGAGGTGCCCCAGCGCATCCGTTTCGGAATCGGCAGCTTGTCCAGCGCCTGAGTGACGATGCCGGGGAGCAGCGGCGTGACCGGCTGGGCCGGTGCCACCTGCAGGAAACAGATTTTCCCCTCGACCTCCTCCAACTGATCGACGCTGGCGCCACACTTGCGGGCGAAGCCTTCCAGAGCCTTGGAGGGTTTGCCTTCGGCGTCGTAGGCGATGGTGGCCGGCGGGCCCTGCACCAGGGTGCGGCTTTCGGGTACTTCGCTGGCCAGTCCGGAGATCAGCAGGGCCAGGCGGCGCGGCGCAGCGTAGGATTTGACCTCGGCGCTGGCCAGCGTATCGCTTCCCAGCAACGCGGCCAGGCCGGACAGTACCTCGGACTCCAGCGCGGACGACAGGGTTTTCAGTGCTTTCGGCGGCAGCTCTTCGGTGCCCAATTCAAACAGGAAATCGCGGGCAGACATCAGTTGTTCTCCTCATTGCAGGCTGCCATCACTTCGTTGCGGATCTCGGGGTCGGCCAGCGGGAAGCCCAGCGCTTTGCGTGCGTTGAAATAGGCTTGGGCGACTTCGCGAGCGAGCGTACGGACGCGCAGGATATAGCGCTGGCGCTCAGTAACGGAAATGGCGTGGCGGGCGTCCAGCAGGTTAAAGGTGTGAGATGCCTTCAGTACGTGTTCATAGGCCGGCAGCGGCAGCGGCGTGTCGAGCGCCAGCAACTGGTTGCACATCCGCTCGTGGTAGTCGAAGTTGCTGAACAGTGTGGTGACGTCGGCGTGTTCGAAGTTGTAGGCGGACTGTTCCACTTCGTTCTGGTGATAGACGTCGCCGTAGGTCACCACGGTACCGTCCGGGCTGCGCGACCAGACCAGATCGTAAACGCTGTTGACCTCCTGCAGGTACATGGCGATGCGCTCGAGACCGTAGGTGATCTCACCGGTGACCGGGTAGCACTCCAGGCCGCCGGCCTGCTGGAAATAGGTAAACTGGGTGACCTCCATGCCGTTCAGCCACACTTCCCAGCCGAGACCCCAGGCGCCCAGCGTCGGCGATTCCCAGTTGTCCTCGACGAAGCGGATGTCGTGGACCAGTGGGTCGATACCGATGCGCGCCAGCGAAGCGAGATAGAGCTCCTGGAAGTTTTCCGGGTTCGGCTTCAGTACCACCTGGAACTGGTAGTAGTGCTGCAGGCGGTTGGGGTTTTCGCCATAGCGGCCATCGGTGGGACGGCGGCTGGGTTGGACGTAGGCGGAACGCCAGCGCTCCGGCCCTATCGCGCGCAGGAAGGTTGCGGGGTGGAAGGTACCCGCGCCTACTTCAAGATCCAGTGGCTGAATGATGACGCAGCCCTGCTCGGCCCAAAACTGTTGCAGGGCGAGGATCAGTCCCTGGAAAGTGCTAACGTCTGGATTAACCTTGTCGGTCACGGAAATCACCATTGCAATCGAAGTGGTCAAAATAAGAGCCGAATTATACATGATCGTGCCTCTTATAGGGTGATGGCTGCGCAACTTGATGTCCCGCCGCGCGTGTCGGCGGCGACTGAACAGCCAACCCCGCTGCCGCTATAATGGCTCTCTTGTCATCAGTGGAGTTGAATCGGGCGTGAAGCAGCTGAAAGCGGTACTGGCAATCATCATGATGGGCTTACTGGCACTCCTGCCCCTGCGCTGGGCGCAGGGCCTGGGACGGCGGCTGGGGCGGCGTATCTACCGGCGCGGTGACGACGACAGGACCTGCCGCATCACCCGGACCAACATAACGCTCTGTTTTCCCGAGTTACGCGAGGCGCAGCGTGAGCAGCTGGTCAAGGCCAGCCTGGAGGAGACCGGCTGTGCGCTGGCGGAGATGGGGGTGTCCTGGATCTGGCGCCCGTCCCGGGTGCTGCAAAAGGTCAAGCGCGTGGTCGGCGAAGAGGCGATCGCGGAGCGCCTGAACGCCGGCAAGGGGATACTGCTGATCGCCCCCCATCTCGGAAACTGGGAGGTGATGAACCTGTACCTGTCCCAGCGCTATCCGGTGACGGCGATGTACAAGCCGCCGCAGCTGAAGCTGCTGGATCTGCTGATCCGCAAGATGCGGGCGCGGCTGGGTTCGAAGATGGCGCCCGCCGATGCCGGCGGGATCCGCCTGGTGCTGAAGGCGTTACGTCGTGGTGAAGTCGTCGGTATCCTGCCGGACCAGGAGCCGGAACGCGCTGGCGGGGTGTTTGCCCCCTTCTTCGGCATCGATACGCTGACGATGAAGTTGTTTCCCCAGCTGGCGGCCCAGACCGGGATGGCGGTGTTCTGCGGCTATGCGTTGCGCCTGCCCGATGCCCAGGGCTACGAGCTGCGCTTCAGTCCCGCCGACGAGGCGATCAATAGTCGCGACCTGGCGGTCGCGGCGGCGGCGATGAACCGCGCCATCGAGCGTTGTGTGCGGGAGGCCCCGGCGCAGTATCAGTGGGAGTATAAACGCTTTAACACCCGCCCGGAGGGGGCGCCGAAGCTCTATCGCCGCTGATCCCGCTCAGCGGCGCCAGAAGGCCGGCGAGAACAGCACCAGGAAGGTGAACACCTCGAGCCGGCCCAGCAGCATGGCGAGGCAGAGGATCCATTTTGCCGTGTCGTTGATGTTGCCGTAGTGCGCCGAGACCTCGCCCAGCCCGGGGCCCAGGTTGTTCAAGGTAGCGCCCACGGCGGACCAGGCGGTGACCTGGTCCAGGCCGGTACCGAGCAGGGCGATCAGCATGATCAGGAACACCAGCAGGTAAACCGAGAAAAATCCCCACACCGCTTCCAATACCTGGTCCGAGATCGGTCGGCGTCCCAGCTTGACCAGGAATACCGCGCTGGGGTGAATCAGGCGTAACAACTCCCGATGCCCCTGCTTCAGGATCAGCAGGATACGGATCGCCTTCATCCCGCCGCCGGTGGAGCAGGCACAGCCGCCGACGAACGCCGCGACGAACAGCATAAACGGTAGCATCGCCGGCCAGTTGGCGAAGTCTGCGGTGGCAAAGCCGGTCGTTGTGGCAATGGAGACCACCATGAACGCGGCTTTGCGCAGCGCGCCCAACGGCTCATAGGTGGCCGTCAGTATCAGCGCGATGCAGGCGACGATCGTAACGCTGGCCAGTACCCCGATATAGAACCTGAACTCGGGGTCCTGAAAGTAGTGCTTCAGGCTCTTCTGGCGCCAGGCGAAGAAATGCAGCGCGAAGTTGACGCCGGAGACGACCATGAAAAAGATGCAGATCGCCTCGATCAGTGGGTTGTCGAAGTAGCCGATGCTGGCGTCATGGGTGGAGAAGCCCCCGATCGCCACGGTCGCGAAGCTGTGGCCGATGGCATCGAACGGCGTCATTCCCGCCAGCCAGTAGCCGAATGCGCAGGCGATGGTCAGCGCCATGTAGATGTACCAGAGCGCCTTGGCGGTTTCGGTGATCCGCGGCGTCAGCTTGGTGTCCTTGACCGGTCCCGGCGTTTCCGCGCGGTACAGCTGCATGCCGCCGATGCCGAGCATCGGCAGGATGGCGACGGCGAGCACGATGATCCCCATGCCCCCAAACCACTGCAGCTGCTGGCGGTAGTAGCGCATCGATTCCGGCAGCGAGTCGAGTCCGGTCATCACCGTGGCGCCGGTGGTCGTCAACCCCGACAGGGCCTCGAAGGTGGCGTCGGTAAAGCTCAGATGGGGCGAGTCCGAGAGCTGTAGCGGCAACGAACCGGCGAGCCCGAGCACGCTCCAGAACAGGACCGTGATCAGGAAGCCGTCGCGGGTGCGCAGATCATGGTGCACATCGTGGACCGGTATCCAGATCAGGAATCCGATCAGCAGGATCAGTCCGAACGCGACGGCGAAGGCGTGCGCCGAACCGTCGTCGTAGTACAGGGAGACCGCCATCGGCGGGATCTGCGTAACGCTGAACACCATCAGCAGTATGCCGAGGATGCGCAGGATCAATCTGAAATGCATGGCAGGCTCGTATCGGGCGCGATCAGAAGAAGGTCAGGCCGACCTGGAACAAGCGTTCCACATCGTTGATCCGCCGGTTGTCGACCAGGAACAGGATGACGTGGTCGCCATTCTCGACCACTACATCGTCGTGGGCGATCAGCACCTCGTCCTTGCGCACGATGGCTCCGATGGTGGTACCTGGCGGCAGCGCGATCTCCTCGATCGTCCGGCCGACCACCTTGGAGCTGCGCGGATCGCCGTGGGCGACCGCCTCCAGGGCTTCGGCGGCACCGCGGCGCAGTGAGTGGACCGCCGCGACGTCGCCGCGGCGGACATGGGTCAGCAGCGCGCCGATGGTGGTTTGTTGCGGCGAAATGGCGATATCGATCGCCCCACCCTGCACCAGGTCGACGTAGGCGGGGTTGTTGATCAGTGTCATCACGGTGCGGGCGCCGAGGCGCTTGGCCAGCATGGAGGCCATGATGTTGGCCTCGTCATCGTTGGTCAGCGCGCAGAACACGTCGGTATCCTCGATGTTCTCCTCCAGCAACAGCTCCCGGTCCGATGCGCTGCCATGCAGGACGATGGTGTTGTCCAGCTGGCGCGCCAACAGGTTGCAGCGGTTGATGTCGCGTTCGATGATCTTGACCTGGAACTGGTTTTCGATCGAATCGGCAAGCCGCGCGCCGATGTTGCCGCCGCCGGCGATGATGATCCGCTTATAGGGCGTATCGAGCCGGCGCAGCTCGCTCATGACGGCGCGGATATCGCGCTGCGCGGCGATGAAGAACACCTCGTCGTCGGCCTCGATGACGGTATCGCCCCGCGGGATGATCGGGCGATCCTGGCGGAAGATCGCGGCCACGCGGGTATCGACGTTTGGCATATGGGCGCGCAGATAGGCGATCTCGCGGCCGACCAGCGGCCCGCCGTAATATGCCCGTACCGCCACCAGTTGGGCCTTGCCGCCGGCGAAGTCGAGCACCTGCAGGGCGCCCGGGTACTGGATCATGCGCTTGATATGCATGGTGACCAGCTCTTCCGGGCTGATCAGCACATCGATGGGGATCGCCTTGGCGTCGAAGATCGCCTTGTTACGCTGCAGGTAATCATGCTCGCGGACGCGGGCGATCTTGGTCGGGATGTTGAACAGGGTATGGGCGACCTGGCAGGCGATCATGTTGACCTCGTCGCTGTTGGTCACCGCGATCAACATGTCGGCATCCTGGGCGCCGGCCTGCTCCAGCACGCTGGGGTAGGAGGCCTTGCCGTCGACGGTACGGATATCGAGCCGGTCCTGAAGTTCGCGCAGGCGTACCGTGTCGGTGTCGACCACGGTGATGTCGTTAGCTTCATTTGCCAGGTGATCGGCCAGTGAGCCGCCTACTTGGCCGGCGCCCAGAATGATGATTTTCATGCGTCTTCTCTATTCAGGCGTAAGAGCTTTTTTGAGTACGGCGTAGAAGAATCCATCGTGTCCCCGCGACTGGGGGAAGAGTTGCCGGCCGTGGGCACGGGCCAGACCCCAGGGAGCGTCGATCGGCTCCAGTTGGACACCGGTATGGAGTTTAGCGAAACGTTCGATGACCCGTTCGTTCTCCTGGCTGAACACCGAGCAGGTGGCATAGACCAGGCGTCCGCCGGGTTTGAGCATGGGCCAGAGATTACCGAGGATCGCCAGCTGCATGTCGGCCAAGGGCGCTATATCCTCGCCTCGGCGCAGGAGCTTGATATCCGGGTTACGGCGGATGACGCCGGTGCCGCTGCAGGGGGCGTCGACCAGGATCCGGTCGAAAGGCTTGCCGTCCCACCAGCTGCTGGCGCTGGCATCGGCCAGATGCAGCACGCACTCGCCGGACAACTTCAGGCGTTCGAGGTTGTCGCGGATCCGCTCCGCGCGGGAGGGCTCCATTTCGATGGCGACCACCTCGCCCAGCTGGGGGTTGGCTTCCAGCAGATGACACAGTTTGCCGCCGGGGGCGGCACAGGCGTCGAGCACGCGATCGCCGGGCTGGCAGGCCAGAAGGTCGCAGGCGAGCTGGGCGGCTTCGTCCTGAACGCTGAAGTAGCCCTGTGCAAAGCCGGGGATGCGGGTGATGTCGACGGCCTGTTCCAGATACAGTGCAGCGTCCGAAAATGCTCCCGGATGACTGTCGAGTCCCTGCTCACGCAGTCGATCAGCCGCCTTATCTGTGGTTAGTAAGCGCTTGTTTACGCGCAGCGTTAGCGGGGCCTGAAGGTCGTTCTGTTCCAGTATCGCCTGCCACTGTTCGGGCCAGTTGTGCTTGAGCTTGTCGATCATCCACTGCGGGTGATTCCAGCGGTAGGTCTCGGTCTGCTCGAGTGTGCTATCCAGCGCCTGCTGTTCGCGTTGATAACGCCGCAGTACGGCGTTAAACAGTTTGCGCGCCCAGCCCTTGTTCAGCTCGGCGGTGGCCTCGACCGTCTCGCTGACCGCGGCATGGGGCGGAATACGCAGGCTGCGCAGCTGGTACAGACCGATGACCAGCAGCGCCTGCAGGTCCTGGTCGCGTTCGCGGAAGGGGCGCTCCAGCAGCAACTCGGCAATGGCGCTGAGGCGGAACAGGTCGCGCAGGGTGCCGTAGCAGAGCTGTTGCAGCAGTGGCCGATCCTCTGCCGGGCAGTGTTTCAGCGCTTCGGGCAGGTGGGCTTTCAGCGAGCCGTGTTGCCCGAGCAGTGGTGCGAGTACTTGAGCGGCCTGAGCCCGGATGTTCATCAGTTGAATCTCGTTCCCGCTGCAAAACGTTCGCGGTAGGCGTTGAGCAGTGCCGATACCGGCATCGGCTTCTTGTTCGGCAGCTGCAGTTCGGTCAACGCCAGTGCCCCCGCCCCGGTCGCCACGACAAGGGCATCGCGGCATTGTGCCAGGATGGTGCCGGGGAGGACACCGGGTTCGACTTCCGTCGTGTCGAGGCGCGCGCCCCAGACACGCAGGGTCTGGCCGTCCTGTTCAGTGTAGGCCACCGGCCAGGGATTAAGGCCGCGGATCTGCCGTTCCAGCTCACGCGCCGGGCGTGCCCAGTCCAGCGCCCCCTCCTGTTTCTCGAGCTTGTGAGCGTAGCAGGCCAGGTCGTCATCCTGCACCTCCCCTTTCAGCTCGCCCGCGGCAAGGGGCGCCAGTGCCGCCACCAGGGTTTGCGCGCCCAATTCGGCCAGGCGGTCGTGCAGGGCGCCGCTGGTATCCTCGGGCAGGATTGGGCAGCGTGCGATGCTCAGCATCGCGCCGGTATCGAGGCCGGCATCCATCTGCATGATGGTGATCCCGGTTTCCTGGTCGCCGGCCAGCAGTGCACGATGGATAGGCGCCGCGCCGCGCCAGCGCGGCAGTAGCGACGCATGCACGTTGATGCAGCCCAGACGCGGAGTGTCCAGCACGACCTGCGGTAGCAGCAGGCCGTAGGCCACCACGATCATCAGGTCGGCGTCGAATGCCGCCAGCTCCCGCTGGGCATCCGCCTTGCGCAAACTGACCGGCTGGCAGACCGGCAGGCCGTGCTCCAGTGCCAGCTGCTTGACCGGGCTCGGGGTCAATTTGCGGCCACGTCCGGCGGGACGGTCCGGCTGGGTATAGACCGCGACGATCTGATGTTCGGTCTGTAGCAGTGCGGCGAGGCTGGCGGCGGCGAAGTCCGGGGTGCCGGCAAAGATGATTTTCAAGGCGCTGGTGCTCATAACGGTCGGTTCGCCCCTAGGGTGATAGAAAAACAGGTTTGCCTGGGCAAACCTGTCGTTTTCGGTCGGGTCGGGTTAGACGTTGCTGCCCGATTCTTCGAGGCGATGCTTCTTCTCTAACTTGCTACGGATCCGGTTGCGCTTCAGCGCTGACAGGTAGTCGACGAACAACTTGCCGTTCAAATGATCCAGCTCATGCTGGATACAGACTGCCAGCAATCCTTCCGCTTCAAAATTCTGCGTATTTCCGTCACGATCAAGCGAGCTGACGCGAATCCGTTGGGGGCGGCAGACGTTGTCGTAGTAACCGGGTACCGAGAGACACCCCTCCTGCATCTCTTCAAGAGTGTCATCGAGTACCGTATATTCGGGATTGATCAGGGCCAGGGGCTCGGAGTGGTCTTCGGACAGGTCGATCGTCACGATGCGCTGGTGGGCATTGACCTGAGTGGCTGCCAGGCCGATACCGGGCGCGTCGTACATGGTTTCGAACATGTCGTCGATCAGCGCACGAACGGAGTCGTCGACCTCGGTGACCGTTTCGGCGATGGTACGGAGGCGCGGATCGGGGAATTCGAGTATCTTGAGTAGGGCCATATTAACTGTTTTATAACGAGCGTTGATCAGGTCGGATAGATAATTGTAAGGTTCGTCCTATTATACTGATAATGTTGTCTAATGCATGCTCAGACGCCTTTGGACCAGCCGCCGTGCCGGTAGCGAGAGGCCGTTTGCGTTACAAGGGAACTGAATAATGAATCGATGGCTTTGTGCAACGCTGACGGCAGCCTGTCTGCTGCTCGGGAATCCGCTCCAGGCAGAGGTCCGCAAGGACCGTATCGAACTGGCGGAAGGTCATCCGACCGAGTACGTCGTGGTCAAGGGCGATACCCTGTGGGACATCTCCGGACGCTTCCTGAAATCGCCCTGGCTATGGCCGGATGTCTGGGATGTGAACCCGCAGATCGACAATCCCCACCTGATCTATCCCGGCGACATCATCTACCTGACCTGGGTGGATGGCCAGCCGCGGCTGAGCCTGAAGCGGGGCGTGCGCAAGCTGAGCCCGCAGGCCCGGGTGTCGCCGCTGGATCATGCGATTCCGGCGATCCCGCTGCGCGACATCATCAGCTTCCTGAACGACAACGTGGTGGTGGAGCAGAATCTGCTGGATAAAGCGCCCTACGTCATCGCCGGCAAGAACCAGCGCATCATCGCCGGTGCCGGTGACCGGGTGTATGCACGCGGTGAACTGGTCGAGGATATCGAGCGCCAGAACCTCTACCGTCCGGCCAAGGAGTACATCGATCCGGAAACTTCGGAACTGCTCGGGTACGAGCTGTTCAAGGTGGCCGATGGGCGTGTGCATAATAAGGATGCGGCTACCCAGGTGGTGACGCTGGATCTGTTGAAGAGCAATGAAGAGGTGCGGGCGCTGGATCGGGTATTGCCGAGCGACGAGAGCCGCATCGAATCGGTGTTCTACCCCTCCGCCGGTCCCGAGCTGGAGCGTGCGCAGATCCTGTCGGTTCTTGGCGGTGTAGCGAAGATCGGCCAGTTCGATGCCGTGGCATTGAATATCGGTAAGCGCGAAGGGATCGAAACCGGTCAGGTGTTTGCCGTCTTTAACAAGGGCGAAGAGGTTCGCGATCCGCTGACCAAGGAAACGATTACGCTGCCCTCCGAGCGTGCCGGCCTGCTGATGGTGTTCAAGGTGTTCGACAAGGTCAGCTACGGCTTGGTACTGCGGGCAACCAACGTGATCTCCGTCGGCGATCACCTGCGGGCGCCCTGAGCGGGCCTGAGACCGATGAGCGATCCAACGGAGTGGATCGCCGCGACCCTGCTGCCGGGCATCGGCAGCATGAAGCTGGCCCGCCTGCGGGCTTCCGGGGTCGCGGTTCAACAACTGTTCGGTGGTAATCCACCCTCCTCCCTACCGGCGCCAGTTCTGGCGGCAATCGAAGAGTTCCGACGTCAGGGGCCGCTGTACCAGCGGGCCTCGGCGTATGTCGAGCAGGCTGCAGCCCAGGGCTGGCGACTGCTGACGCTGGATGCGCCGGACTATCCCCTGCTGCTGTCGCAGATTCCCGATCCGCCGCCGGTACTCTGGTTGCAGGGGCGGGATGAGATACTCACCCTACCCCAGCTGGCGGTCGTCGGCAGCCGCCAGGCGAGCCGGGACGGTATCCGGTTGGCTTACCGTTTTGCTCACGAGCTCAGTGAAGGTGGGCTGGTGATGACCAGCGGTCTGGCCCGGGGCATCGATGCGGCAGCGCATCAGGCCGCGGTCGATGCCGGTTGCCCCACCGTTGCGGTACTGGGAACCGGGTTGGATCAACGCTATCCGCGCGCCAATGCCCGCTTGGCCGATGCGATCCTGGAGCGCGGCGGTGTGCTGGTCAGCGAGTTCGTACCGGGTACCGGCCCGCTGCAGCACAACTTTCCGCGCCGGAACCGGGTCATCAGCGGTCTCAGTGTCGGGACCCTGGTGGTGGAAGCGGCGATCCGTAGCGGTTCGTTGATCACCGCACGCCAGGCACTGGAGCAGGGACGCGAGGTGTTCGCACTGCCCGGTTCGATTCATAACCCTCTCAGCAAAGGCTGTCATGCGTTGATTCGTGAGGGTGCCCAGTTGGTTGAAAGCAGCAACGATATCCTGGCGGAGCTGGCGCCGCTGCTGGGTGTGGTGGCGGCGAGCCTGAATGAGGCGGATGGCGAGACGGCCACGGCGGCGGAAAACCCGTTGCTCGCCAACATTCCCTACGCACCGATCAGTTTCGACCAACTGGCTGCAGAACTGGTGTTGCCGGCGTCGGAGCTACAGCGCGCGTTGATGCGACTGGAGCTGGACGGCTTGGTCGAGATTCAGGGCGGGTATGTACGGCGCATCGGCTGAGCCGCACCGCCGCAGTTGCAAAGCACGCCTGATACCGCTAGTTTGCCTCCTCCCAAGGTTGAGTTCGCCGGCGGAGGTAATAAAGCGTGAACGACTGGCACTTGAGGCAGGCGGTGCGAGTCCTGCAGATGGGAGGGATCCTCGCATACCCGACCGAGGCGGTATGGGGATTGGGGTGCGATCCGTACAATGCGGATGCGGTACGGCGACTGCTGGCTTTGAAGCGGCGCCCGGAGCATAAGGGCCTGATCCTGGTTGCGTCCAGCGTGGAGCAGGTCGAGCCGTTGCTGAAGCCGTTGAGTGCGGAGCAGCGAGAGGCGTTGGCCAAGACCTGGCCGGGGCCCAACACCTGGCTCCTGCCGGATCCGGAAGATATGAT
>QKGH01000430.1 GCA_003250495.1 Marinobacterium sp.
CACGACGATGGTGTCGACGCCGAGCTCACGGCAGCGCTTGCCGATCTCGATATGGCCGTCGATGGCGGCTTGGCGGAACCCTCGCTGCGGCCCGTCCAGCTCGGACAGGTACATGGAGGGGACATGTGTGATCTTGGCGACCAGGGCCAGTTTACCCATGGTGTAATCCTCTTATTGTTGTTGTAAAACCCGCTGCGCTCAGTTGGCGGCCAGCAGGGTCAACACCTTGCGGAACGCCGCTAGCTCGTCGTCGCCGATGGCGCTGAACATCTTCTGCTGCTCTGCCGCCGCGATCTGCCACAGCCTAGCGGCCTGTTCGATCCCCTTGGCCGTGATCTGATAACGGCCGTCGCGACAGGCGACCAGCAGCTTGCGCTGCAGGATCTCGGCGGCGGCCTCGACCTCGCTGCGCGGCAGGTTGATCTCGTCGAGCAGCGCCTCCAGCGACAGCTGGCGATCCTGTTCCAGCACCATCAGCATGCGCGCCTCGCCGGTGCGCAGCCCGGTGGCGAGCTGCAGCGGCTGGTAGTCCTGCTGGTAGGCGCGCACGGCCTGGGTCATCAGGTAGTAGAGGTTGGTGCTCAGGCGTCCCTCCAGGGCCCGCAGTGCCGGCGCCTGTCCCTCCGCGTTGTCCGCAAACCGTGCGTGCGGCAGGGCAACGGAGTAGGCGCCCTGATGGTAGAGCAGCGGCGAGCGACCGATATCGTCGAACGACACCACCTTGCCGATCAGGATCCAGTGATCGCCGCCGTCGACGGTTTCATACTTTTCGCATTGGAATACGGCGGAGCAGTCGGGCAGGACCGGCGCCCCGCCGAGGCCGGCGCCGTGCGCGATACCGGCAAACTTGTCGTCGCTCGGGCGGGCGAAGTGGTTGGACAGGTCGATCTGATCGGCGGCGAGCACGTTGACCGCGAAATGGGTCGCCGCTTCGAAGATCCTGCAGCTGCCGGAGCGCTTGTCGATGCTCCACAGGATCAGGGGCGGATCGAGCGACACGGAGTTGAAGCTGTTGGCGGTAACGCCGCTCATTTCGCCGCCAGGCGTCCTGGCGGTGATGACGGTGATGCCGGTGGCGAAGTTACCCAGGGCGCGACGAAACGCCTTGGGGTCGAATGCGGTAACTGGGTTCGTCATGGGCTGCTCCAGGGGGCTCCAAGGGATTGGTCCGGGCGGAGTCGGGCAGGGCTGCGGGCCTGCTCGGGTTGCGCTCCGCCGGGCTAGAACTTGTTGATCGGGGGATGGATGCACACCGGCGCGGATACCGTGCCGGTGTGTCGATGCGTATCAGAGCAGGCTCGGATCCGGTTCCAGACCGAGCAGCTCGCGACCGATGATCTGGGCGCAGACATCGTAATCGGTGTAGGCGTGGGCGGCGGTCATGTTGGACTCGCGCCACAGGCGCTGGCCTTCGCGCTCCTGATACCAGTTCGAGCCGCCCATCACCGCCCAGAGCCGGTTCACCGCCTCGACGCACATCTTGATGGCGTAGGCCTGGTTGGTACGCCAGTGGGCCAGGGTATAGCGATCGGGGTATTGGTGGCGCTCGCCGTACGCTTTGTGCTCCTCCCAGGTCTTCTCCAGATAGGCCCGGGCGGCGCACACCTGCTGGTAGGATTCGGCGATGCGCAGCATCGGCGGGACCGAGCCGTCGACCTTGGCACCGGTGTAGGCGCGGACGCGGTTCCTGGTGATCTCCTTGTACAGCTCCACCATGCGTTCGGCGACGCCCAGACTCATGGCGGCGAAACCGCAGGCAAAATAGGGCCGGTAGGGGGTGTGATAGATGCGGCTGTCCGGGTAGAGCGCGCGGCCGACATGGCGCCCCTCCATCATATCTTTTGCGGCCTGGATGCGGTGTTCGGGTACGAATACCCCTTCGATATGTGCCGTTTTGGTACCGGAGCCCTGCATGCCGGCGGAGAACCAGTCGTCGATGATGCTGAACTCGCGCTTCGGAATCACGGCGAAGCTGTATACCTTCTCGTCGTTCAGCATGCGGTTCAGGCCGACGATGATCCAGTCGGCGTGGTCGACGCCCGAACTCCACTTCATGTCGCCGGTGAAGATGATGCCGCCTTCGGTCTCTTCGTACTTGCCGAACGGCGCAATGGAGCTGGAGGCGACGGCATCCGGGTTTTCGCCCCAGAATTCGTCCTGGGCCCGTTGGCCGAACATCGCCATCTGGTGGTTGTGGGTGCACAGCAGGCTATAGGCCCAGGCGGTCGAGCAGCAGGCGCCGGCCAGGGCCGCGATGCAGGCGGTGAACTCCGGCAGCGACATCTCCAGACCACCGTAGGCCTTCGGCAGGAAGGCACGGTTCAGCTGGATGCCGTGGAGCAGGTCGATGTTCTCCTGGGGTACCCTGCGCAGCTCTTCCGCCTTGGTGGCATTGGCACGGATCTGCGGCAGGATGGCGTTGAGTTGTTCCAACATCGGATTGGCAGCAGGCATTGCGATAATCTCTCTTGTTGTTATGGAGGCGCTCGGTAACGCTGGCCAGGGGCGCCTCTAGGCGCGAGTGGCGTATCTACAGCTCCCGAACGATGGGAGCAGTATCCGGGCTAAGCGCCGTTAGAAAAATGTAAGTTTCTTTTTAAAAATTGTATTTTTCTGTTTTCACTCTGGCGGCCTGGTCGAATCCTAAGCGCTCCATCCGGGGGCTGATGCCGAGCGTCCTCGAGCGGCGGCTTCGCTCCTACCGCTCGTTGCAGAGGGCGGCACGGGGTTGGGCGCAGGTTTAGGTGTGGAGTCGGTATATATGGCTTGGGTGTAGGGTGTAGGGGGTAGAGGCAGGGTTTGGATACAGGGTTTGGATACAGGGCGCCGCGCTGGCGTGCGGGCGTTGTGGGCGTTGTGGGCGTTGTGGGTTAGGTGAGCGATCGTTTTCATCGACAGCCTGAAAGCGACCGGCGTGATCGACTCAGCGTGCCAGCGCGGTCGATCGACACGCTGCCGCGAAGAGGTCTGACTAGGCGAGCCCCGATCGCTCCAGCCAGCGACCTCCCGGGATTGATCCGTTGAGCCGCCGGCCGATAACGCTCAGGTGTGGATCGAGCGCCGGTTCAGAGCCGGCCGCTGGCCGGGAGCGCACCCGCTTCGAGCGAGGCCTGGGGGCCCGGAACCGCCGCCCCGCTCTGCGCGGTAACGGGAAAGACGCAGTTGATCTGCCCGGTACCGGAGCTGCCGAAGTAGGGGGTCAGGATCTCCGCCTGACCGTCGTAGTCGGACCAGCCCAGGGCGCCGAGCATCATCGCCGTATCGTGCATGAACCCCTCGCCGTGGCCCTTGAGCGCATACTCGGGCAGCAGGGCGCAGAAGGTCTTCCAGTCGCCGCGTTTCCACATCTCGACCACCTCCCGGTCCAGGGTTTCGAGAAACGGGCTCCAGACCCGGGTGGCAAAC
>QKGH01000226.1 GCA_003250495.1 Marinobacterium sp.
GGCGGCAGCGACAAGTGCTGGCTGCCGCGCTGGCCTGAGACTAAGATGCAGAGGTCAATCAGCACCGCTTAAGGAGTCGGGTTATGGGGTACCAGCATGTGCGGACGGACGGTAGCGCGATCGAGCTGCCGGTGGGTAAGGTGGTGTGCGTGGGGCGCAATTACGTTGCCCACGCCCAGGAGTTGAACAATCCGGTGCCGACCGAGCCGTTGCTGTTCATGAAGCCGTCAACGGCGCTGGTACCGATGGGCGAGCCGGTCCGGGTGCCGCAGGGACACGGCAGCGTCCATTTCGAGACCGAGCTGGCGATCCTGATCGGTGAACCGCTGAGCCAGGTGGGCGAACAGGCAGCCCAGCATGCGATCGCCGGCATCGGCCTGGCGCTCGATCTGACCCTGCGCGAGGTGCAGGACAAGCTGAAGCAGAAGGGACACCCCTGGGAGATCGCCAAGGCGTTCGACGGCTCCTGTCCGCTGTCGCCGTTCCTGACCCCGGCCTGCGTGCCCGACCTGGGCGATGTGCAGGTACGCCTGACGGTGGACGGCGAGGTGCGCCAGGATGGCAATAGCGCACAGATGATCACGCCGATTCTGAAGCTGCTCAGCTATATCAGCCAGTGGTTCACGCTGCAGCCGGGCGATGTGGTGCTGACCGGTACGCCGGCCGGGGTCGGCGAATTGCAGCCGGGCAGCGATCTGCGGGTCGAAATCGTCGACCTGCTGCGGGTCGACACCCGCGCCGTCTGAATCCGGGGCGGGCCTTGCTGCGCACCTGGGCCGGGCGCGCGTACCTGGCGCTGCTGCTCTGCGCAACGCTGCCGCCGGCACAGGCGCTGGAGCACTGGCAGCAGCCCGCCTATATCCTCGACAGCCTGATCGAGATCGGCCTGCGCAACGAGTACGGGCGCGATGCCGGACATCTGCGCAAGTGGCAGCAGCCGATCCGGATCTGGATCGACCACCAGGTGCCGGAAGCGGCACTGCACCGACGCCTGATCGAGGCGCATGTCGCGCAGCTGCGCAGCCTGACCGGACACTCCATCCGTTTTGTCGACACGCCTGACGCGGCCAACCTGCGTGTGGTGCTGACCCGCCAGCAGCGCCTGCCGGGTTTATGGCGCAAGCTGGCCGGCGAGACGATGCCGGCCGATGCGCTGTGCCTGGGACGGATCTGGAGCAACGCCACAGGCGAAATTCGGCGTGCGCTGGTGGTGATCCCGGTCGACAGCGCCAGTCAGCGCGGGCGCCTGGTCAGCTGTATCGTCGAGGAGTTGACCCAGGTGCTGGGGCTGCCCAACGATTCCGATCTCGTCTATCCCTCCGTCTTCAACGACCGTTCCACCGATCAGCTGCTGTCCGGGCTGGATCTGGTGCTGCTGAGGCTGCTGTACGATCCGCGACTGCATGCCGGCATGGATCGGGCCCAGGTGCGGGCGGCGGCAACGCCGGTACTGGCGGAACTGGTGCGCCGGGGCGTGGTCTCTTCTGCAGCGCGGGAGGTGCGCAAAGGGGAGCTGTATCGTCTGCTCGGTCAGTAGTAGGCTGTAAACCTTGAGCGTTTTGCGCCTGGTCGGCGTGGCTGGCCGATGGCATACTCGCGCCGCACCTGCACTGCTCCGGGCCGGATGCCCCACGGCCCGCCAATTCCGCGAGACCAGTAACTGAGGAGAAAGGAATGCTTTGGGTCAAGATGTTGCACATACTGACGATGACCAGCTGGATGGCGGGAATCTTCTATCTGCCACGGATCTTCGTGCACTACGTGGAGGGACGCGCCGCTGGGCAGGATGTGACCCGGCTGGAGATCATGGCGCGCAAGCTGTACGGCTTCATGACCCTGATGGCGCTGTTTACCCTGGGCTTCGGGCTCTGGCTCTGGTTCGGCTGGCATATCAGCGGCGCCTGGCTGCACGCCAAGCTGCTGTTCGTGGCGTTCCTGATCGGTTACCACCTCTGGTGCCGCGCCTATCTGAAGCAGATGCAACGCGGGGAGCTGAAACGCAGCGGCAAGTACTTCCGGCTCTATAACGAACTGCCGCTGCTGATCTTCATTCCGATCCTGATCTTCGTGGTGGTCAAACCCTTCTGATCAGGCGTCGTTGCCCGGCGTGGCGATAACGCCGTCCAGCCGTGCGATGCGGGCGTCGAGACGCTCCACCGCATCGCGCAGCTCGTCGACCTGATCGAGGAAGTAGTCGACCTCCACCTGGGTCGGTAGCAGCCGGGCCTCCTCCTGCAGATATTCGCTGCTGCTGTGCAGCAGCGAGGTCAGCGTGTCGCGGCCGTAGCCGGCCACCGAGCGAATCAGGCGCGCGGCCTCATGGCCGGCGGCATCGCCGAGCAGGTTGCCGAGCCAGGCTTCCCATTCGATGCGGGTGTCGGCGAGAATCGCCTGCAGGCGGTGCGCCAGAGCGCTGTCGCCGCTAATCCTGACCCCCTTGCCGAACAGCACCTCATTGCCGGCCAGCGGCAGGCGCGACAACAGCAGCGCACTGCCTTCGAGGCAGGTATCGGGCTCGCCGTCATAGTGCTGCATCAGGTCGATACCCTGCGCGTGCGGCAACAGGTAGAGGGAAAAGTCGGGCGCCTGGACATGGACCGCGATCACGCGCCCCTCCAGCTCGGACAGGCGCTGCAACGTTACCGGATCCTCGGCCAGGAGGCGGTTCAGACTTTGTTCGACGGCGCCGAGCAGGGTGGCGCCGAGCAGGGACAACGGCATACAACTCTCCCTTGTACAGGGTGTGTTCAGGGTGTCAGGGCTTGATCCCGGTATGCAGGGCGACGACACCGCCGGTCATGTTCTGGTAGCGGCAGTTGACGAAACCGGCCGCTTCCATCATCTGCTTCAACGTCTCCTGATCCGGGTGCATGCGGATCGACTCGGCCAGGTAGCGGTAACTCTCGGCATCCTGGGCGATCAGCTTACCCATCAGCGGCAGCGCGGTGAAGGAGTAGAAATCGTAGGCTTTGGTCAGCAGCGGATTGTTGGTCTTGGAGAACTCCAGCACCATCAGTTTGCCGCCGGGTTTCAGCACCCGCTGCATCGAGCGCAGCGCCGCGTCCTTGTCGGTGACGTTGCGCAGGCCGAAGGCGATGGTGATGATATCGAAGGTGTTGTCGGCGAACGGCAGTGCTTCGGCGTTGGCCTGCACGTACTCCACGTTGCCGGCTACGCCGCAGTTGATCAGCTTGTCGCGGCCTACCTTCAGCATCGAGTCGTTGATGTCGGCCAGCACCACCTTGCCGCTCGGGCCGACGATGCGGGAGAACTTCCGCGTCAGGTCGCCGGTACCGCCGGCGATATCGAGAATGACCTGGCCGGTCCGGGCGCCGCTCTGCTCGATGGTCAGGCGCTTCCACAACCGGTGGACGCCGCCGGACATCAGGTCGTTCATCAGGTCGTACTTGCCGGCAACGGAGTGGAACACGTCGGCTACGCGTTTCACCTTCTCCTCGACCGGTACCTCCTGGTAGCCGAAATGGGTCGTGTTGTCCTTGCGCTTGTTCTCGCTCATCGTCGCTCAACTGAATCAGGTGAAGAGAGCTGCATTGTAACGGTCACGGGGGCCGTTGTCCCGTGACAGCCCGTGAGCGGGATCAACCGCGCGCGATCAAACCGTTATCGCGGCTGGCGCCGGCGGCTTCGAGCCGGCGCAGATAGTCGGCCCAGTAGCGGTCGTGGTCGTGGGCCAGGTCGTGCAGGTATTCCCAGGTATAGAGCCCGGAGTCGTGGCCGTCGTCGAAGACGATCTTCAGGGCGTAGTTGCCGACCGCCTCGACCCCCTTGATGGCGACGAACTTCTTGCCGGTCTGCAGGGTTTCCTGGCCGATGCCGTGGCCGCGCACCTCGGCGGAGGGGGAGTGTACGCGCAGGAATTCGGCGTCGAGCTCGAAGCGGCCGTCGGCGTAGACCAGCTCCAGGGTACGCGATTTGAGGTGCAGGCGGATATCGCTGGGTAGCGGAACTTCGATCATCAGTGAGCTCCGGAAGAGAGTGATAACGGCATCTTAATCCGCCCGCCGCACCTGGAACAGGGCGGCGGCGGGGCGACACATTAGAGGATGTAGTGGCTGAGGTCTTCGTCGCGGCTGAGGGCGCCGAGCTGGGTGTCCACGTAGGTCGCGTCGATGACGATCTGCTCGCCGCTGCGGTCGGCGGCGGCGAAGGAGAGCTCCTCCAGCAGCCGCTCCATCATCGTGTGCAGGCGGCGGGCACCGATATTCTCGGTCTGCTCGTTGACCTGATAGGCCAGCTCGGCGATGCGTGCGATACCGTCGTCGCTGAAGCTGACGGCAACCCCTTCGGTGGCCAGCAGCGCCTTGTACTGCTCGGTCAGCGAGGCCTTGGGTTCGGTCAGGATACGGCGGAAATCATCCGGCGTCAGTGCGTTCAGCTCGACGCGGATCGGCAACCGCCCCTGCAGCTCAGGGATCAGGTCGGACGGCCGCGCCAGGTGGAAGGCGCCGGAGGCGATGAACAGGACATGGTCGGTCTTGACCATGCCGTACTTGGTGCTGACGGTGCAGCCCTCGATCAGCGGCAACAGGTCGCGCTGTACCCCTTCGCGGGAGACGTCGCCGCCGCCGTTGTTATCGCCGCGCTTGCACACCTTGTCGATCTCGTCGAGGAACACGATGCCGTTCTGCTCCACCAGGTCCACCGCCTGCTGCTTGATCTCCTCCTCCTTGACCAGGTTGGCGGCCTCTTCGTCGATCAGCAGCTTCAGCGCCTCCTTGACCTTCAGGCGGCGGCTCTTCTTGCGGTTCTGACCCAGGTTGGAGAACAGGTTCTGCAGCTGGCTGGTCATCTCCTCCATGCCGGGCGGCGACATGATCTCGACCCCGACCTGAGCCTCGGCGACCTCGATATCGACCTCTTTGTCGTCGAGTTGGCCCTCGCGCAGTTTCTTGCGGAAGATCTGCCGCGTGGCGGAGTCGCTCTTGCTCGGCTCGGCGTCGAAGCCGGTCGGGCGCGCCTGTGGCAGCAGGGCGTCGAGGATCCGCTCCTCGGCGGCATCCTCGGCACGATGGCGGTTCTTGTCGATCGCCTGTTCACGTACCATCTTGATCGACATCTCGACCAGATCGCGGATGATCGTCTCTACATCGCGGCCGACATAGCCGACTTCGGTGAACTTGGTCGCCTCCACCTTGATGAACGGGGCGTTGGCCAGTTTGGCCAGGCGGCGGGCGATCTCGGTCTTGCCGACCCCGGTGGGGCCGATCATCAGGATATTCTTCGGCGTCACCTCCGGGCGCAGCTCGGTATCGAGCTGCATGCGGCGCCAGCGGTTGCGCAGGGCGATGGCGACGGAGCGCTTGGCGGCATCCTGGCCGACGATATGGCGGTCCAGCTCGGAGACGATTTCGCGGGGGGTCATATTGGACATGGATAAACTCCTCAGCCGGCCGAATCGAGCTGTTCGATGGTCAGGTTGTCGTTGGTGAAGACGCAGATACCGGCGGCGATGTGCAGGCTCTTTTCGGCGATATCGCGGGCGCTGAGATCGGTGTTGTCGACCAGGGCGCGGGCCGCGGCGAGGGCGTAGTTGCCGCCGGAGCCGATGGCGATGACGCCGTCCTCGGGATCGATGACGTCGCCGTTACCGGAGATCAGGAAGGTACGCTCCCGGTTGGCGACCAGCATCAGCGCTTCGAGCCGGCGCAGCACGCGGTCGGAGCGCCACTCGCGCGCCAGGTGGATCACCGCGTTGACGATGTTGCCCTGGTGTTTGTCCAGTTGCTGCTCGAACAGGTCGCGCAGGGTGATGGCGTCGGCGGTACTGCCGGCGAAACCGGTGATCACCTGGTGCTTGGGCAGCATGTTGACCTTGCGTGCCGTGCCCTTCATTACCGTGTTGCCGAGAGAGACCTGGCCGTCGCCGCCGACCACTACCTGATTACCGCGGCGCACCGAAACGATTGTTGTCATGACAGAGGGTACCCTGTTTAACGCTGAGTTAGGGTACCAATATGGGAGCGCCGCGCGCGATTTCAAGGGCGCGCGGGCGTCGCTTGCGCGCCGGCGCTATTCGGTGCGGATTTCGAGCGGACTGTTGATGCCGATCTTATACAGTTTGTTGACCGCGACGTTGGCCGCGGCGCGGTTGTCGAACGGCCCGGTGCGGACCCGGTACCAGGTGCCGTTGCTGCCCTCGCTGCGGCTGGTCTTGACGTTGGGCAGGCCGGCCAGGATCAGCCGCGCGCGCATCTCCTCGGCATCGGCTGGGTCGCGGAACGAGCCGGTCTGCAGCAGGATCTTGGTCTCCAGCTTGGCGGTCTTCGGCGTCGACTTGTAGGCGGAGACCTCCGGTGTCTGCACCTCGCTCTTGGGCAGCATCTCGTAGAACTGGAAGCGCTCCTGCTCGGGCGTTGCCGGCTGGCTCGGTGCGCTTTGGCCCTTGCTGCTGGTGCTCGCTGCGGCGGGCGCCGGGGCCGGTTTGGGCTTGACCGGCTGCGGCTTAGGTGCGGGGGCGACGCTCTGTTGCGGCGGCGCACCGGTACGCGTCAGCTGGAACAGCAGGAAGCTCAGGCCACCCACCGCAATCAACACCGCCAGCACCAGTCCCCAGGGGGTACGCCGGGGTGGCGGTGGCGCCGGACGCTTGCGCGCGGGCGCCTTGCGGCTGGCGGAGTTGTTGCTGCGGCGTTTCTGGGCGTAATCCTGGCGGGCCATCGGTCGATCCGTTCGCTTACATCTGGTCCGGGGCGCTGACGCCGAGTAGGGTCAGGCCGTTGGCGAGCACCTGGCGTACCGCCCCGCTGAGGGTGATGCGGGCGTTACGCAGCGCGGCATCGTCGATCAGCATCTTGTTGGCGTTGTAGTAGGCGTGGAAGTCGCCGGCCAGGTCGCGCAGGTAGTTGGCGAGCAGGTGCGGCTCGTAGTTCAGTGCCGCGTTCTGCAGCAGCTCCGGGTACTTGCCGAGCTGGGTCACCAGGTCGCGCTCCACCTCGCTGTCGAGCAGCGGCAGCGCCGCCAGGCCCGCGGCCTGGTCCCAGGCCATGCCGTTCTCCTCCAGCTTGCGCAGCACCGAGCAGACACGGGCGTGGGCGTACTGGATGTAGTAGACCGGGTTGTCCTTGGATTCGGACTTGGCCAGATCCAGGTCGAAGTCCATGTGCTGATCCGCCTTGCGGGTCACGTAGAAGAAGCGGCAGGCGTCGGCGCCGACCTCTTCGCGCAGTTCGCGCAGGGTGACGAAGGAGCCGGAGCGGGTCGACATCTGCACCCGATCGCCGCCGCGGTACAGGATGGCGAACTGCACCAGTTTGACGATCACGCGTTCCGGATCGAATCCCAATGCCTGGCAGGCGGCTTTCAAACGTACGATATAGCCGTGGTGATCGGCGCCCCAGATATACAGCAGCTTGTCGAAACCGCGTTCGAATTTGTTTTGCACATAGGCGATATCGGAGGCGAAGTAGGTGGTCTGGCCGTTGGCGCGTTTGACCACGCGGTCCTTGTCATCGCCGAAATCGGTGGAGCGGAACCAGAGGTTGCCCTCCTGTTCGTAGATGTAGCCCTTGTCGGTCAGCGTCTGCAGCGCCTTGTCGACGTCGCCGTTGCTGGTCAGCGAGCGTTCGGAGAACCAGACCTGGTATTCGGCACCGAACTCGCCGAGATCTTCGCGGATATCGCTCAGAATGGAGTTCAGACCGGCGTCGAACACCAGCGTGTAGTCGTCGCCGAGCAGTCGCTGGGCGCGCTCGATCAGCTCATCGATATGCTTCTCTTTGTCGCCGCCGGCCGGTTCGTCGGCGCAGATGCCGTCGAACACCTCGGTCACCGGGCGCAGGAAGCGGTCGCCGTAGGTGTTCTGCAGGTCGTGGGCGATATCGCGGATGTAGAAGCCCTGGTAGCCGTTGGCCGGGAAGGTCAGCTCGCCATCGAGCAGTTCCAGGTAGCGCAGCCAGACGCTGGCGGCGAGGATGTTCATCTGCCGGCCGGCATCGTTGACGTAGTATTCGCGCTCGACCTGGACGCCGGCGGCTTCCAGCAGGTCGGACACCGTCGCGCCGTAGGCGGCGCCGCGGCCGTGGCCGACATGCAGCGGCCCGGTCGGGTTGGCGGATACGAACTCAACCTGTACCCGCGGTCCCTGGCCCGGCGCCACGCGGCCGAACTGGATGCCCTGCTCCAGGATCTGGCCGACCACGGCATAGGCCGAGGCCTGGGTGATAAAGAAGTTGATGAAGCCGGGGCCGGCGATCTCGGTCTTGTCGAGGCTGTCGGAAGCCGGTAGTGCCGCGCAGAGCTTCTCGGCCAGCTGACGCGGATTGCTGCGCGCGGCTTTGGCCAGGGTCAGGGCGATATTGGAGGCGAAGTCACCGTGGGATTTGTCCCGGGTGTTTTCGACCATGATGTTGGCCTGGATATCGGCCGGCAGGGTGCCGTCCGCAATCAGTGTGTGCAGCGCCGTATCGATCAGCTGTGCGATAAGTTCTTTCATCAACGTACCCTGGCGTACCCTGGGATGCCGGTCGGCGAGTGCGACCCGGCGCTGTGGGCGTAAGTGAACAGGTTCAGGAAACCGCACATTATATCTGCCCTGGGGGTGGGATTGCCAACCGCTTCGGGATCTTGTCGGCTCATGGTGGTGAGGGGGTCAGTAGTTATCGACCGGGTCCACGTCCAGGGTCCAGCGCACCCGCCGGGCATCGGGGTGTTGTTCGAGCAGCGCGACCAACTGCTCGAGCCAGGCGTGCAGCGGTGCGCGCTGGCGCGCGCTGACCTGCAGCAGGGCGCGGAACAGCCCGCCACGGCGCTCCATCATGGCCGGGAAGGGGCCGATCAGTTGCAGGTCCGGCGGCAATGGATGTTGCGCGAGCAGTTGCTGCCGCAACCGCTGCAGGAATTGCTCGGCCCGGCCCTGGTGCGGCGCTTCGGCCCGCAGCAGCACCTGGTGGGCAAAGGGGGGTAGTTGGGCCTGGCGGCGCAGGTTCAGCTCCTGCAAGGCGAAATCCTGGTAGCCGGCGCCGATCAGCGTCTGCAGCATCGGATGCTCGGCGTGGCGGGTCTGCAGCAGCACTTCGCCGGGATGGTCGGCGCGACCGGCGCGACCGGCCACCTGCAGGATCAGCTGGGCGGTGCGCTCCATGCCGCGGAAGTCGGCGCTGAACAGGCCGGCGTCGGCGTCGAGAATGGCGACCAGGGTGACCTTGGGGAAGTGATGCCCCTTGGCCAGCATCTGGGTGCCGAGCAGGATGCAGGGCTCGCCGCTATTGACCTGAGCCATGATCTTCTCCAACGCCGATTTGCGCGCCGTGCTGTCGCGGTCGACGCGCAATACCGGGGTGTGGGGGAAGTGGCGTTGCAGCGTATCTTCGGCGCGCTCGGTGCCTATCCCCAGCGGCTTCAGCTCCTCGCTGCCGCAATGGGCGCAGGCGCGGGGGATCGGGGTCTGGCGGTCGCAGTGATGGCAGTGCAGGTGGGGCGGATTGCGGTGCAGCGTCATGTGTGCGTCGCAGCGGGTGCAGTCGACGACATGACCGCACTGTTCGCAGATCAACGAGGGGGAAAAGCCGCGCCGGTTCAGGAACAGCAGCACCTGGGTGCCGGCCTCGATATGTTGGCGCATGCGCTGCAGCAGGGGCGCGGACAGGCCGGAGTCGAGCGGTTGCTGACGGATATCGAGCAGCTCGAAACGCGGCGGCAGTGCGTTGCCGGCGCGTTGGGTCAGCGGCAGCAACTGGTAGCGCCCCTGCAGCGCGTTGTGCAGCGATTCCAGCGATGGCGTGGCGCTGCCGAGGATGATCGGTATCCCCTCGCGCTTGGCGCGGCTGATCGCCAGATCGCGGGCATGATAGCGAAAGCCATCCTGCTGCTTGAACGAGCTGTCGTGCTCCTCGTCGATGATGATCAGGCCCGGGTTGCGCAGCGGTGTGAACAGCGCCGAACGGGTGCCGATAATGATGCGGGCCTGGCCCTCGCGGGCCAGCAGCCAGGTGTCGAGGCGGGCGCGATCGGTCAGGTTCGAATGCAGCGCGTGCACCGGGACCCGGAAGCGGCGGCGGAAGCGCTCCAGCGTCTGCGGCGTCAGTCCGATCTCCGGTACCAGGACCAGTGCCTGCTTGCCCTGGTGCAAAACCTTTTCGATCGCCTGCAGGTAGATCTCCGTTTTGCCGGAACCGGTGACGCCATATAGAAGGAAGCAGTGGAAGCCGCTATGGGCGTGGATGGCGGTCAGGGCGGCGAGCTGTTCGCCGTGCAGTGGCAGTGCGGGCTCCCGTAGCGGCTGGGCATCGGCGTCGGCCGGCAGCGGATGGGGATGTTGCAGGAAGCTTTCCGCCAACCCCTTCTCCGCCAGCGTCTTCAGCAATGCGGTCTGGGCGCCCTCTGCACGTAATGCGTCGGCGCTGATCCCCTGCGGGTGTTCGAGCAGCAGTTGCAGCAGTTCGCGCTGGCGATGCGCGCTGCTGCTGAGGCGATCGTCGCGGGCGCCGGACGCGGCCCGCCACAGCGTGGCGTGGACGAAGTCGGCGGGCTGTCCCTGGCGCAACAGCGTGGGGAGCAGTTGCTGCAGTGCGTCCCCGGGGGGGTGCTGATAGTAGCGGGCCGCCCACAGGCCGAGCTGGAACAGGATCGGATCCAGCACCGGCTGGCGGTCGAGCAGGGCGTGTACCGGTTTCAGCTTGTTCAGGGGCAGCTCGCTCTGCTCGGCGGTCTCAACCAGGATGCCGACCAGCTCGCGTCTGCCAAACGGCACCAAGACCCGGATGCCGGGCAGCAGCGGCTGGTCGATCTGCGGCAGCGTCCGGTAATCGAACAGGCGATGCAGTGGCGTGGGCAGGGCGATGCGCAGAATCACGTCGGTCAGGTTCCGGGTAACGGCTTGGCTTCGGGATAAAAGGTCGGACAGCATAGCATGGGCCGGGTGCCGGGCCGAGCCGCGCTGGGTGTCGGTCTCGTATTGCTTGGGGCTGGTGGGTTCTGTATAATTCGCCGCCTTACGTAAAACGGTTTCGCTGCAGAAGCACGGGGTTTCTGGCCTGAGGTCATGAAATCCGCCCTCCATGGCTTGGCTTCTGTTGATCGTGCGGTGCCTGCCCTATCACTGGAATGGCAGGTGGCGGCACATTAAACAACTTTCCGAGGTTTCGAAATGAAAGCTGGTATCCATCCGGAATACACCGATATCACCGTTACCTGCTCTTGCGGTAACGTCATGAAGACCCGCTCTACCCTGGGTCAGGACATGCTGGTCGACGTTTGCAGCCAGTGCCACCCGTTCTACACCGGTAAGCAGAAAGAAGCTTCCACCGGTGGTCGTGTCGACCGCTTCAACAAGCGTTTCGGTGCTCGCTCACTCAAGAAGTAAGCGCTCAGGCCGGATACGGTTTCCAGAAAAGGCACCCCAAGGGGTGCCTTTTTTGTTGGCCGATCGGCGCCGGCAGCATGTTCAATGCGGGGCGGGGCGTTTGCCGGCCGACTCCTGCCGGGCCAGGGCGGCCGCTGCCACGACGTTTTACAGTCGGTGAAAGCCGGAGGAGTGTGACCGACCCTAGGTGGGGATGTTTCCCCCCGGGTTTGATCTTTCGGGCCGCAGGATCTGGTAGGGGCGGCGGATCTCCTCGATGACCTGGCCGACGCTCATATTGCGGCTTTTGCGCAGGAACTCCCGTCCGTCGAGGAAGACCACCACCGTCGGGACGGTGAAGACGCCGAAGTGTGCGCTGATCTCCGGTGTGGCGGAGATATCGATGTCGATGAGGGTGAAGGCGTCGAAGTTTGCTTCGATCGCGGCGCTCAGTTTCGGCTTCAGCGCGTGGCAGACGCCGCAGGTCGGTGCGCTGAAGTAGAGCATGACGGCCGGGTCGGTTCGCAACGTCTGTTCAATCTGTGCGAGCGTCAAGGTCTCTTTCCTTACTATCTATATATCTCTGTCATCCATCTATCTATGTCCTCCATGTCGCGTTTTTCAATAGCGCCAGCGAAGCTTTGCAAGGGCCGCTAAGCTCTGCGGACGGGACTTCTGGAGGGGACTCCGCTGTTTAACATTGACAGCCGCGACGGTCCGGCCGCTCGCGCATCGCCCGGTGGCCGGGAAAGCAGAGTATAGGTTCCAGGCTGGGATGAAAGCGATGCCATGCTGTTCTCTGATACCGGGATCGAAATTGTCGTACGCAGTCGGTTCCGTAACTTGTCGTAGTATAAAACGACACCGTTTAGGGAGGGCGGAGTGGCAAGCGGGCATGAGGCGGCGGACAGATGCGCGCAGTCCGTGTAGCGTTGCCAAGCGTCTGCTGTCGAGATGGCGGCGGAGATTCTGCGATAGGCTTCGGCACGGTGGATGGGAGATGGGTATGAGAGCCTGGGTGTTGTTGATATGGCTGGCGTTGCCGCTGCAGGCGGTGCTGGCGGCGGAGTGCCCGCGCCTGGCGTTCGATCGATCGGTGCAGGTGCGGAAGGTGATCGATGGCGATACCGTGCGGTTGGACAGCGGGCAGTCGGTACGACTGATCGGGATCAATGCGCCGGAGATCGGCCGCGACGGCAGGCCCGACCAGCCGGGTGCGCAAGCGGCGCGGCGCGCGCTGCAGCAGGTGCTGGCGGGCGCGGACCGGATCGCGCTGAGTGTCGGTACGCAGGCGACGGACCATTATGGGCGTGCACTGGCGCATCTCTATGTCGAAGGGCGCAGTGTCGAGCAACTGCTGGTGGAGCGGGGG
>QKGH01000305.1 GCA_003250495.1 Marinobacterium sp.
ATAGCTAAAAATTGGCGTAACAAACGAGAGGATAACGGGAAGGGTTCTATGGGAGGTTCCGCCACAAAACTGTATTCAGATTAATACAATGGAAGGGTTCCCAGCGGAATCAGGATAGGCTCCCAAGGGAATTAGCGACTGTTTCGGATCGTAAAATAAAAACGCCAGGATCTAACGACCCTGGCGTTTTCAGTCGGCCCTATGGCCTGTCGGTGCACGGCGGCGTTTTTACTGCTCGCAACCTACGTTACACACAGTCGTCCGCCGGCATTTCCGCCCGATACTCAGCTCGGGAAGGAGTAGGTCACCCCTTCACGCACACCGCTGGAGGGCCAGCGCTGGGTGATGGTCTTGCGGCGGGTGTAGAAGCGCACGGAATCCGGACCGTAGGCACTCAGGTCACCGAACAGCGAGCGTTTCCAGCCACCGAAGCTGTGGTAGGAGACCGGCACCGGCAGCGGGACGTTGATACCGACCATCCCCACCAGGATCTGGTCGGAGAAGTAGCGTGCCGCTTCGCCGTCACGGGTGAAGATGCAGGTACCGTTGCCGTACTCGTGGGCGTTGATCAGCTCGATCCCCTCCTGCATGGAGTTGACGCGCACGACCACCAGCACCGGGCCGAAGATCTCATCGGTATAGATGCTCATATCCGGGGTGACACGGTCGAACAGCGTCGCACCGACGAAGTAGCCGTTCTCGTGACCCGGCACCTTGATACCGCGACCGTCGACCACCAGTTCGGCGCCCTGCTCGACGCCGGCATCGATATAGCCCACCACGCGGTCACGCGCCTGAGCGGTTACCAGCGGACCCATCTCGTTGCTGTTGTCGAGACCGGAGCCCACTTTCAGGCCGGCGATCTTCCCTTTCAGTGCGGCCACCAGCTTGTCGGCCACTTCGTCACCGACGGCAACCGCCACGGAGATCGCCATGCAGCGCTCGCCGCAGGAGCCGTAGGCCGCGCCCATCAGGGCGTTGACGGCGTTGTCCAGATCGGCGTCCGGCATCACGATGGAGTGGTTCTTCGCTCCGCCCAGTGCCTGGCAGCGTTTGCCGGACTTGGCGGCTTCGGTGTAGATGTAGTGCGCGATCGGGGTGGAACCGACGAAGCTGACCGCCTGTACGGTGTCGGAGTGCAGCAGGGTATCCACCGCCTCTTTGTCGCCGTTGACCACGTTCAGCACGCCGGCCGGCAGCCCTGCTTCCATCGCCAGCTGGGCGATCATCAGCACGCTGGAGGGATCGCGCTCGGAGGGTTTCAACACGAAGGTGTTACCGCACATCACCGCGCTCGGCCACATCCACAGCGGCACCATGGCCGGGAAGTTGAACGGGGTGATACCAGCGACCACGCCCAGCGGCTGGAACTCGCTCCAGCTGTCGATGGCCGGGCCGGCGTTGCGGCTGTGTTCACCCTTCAGCAGTTCGGGAATCCCGCAGGCGTATTCCACGTTTTCGATACCGCGCTGCAGTTCGCCGCGGGCGTCGTGCAGCACCTTGCCGTGTTCGCGGCTGATCAGTTCACAGATCTGGTCCGCACGCTCTTCGAGCAGCATCTTGAAGCGGAACATCACCTGGGCACGCTTGGCCGGCGGCGTGTTGCGCCACTCCGGATAGGCGGCCTTGGCGTTGGCAATCGCCTGTTCCACGGTTGCGACGCTGGCCAGTTCGACCGCTCCGCAAACCTCACCGGTGGAGGGGTTATAGATCGGCTGGGTACGGCCGCCGGTCAGTACGCTCTCGCCGCCGATGAAATGTCCGATAGTCGTTGTCACTGCTTTACTCCTGAAAACTCTTATAGTGGTGCCGGGTATAGTGGTGCTGGGTTACCCATGGCCGGGTGGAGCCGGGAGACCCGGCTCACTCCACACTGTTAATTGCATCGCCCAGTACGTTGACGATCTGGTCGATCTGCTCCGCTTCCATGATGAACGGCAGACCGAGCTGGATGGTGTCGCCGCCGTAACGGACGTACACGCCCTTCTTCCAGCACTCCATCGCGATCAGGTAGGGACGGATCGCCGGGTCGCCATCTTTGGCCTCGATGCTCAGACCGGCCGCAAACCCGAAGTTACGGATATCGCTGACATGTTTGGTGCCCTTGAGACTGTGGATCTTCTCTTCGAACAACGGCGCCATCTCCGCCACGCGCGGGATCAGCTGCTCCTTCTCGAGGATATCCAGCGACGCCATCGCGGCCGCGCAGGCCACCGGGTGGCCGGAGTAAGTATAACCGTGGGGCAGCTCCACGTTGTGGAACGCACCGCCGGCTTCCATGAACGCTTCGTAGATCTCGTCACGCACGATCACCGCGCCCATCGGGATGGCGCCGTTGGTGATCTGCTTGGCCACGTTGATCATGTCCGGTACCACACCGAACACCTCGGCACCGAACGTACCGCCGGCACGGCCGAAACCGGTGATCACCTCGTCGAAGATCAACAGGATGTTGTGCTTGGTGCAGATATCGCGCAGGCGCTTCAGGTAGCCCACCGGCGGGATGATGACCCCGGCGGAACCGGAGAACGGCTCGACGATGACCGCGGCGATGTTGGAGGCATCGTGCAGCGCCACCAGATGTTCCAGCTCGTCGGCGAACTCGGCGCCCTGCTGCGGCTGGCCGCGGGTGAACGCCTGCTCCGGACGCCAGGTGTGGTGCAGATGGTCGGCTTCTACCGCCTGGCCGAACAGCTTGCGGTTACCGCCGATGCCGCCGAAGCTGATGCCGCCCCAGCTGCAGCCGTGGTAGGCCTTGGCCCGACCGATGATCCGGGTCTTGGTCGGCTGGCCCTTCTGGCGCCAGTAGGCACGGGCGATCTTGGTGGAGGTATCGGCGGATTCGGAACCGGAGTTGGTGTAGAACACCCGGTTCAGGTCGGCCGGCGCCATCTGCGCGATACGCTCGGAGAGCTTGAACACCGTGGGGTGGCCATACTGGAACGCCGGGGCGTAATCCAGCGTGCGCAGCTGCTTGGCGACCGCCTCGGCGATCTCCGGACGGTTGTGGCCGGCACCGCAGGTCCACAGGCCGGACAGGCCGTCGAGGATCTTGCGCCCTTCGGCATCGATCAGGTAGCACCCTTCGGCGCCGGTGATGATGCGCGGGTTGGCCTTGAATTCGCGGTTGGAGGTATAGGGCATCCAGTACGCATCGAGCTGGGCTTCGGTCAGCCCGGCGGCTTTGGCTTGATTCATGGTTAAGCTCGTCCTAATCGGCAGGTTTATGCGCACGCGTTGCGCACATCGATGAGCGCACTTTAGACAGCGGATTAAGTTTGATAAATTACAAGTTATCGAAATTAACTTGCGCCTTTATGCAACTTAAAATCCGTCTGTCCAAACCCCGGGAGATATGTCCATGAGAGCCCTGCTCGGTAA
>QKGH01000221.1 GCA_003250495.1 Marinobacterium sp.
GCTCGAACCGCAGGAACTGCTGCGGCTGTGGCGCGGCGAGATCGAACATCCCTATGGCGAGGGAGCTGTCGTTTCGACACTGGCGATGGTGCTGCGGCTGTTGCACCCGGATCGGCCCTGTGACGTGACGGCCCTGCTGGAGGAGGCGCGGCGACTATGGGAAGCGCGCTCGCGGGAACGCTACTGATGGCTAATAACTGATCGTTTTACTGGGTATTTGGAAGGGTGTATCCTTACCCCATCGCTTCATCTATCAGCAAGGTTTCTGAGTATGGATATTAACGTCACAAAGAGCGCCGAAGATTACCTGGCCGAGCTGCTGGCCAAGCAGGAGGTTGCAGGAATCGCGGTACGTCTGTTCGTCACGCAACCGGGCACCCCCTACGCCGAAACCTGCCTGGCGTACTGTCGCCCGGACGAGGTCGATGCCGGGGATGAGATTCTGGATCTGGAGTTGCTGCGCTTCTATATCGAACGCAACAGCCTGCCCTACCTGGCCGAAGCCACCATCGATTTCGCCGAGGACCGGATGGGTGGACAACTGACGATCAAGGCGCCCAATGCCAAGCTGCCGCGGGTCTCGCCGGACAGTCCGATCGAAGAGCAGATCAACTACGTTCTCTACTCCGATATCAACCCCGGCCTGGCCTCTCACGGTGGTGAGGTGAAGCTGGTGGAGCTGATCGAGGGCGAGGGCGGGCAGATCGCGATCCTGCGCTTTGGCGGCGGTTGCCAGGGCTGCTCCGCGGTGGATCTGACGCTGAAAGACGGTGTCGAGAAAACCCTGGTCGAGCGCATCCCCGGCCTGGTCGGCGTACGCGACGTCACCGATCACAGCGAAACCAGCAACGCTTACTACAAGTAAAATCCACGCCTGGGGCCCGCTTCCCTCCCCGGGGGCGGGCCTTTTTCCTGTTTGTGGGCCGGCCTGCGACCTGTTATAACTGAACCAGCCCCACCTCCATCCGCCATAATTACAGCAAAGAGGAACCGAACGCTTGTAATCAGGCTGTCGGCCCCCATAGATGTTCACATTCTGTATTTTTGCGCCAGTCCGCCCGGGTTGGTGCGCTGTTAAGAGGCACTCATCATGGAACTAGAATCTAAACATGCGGTGACCGTCGAGCTTCCAGTGCTGCCGTTACGCGATGTGGTGGTGTATCCCAACATGGTGATACCGCTGTTCGTGGGACGGGAAAAGTCGATTCAGGCACTGGAGCTGGCGATGGCGGGCGACAAGCAGATACTGCTGGTGGCCCAACGCAGCGCTTCCGAGGATGAGCCCTCGTTTGACGACCTGTTCAGCACCGGTACCGTGGCGACGGTGCTGCAGATGCTGAAACTGCCGGACGGCACCGTCAAGGTGCTGGTCGAAGGGGAGGAGCGGGCGAGCATTCTGCGTCTGAGCGACGCCGAAGACCATTACACGGCACTGGTCGAGGTGCTGGAGGTGGGCCCGATCAACGATTCCGAAGCCGATGTCTACAAGCGTACGGCGCTGGATCAGTTCGAGCGTTATATCCAGGTCAACAAGAAGATCCCGTCCGAGGTGCTGGCGTCGTTGCAGAACATCGAGGATGTCAGCCGCCTGGCCGATACCATCGCCGCGCACATGGCGCTGAAGCTCGAGGAGAAGCAGAAGCTGCTGGAGATGCTCGGCGCCCGTGAGCGGCTGGAGCACCTGATGTCGCTGATGGAAGCGGAGATCGACCTGGTCGAGGTCGAGAAACGGATCCGCGGCCGGGTCAAGAAGCAGATGGAGAAGAGCCAGCGCGAGTACTATCTGAATGAGCAGATGAAGGCGATTCAGAAAGAGCTCGGCGATATGGACGAATCCGGCGCCAGCGATATGGATGAGCTGAGGGGGCGGATCGATTCCGCCGGGATGCCCAAGGAGGCGCTGGACAAGACCCTGGCCGAGTTCAACAAGCTGAAGATGATGTCGCCGATGAGCGCCGAGGCGACCGTGGTGCGCGGTTACATCGACTGGATGCTGCAGATCCCCTGGAGCAAGAAGACCAAGGTGCGCATGGATATGAAGCGTGCCGAGAAGATCCTCAACGAGGACCACTACGGTCTGGAGGAGGTCAAGCAGCGCATCATCGAATACCTGGCGGTGCAGAAGCGGGTCAAGAAGCTGAAGGGGCCGATCCTGTGCCTGGTAGGGCCTCCGGGGGTCGGCAAAACCTCGCTCGGGCGCTCCATCGCCCGCGCCACCAACCGCGAGTATGTGCGCATGGCGCTGGGTGGGGTGCGCGACGAGGCCGAGATCCGCGGCCATCGCCGTACCTACATCGGTTCCATGCCCGGCAAGCTGGTGCAGAAGATGGCCAAGGTCGGGGTGAAAAACCCGCTGTTCCTGCTCGATGAGATCGACAAGATGGGCATGGACCACCGCGGCGATCCGGCGTCGGCGCTGCTGGAAGTGCTCGACCCGGAGCAGAACAGCACCTTCAACGACCACTACCTGGAGGTCGATTACGACCTGTCCGACGTGCTGTTCGTCTGCACCTCGAACTCGATGAACATCCCGGGTCCGCTGCTGGACCGCATGGAGATCATCCGCATCCCCGGTTACACCGAGGATGAAAAGCTCAACATCGCCCGTAAGTACCTGATCCCGAAACAGATCAAGCAAAACGGCCTGCGTGAGAAAGAGCTTGAGATCGCCGATTCCGCCGTGGTCGGTCTGATTCGCTACTACACCCGCGAAGCCGGCGTGCGCGGTCTGGAGCGGGAGATCGCCAAGATCTGCCGTAAGGTGATCAAGGAGGTGACGCTCGGTACCGGCGAAGGCCATCGGGTGGTGACCGAGGCGGAGCTGGAACACTACTGCGGGGTGCAGAAGTACAAGTTCGGCATGGCCGAGGAGCAGGATCTGATCGGCCATGTGACCGGCCTGGCCTGGACCCAGGTGGGGGGCGATATCCTGACCATCGAGAGCGCCGTGGTGCCGGGCAAGGGACGTCTGATCCATACCGGCTCGCTCGGCGATGTGATGAAGGAGTCGATCCAGGCCGCGATGACCGTGGTCAGAAGCCGGGCGCGCAGCCTGGGCATCCGCTCCGACTTCCACGAGAAGCACGATATCCATATCCACGTGCCGGAGGGGGCGACACCGAAGGATGGTCCGAGCGCCGGTATCGGTATGTGCACAGCGCTGGTGTCGGCACTGACCCACATTCCGGTACGCGCCGATGTGGCGATGACCGGCGAAATCACGCTGCGCGGACAAGTTTTACCGATCGGTGGACTGAAGGAGAAGCTGCTGGCCGCCCACCGCGGGGGGATCAAAACCGTCATTATTCCTGACGAAAATCAGCGCGATCTCAAGGAGATTCCTGACAATATCAAAGCGGATCTCGTCATTAAGCCGGTTAAGTGGATCGATGAGGTGCTCGATATAGCGTTGGCCTATCAGCCGAAACCGCTCACCGAAGAGGAAGATAAAGTGGTTGCGGCGGAGCCCCAGAAAGGGAAAAATGACGCCGGACAACTGAGTACACATTAGCCGGAAGCCGCGGAATAAAAGGGCTGCGGCCAGTTGACACCCATTTTGGGCAGTTGGTATAAAGTGCCTGACTATATGCTGGGCTAGTTTACAGTTAGAGCAAAATAACGACTCGATACATTAAAAGGGGAACAATGTGAATAAGTCTGAACTGATCGACGCAATTGCCGCTTCAGCCGATATTCCCAAGGCTGCAGCCGGGCGCGCGCTTGACGCCGCACTGGACGCAGTAACTGGGGCTCTGCAGAAGGGCGAGGCAGTTGCGCTGGTAGGTTTCGGTACATTTTCTGTAAAAGAGCGCGCTGCGCGCACTGGTCGCAACCCGCAGACTGGCAACCCGATCGAGATTGCTGCTGCGACGCTGCCGACGTTCAAGCCGGGTAAAGCGCTGAAAGACGCTGTTAACAAGTAACCGGCGCTGATCCGTCAAGGAATCAGGTTCGGGAGCGGTAGTTCAGCTGGTTAGAATACCTGCCTGTCACGCAGGGGGTCGCGGGTTCGAGTCCCGTCCGTTCCGCCAGGTCAAGAAAAGCGCATTCAACCTGAATGCGCTTTTTTTATAGCCGTCATCGTTAGAACCCAATTAAGGTTATTGCAGACAATGCTTCAAACCATCAGGGAAAACACCACCGGCATTATCGCCAAGGTGATCGTCGGTCTGATCGTGATCACCTTCGCACTTTGGGGGGTCGAGTCGCTGGTCAGTCTCACCAACCGCGAGCCCGCGCCGATCGAGGTCAATGGTGAGAAAGTATCGAACCAGGAGCTGCAGCAGGGTATCGAGCTGCAGCGGCGCCAGATCCTCGCGCAGATGGGTGAGAACGCCGATCCCGCCGCGATTGATGAGAAACAGTTGCGCCAGATGGTGATCGATGGGCTGGTGCAGCGCACACTGCTGCTGCAGTCGGCGCAGGAGATGGGGTTCCACCTTTCCGAGGAGATGATCGACCAGCTGATCGTCAATACCCCGCAGTTCCAGATCGACGGCAAGTTCGATCGGGCCCAGTTCGAATCGGTCCTGCGCGGTGCCGGTTTGACGCCGCTGCTGTACCGCGACCTGGTACGCAAAGAGAAGCTGATCGATCAGGAGCGCAGCGGTTATCTGCTGTCGGCCTTTGCCACCAACGATGAGCTGGAACGGCTGATCGCGCTGGACCGCCAGACGCGCGAGCTGAGCTGGGTGACACTGCCGGCCGATCCGACCGCCGTCAGCGTCGACGAAAGCGAGATTGCGGCCAGCTACGAGCAGCAGAAAGCGAACTTCGTGACCGAGGAGCAGGTGCGGGTCGATTATGTCGAGCTGGACCGGGAGGATTTCGCGCGTCCCGATGAGGTCAGCGCCGCCGAGATCCAGTCCGCCTACCAGCAATTGGTCGATGGCTTCAAATCCCAGGAGGAGCGCTCTGCGCGGCATATCCTGATCGATATCAACGCCGAGCGCGACGATGCGGCGGCACTGGCGAAAGCCAACGCGCTGCGCCAGGAGATCCTGGACGGTGCCGATTTCGCCGCGGTTGCCAAGCGCGAGTCGGCGGACCTGGGGTCTGCCGCCGAAGGTGGCGAACTGGGTTATAACGGTCGCGGCGTATTCGTCGAGCCGTTCGAAAAAGCGCTGTTCTCGCTGGCCGAGGGGGCGGTTTCGGAACCGGTGCGCACCGAGTTCGGCTACCACCTGATCAAGGTCGATGGCGTGCGTCAGACGGAGGTCCCGACCCTGGCCGAGGCGGAAACCGATCTGCGCGACCAGGTGGCGCAGGGCAAGGCCGAGCAGCAGTATGTCGCGGCGCTGGAGCGGCTGGCGGACCTGAGCTTCTCCTCCACCGACCTGCAGAGCGCGGCCGACGAGCTGGGGCTGCAGATACGGACCAGCGAGCTGTTCTCCCGTAAGGGCGGTGCCGATGCGCTCAGCCTGTCACCGCGGGTGGTCGAGGCGGCATTCTCCGATCAGATCCTGAAGGATCAGCTGAACAGCGATCCGCTGGAGCTGGATGCCGGACGCACGGTGGTGATCCATCTGCACGAGCATGTCGAGCCGCGTCAGCTGAGCCTGGACGAGGTACGGCCCCAGATCGAGCAGCAGGTCCGCAGCGACAAGGCGCGTAGCGTCGCCGCGCAGCAGGCCGAGCAGTGGCTGGCCGGGCTGCAGCAGGGTAAAGCCCTGGCTGACCTGGCCCCGCAGTTGCAATGGACGGAGCCGCGTGCGGTCGACCGTGCGGCTCAGGATGTGCCGGCGACGGTGCTGCGCCAGGTGTTCAGCATGCCGCGCCCGCGCGATCAGCAGCCGGAGTACGCCCTGGTGGCTCAGGCGGATGGTTCGCAGACCATCGTCGCCCTGCATGCCGTGCAGGCGGGTTCGACCGAGCTGAGCGATGAGGAACGCAGGTCGCTGGCGGCGATGTTGAGCAACCAGCGCGGCCAGCTCGAATATCAGATGCACCTCGATACGCTGAAGAAGGCGGCCGAGATCCAGCTGAATTGAGATCGATGACAGTGACCGGCTGACAATAACAAGGGGCGCAATTGCGCCCCTTGTTATTTCGGCCTCTGGGTCGATCTGCGGGGTGCCGGTTTGCCGGCGGCTTGCGTTACGTCAGGCCAGCTCGGCGGCCTGCAGCAGCTGCCGGGTGTAGGGGTGGGCCGGTGCCTCGAAGATCGCGCTGGCCGGTCCGCTTTCGACCACCTTGCCGCGATGCATTACCAGGACCTGGTGGCTGAGCGCACGCACCACGGCCAGGTCGTGGCTGATGAACAGGTAGCTGAGCTGATAGCGCTGTTGCAGTTCGCGCAGTAACTCGACGATCTGTTTCTGCACGGTGCGATCGAGGGCCGAGGTCGGTTCGTCCAGCACGATCAGTTGCGGTTTGAGGATCAGGGCGCGGGCGATGGCGATACGCTGGCGCTGTCCGCCCGAGAACTCGTGGGGATAGCGGTGCCTGACCTCGGGGTCGAGGCGGACGTCCTGCAGTACCTCGATCACCCGCTGTTCCTGCTCCTGGCGGCTGGTCACGCCGTGCACGCCAAGACCCTCGGCGATGATTTCGGCGATGGAGAGGCGCGGGCTGAGACTGCCGTAGGGGTCCTGGAATACGATCTGCATCTGGCGGCGCAGGGGTTTGACCGCCTGTTGGTTCAGGGTGTGGATCGGCTGACCGTCAAAGTGGATATCGCCCCGCGAACTCTGCAGGCGCAGCAGCGCCTGGGCCAGGGTCGATTTGCCCGAGCCCGATTCGCCGACGATGCCGAGGGTTTCGCCCCGGTCGAGGTTCAGCGATACGCCATCCACGGCCTTGATATGCCCCACCGTGCGTTTGAAGAAGCCGCGTTTGATCGGGAACCAGACCCGCAGCTGGCGGGCCTGCAGCAGAGGTTGGCGCGGCTCCGGGACCGGTGCGGGGGTGCCCTGGGGCTCCGCATCGAGCAGTTGGCGGGTATAGGGGTGCCGGGGGGAGGCGAAGATCGCCGCCGCGGCACCCTGTTCGACGATCTCGCCGCGGTACATGACACACACATCCTGGGCGTGGCGACGCACGATATTCAGGTCGTGGGTGATCAGCAGCACCGACATGTTGAGCTGTTGCTGCAACTGACTCAGCAGCTCCAGGATCTGCTGCTGGATGGTGACATCCAGCGCCGTTGTCGGCTCGTCGGCGATCAGCAGCTCCGGTTCGTTGGCCAGCGCCATGGCGATCATCACGCGCTGGCGTTGACCGCCCGACAGCTCATGGGGGTACTGCTGCAGGCGCTGCTCGGGATCCCTGATGCCAACCAGCTGCAGCAGCTCCAGGGCGCGTTGCCGGGCGACGGCGCCGCTCTGGCCGCGGTGCAGGCGCAGGGTCTCGGTGATCTGGCGCTCGATGCGGTGCAGCGGGTTCAGCGAGGTCATCGGCTCCTGGAAGATCATGCCGACGCGGTTGCCGCGGATCTGCTGCAGACGCGCCTCGCCGGCCTGTAGCAGATCTTCGCCCTGGTAACGCACACTGCCGCTGGGGTAGTGGGCCAGTCCCGGCGGCAGCAGCTTCAGTAACGACAGCGCGGTGACCGATTTGCCGGAGCCGGATTCGCCGACCAGCGCCAGCGTGCGCCCCTTGCGCAGCGCGAAGCTGACATCGTGCACCACCGGCTCGACCCGGGCCGGATCGCCGAAGCAGACGCTCAGCGCGTCGATCTCGAACAGCGTATCGCTCATAGGGTCTTCCTCGGGTCGAACGCATCGCGCACCGCCTCGCCGATGAAGATCAGCAGTGACAGCATCAAGGCCAGGGCGATAAAGGCGGTCAGCCCCAGCCAGGGCGCCTGCAGGTTCTCCTTGCCCTGGGCGACCAGCTCGCCGAGGGAGGGCGAGCCCGGCGGCAGGCCAAAGCCAAGGAAGTCGAGTGCGGTCAGCGTGACGATGCCGCTATTGAAGATGAACGGCATGAAGGTCAGCGTGGCGATCATCGCATTGGGCAGAATGTGGCGATACATGATCAGGCGATTGCTCAGTCCCAGGGCCCGGGCGGCGCGGACATACTCGAGATTGCGCCCGCGCAGGAACTCGGCGCGTACCACGTCGACCAGGTTCATCCACGAGAACAGCAGCATGATGCCGAGCAGCCACCAGAAGTTGGGCTCCACCAGACTGGACAGGATGATCAGCAGGAACAGCACCGGCAGGCCGGACCAGATCTCGATAAAGCGCTGGAACAGCAGGTCGACCTTGCCGCCGTAGTAGCCCTGCACGGCGCCGGCCATGACCCCGACCACGGAGCTGGCCAGGGTCAATACCAGCGCGAACAGCACCGAGATCCGAAAGCCGTAGATCACGCGGGCCAGCACGTCGCGGCCCTGGTCGTCGGTACCGAGCCAGTTCTCCGCCGAGGGCGGCGAGGGGGCCGGCACCGCCAGGTCGTAGTTGATGGTGCGGTAGCTGAAGCGGATCGGGGGCCAGACCATCCAGCCGTCGCGGGCCGTGATCAGCTGTTGGATATAGGGGTCCTTGTAGTCGGCCAGGCTGTCGAACTCGCCGCCGAAGGTCAGCTCGGAATAGTCATGCAGCAGCGGCGTATACAGTTCGCCGCCGAAGCCGATCAGCAGCGGCTTGTCGTTGGCGATCAGCTCGGCCCCCAGGCTCAGCACGACCAGGATCAGGAAGATCCACAGCGACCAGAAGCCGCGGCGGTTGCGACGGAAGGCATGCAGGCGGCGCTGCTGCAGCGGTGTCAGTTGCATCAGGCCTCCCGACTCTCGAAATCGATGCGCGGATCGACGAAGGTGTAGGTCAGGTCGGAGACCAGTTTCAACAGCAGGCCGATCAGCGTGAAGATATACAGGGTGCCAAAGATCACCGGGTAGTCGCGGTTGATCACCGCTTCGTAACCGAGCAGCCCCAGGCCGTCGAGCGAGAAGATCACCTCGATCAGCATCGAGCCGGTGAAGAAGATGCTGATCAGTGCGGCGGGCATCCCGGCGATGATCAGCAGCATCGCATTGCGGAACACGTGGCCGTAGAGCACCCCCGACTCCGACAGCCCCTTGGCGCGGGCGGTCAGCACATACTGCTTGTGGATCTCGTCGAGAAAGGAGTTCTTGGTCAGCATGGTCAAGGTGGCGAAGCTGGAGACCACCGACGCCAGCACCGGCAGCGTGATATGCCAGAAGTAGTCGAGCACTTTCTGGCCCAGGCTCAACTGGTCGAAATCGGGCGAGGTCAGGCCGCGCAGCGGGAACCACTCGAAGTAGGTGCCGCCGGCGAACAGCACGATCAGCAGGATCGCGAACAGGAAGTTCGGGATCGCGTAGCCGACGATGATGACGCTGCTGCTCCAGACATCGAACGGCGTACCGTCGCGTACCGCCTTGCGGATGCCGAGCGGGATCGAAATCAGGTAGGTCAACAGCGTGGTCCACAGCCCCAGCGAGATCGATACCGGCATCTTCTCGATGATCAGCTGCACCACGCTCTTGTCGCTGTAGAAACTGCGACCGAAATCGAAGCTCAGGTAATCGCCGAGCATCTTCAGGAAGCGCTCGTGGGCCGGTTTGTCGAAGCCGTACAGCTGCTCGATCTCGGCGACCAGCTCCGGACGCAACCCCTGGGCGCCACGGTAGCCATTGCCACCGCCACTATTGCTGCCGGCGGCGATATCGGACTGCGGGCCCGAGCCGATGCGGCTGCTGGCATCGATCCCCATCCCCTGCAGGTGGGCCAGGGTCTGCTCCACCGGTCCCCCCGGCGCGAACTGGATGATGATGAAGTTGAGCAGCAGTATCCCGAGCAGGGTGGGGACGATCAGCAGCAGACGGCGCAGGACATAGCCGGCCATCAGGGCTTGATCCACCAGGTTTCAAAACCGAGACCGTATTTGGGACGCTGCTCGGGCATGCCGAACTTGTCCCAGTAGGCGACCCGGTAGGCGCTGATATGGAACTGCGGGATCACGTAGTGGTTCCACTGCAGTACCCGGTCCAGGGCGCGTGTGCGCAGCACCAGCTGTGCGCGGTCCGGGGCCTGGATGATCTGCTCGACCAGGTAATCCACGGCCGGGTTCTTGATGCCGATCAGGTTGCGGCTGCCGGGCTGGTCCGCCATGCTGGAGTGCCAGAAGTCGCGCTGCTCGTTGCCGGGCGAGTTGGACTCGGCGAAGCCGCTGACGATCATGTCGAAGTCGAACTGGCGGATGCGGTTGATGTACTGGGAGATGTCGACGATACGGATGCTGGCGTTGATCCCCATCCGTTCCAGGTTACGGATGAAGGGAGCGACGATGCGCTCGAACTCCTTCTGTACCAGCAGGATTTCAAAGCTGAAGGTTTCCCCCTGGGCGTTCTTCAACACGCCGTCATCGAGTCGCCAGCCCGCTTCGCGCAACAGGCGCAGCGCCCTGCGCAACTGGTCGCGGATCTGGCCGTCGCCATTGCTGGTGGGGGCGCGGTAAACCGTGCTGAACACCTGCGGCGGCACCTGGTCGCGGATCGGCTCGAGGATCTTCAGCTCAGCGGCGGTGGGCAGCTCGGTGGCAGCCATTTCGGAGTTGGAGAAGAAGCTGTGGCTGCGGGTGTAGGCGCCGTAGAACAGGTTCTTGTTGGTCCACTCGAAATCGAAGGCGTAGGCCAGCGCCTCGCGTACGCGGGCATCGCTGAACAGCGGGCGGCGGGTGTTCATGACGAACGCCTGCATGCCGGTCGGATTCTGGTGCGGCAGCGTCTTCTTGATGATACGGCCGTCATCGAACGGTGTGCCGGTATAGGCGGTGGCCCAGGATTTGGCGCTGTTCTCCTCGCGGAAATCGTATTGACCGGCCTTGAACGCCTCCAGTGCCACGGTGCCGTCGCGATAGTAATCGTAGGTGATCCGGTCGAAGTTGTAGAGACCGCGGTTGACCGCCAGCCCAGCGCCCCAGTAGTCGGGGTTGCGCCGATAGGTGAGGGAGCGGCCCGGATCGAACTTCTCGATCGTGTAGGGGCCGGAACCGACCGGGATATCGAGGCTGGGGGCGGTGAAGTCACGCCCCTCCCAGTAGTGCTTGGGCAGGATCGGCACCTGGCCGACGATCAACGGCAGCTCGCGGTTATCGTCGCTGCCGAACTCGAACCGTACGCGGTGCTCGTTCAGTGCCTCGACCTTGCTGATACCGGCGTAGTAGGCCTTGTAGAACGGACTGCCCTGTTCGCGCAGCAGGGTGAAGGTGTACACCACATCCGCGGCGGTCACCGCGACGCCATCGCTGAAGCGCGCCTCGGGGTGCAGCTCGAACTCGATCCAGCGCCGGTCCTCCGGCAGCAGGATCGCCTTGGCCAGCAAACCGTACTCGGAGAAGGGTTCGTCCTGGGCCTGGGTGGTGAGGCTGTCGTAGATCAGGCCGAGTCCATCCGCTTCGGTGCCCTTGACGATAAAGGAGTTGAAACTGTCGAAGGTGCCGAGCGCGGAGCGGGTCACGCTGCCGCCCTTGGGGGCGTCGGGATTGGCGTAGTCGAAATGGGTGAAGTCGGCGGGGTACTTCAGGTCGCCATGCATGGCGATGCCGTGGCTCGGGACCGGCGCGTTCTGTGCCAGCGATAAGCCCGCGATCACGAGTGTGGCGATGCCGACCAAAGATTGGAAAAGGGCTTTGCTGGTCCTGGATAGCACGGAGTTCTCCCTGTCGTATCAGTCGCTTAGGTTAGGCCTGCTGATCAGGTGAGACAATCTAGCGTGGCTCCGGTTCGCCACCGGCGGCTAAGCGTTCGAGACGGCGATGGCGCTCGGCGCGGCGCATACCGGCCTGGCGCCAGTCGTTGTCCGCTGCGATCAGCATCAGGCGCTGCTGCTCATCGCCGCCCGCCAGTCCCTTGATCAGGTCCTGGTCGATCCAGCTACGGATGCGGCGGAACAGATACCATTTGAACACCACTGCCAGCAGTACCGACACGACGATAATGAAAAGACTGAGATTATCCATCCGATCAACCCGGGTCTTGAGTGTTCGGATAGAGTATCAGATCCTGGCCCGGGCGCAGAGAGGTGGAATCGCTGAGGCTGTTCCAATCGGCCAGCTGCTCGGTGCTGACACCGTACTGGCGGGCGATCTTCCACAGGTTGTCGCCCCGGGTGACGCGGTGGATCCGCTGTTCGTTGCTGGCGACCTGGGTCGCGGCGGATTGCGCCGGCGCCGGGATCAGCAGGTCCTGGCCGGTCCGGATACGGTTTTTGACCAGGTTGTTGGATTTACGCAGGACGGCGACGCGGGTGCCGAAACGTTTGGCGATGCCGGACAGGGTGTCGCCGGAGCGGACCTTGTAACGGGCGTAGCTGACCCGCTCCGAGGCCGGCAATGCCGCCAGTGCGTGTTGCAGGCGGGCGGCGCTGGAGACCGGCACCAGCAGGCGATGGGGTCCTTCCGGATCGGTGGCCCAGCGGCTGAACCCGGGATTGAGGCGGGCCAGCTCCTCCGGTGCGATACCGGCCAGCTTGGCGGCCTTGTTCAGTTCGATCTGGCCATCCAGGGGCACGACGGCGAAATAGGGGGCGGTAGTGATTTCCGGCAGCGTCAGGTTGTACCGCTGCGGGGTGTCGATCATCTGGGCAATCGCCAGCAGTTTGGGGACATAGCGCTGGGTCTCGCGCGGCAGCTCCAGGTGCCAGTAGTCGGCTGCCCGGCCCGCTTTCTGGTTGCGCTTGATCGACCGGGACAGGGTGCCTTCGCCGCCGTTATAGGCGGCCAGCGTCAGCAGCCAGTCGCCGTCGAAACGCTGGTTCAGGTACTCCAGATAATCCAGCGCGGCCTGGGTCGACTCGATGATGTCGCGGCGGCCGTCGTACCACCAGTTGTTGCGCAAGCCGTACAGGTCTGCGGTACTGGGAATGAACTGCCAGGTCCCGGTGGCCTGGCTCGGCGAGACGGCATTGGGGTTGTAGCGGCTCTCGACCATCGGCAGCAGCGCCAGCTCGGCGGGCAGCTGACGTTTGATCACTTCGGACAGCACGTATTGGTAATAGGGGGTGGCCTGCTTGGCGGCTTCGAGCACATAGTCGGAATGCTTGCGGAACCAGGCCAGCTGCTCATCGATGCTGGGGTGGTGGCCGCGCTCCAGGCGCATATGCTGGCGGGTCAGTTCCCAGCTATCGTCGCTGGCGCCGGCCAGGGGCTCCGCCACCAGCGGTTCGAGTACCGCCCGGCGCGCCGCTCTGCGCTGCTGCGGCACCGCGGCGGTGACCGCCTTGTTAGCGCGCGGCTGGGTCACCGTGACGGCGATGGGTTCGGCACGCCGTAGCGGCATGATGATGGTCGGCGAATCGCTCACGACCTGCGGGTTCCATGGGCGTGTGGCCACCGACTGGCAGCCGGCCAGTAGCAGGGTAGAGAGCAGAGCTGCGGTTAGGGTGTAAAAATTTCGCATGCGGTGCCAACCCAATGAAACAGAAATGAAACCCGCAGGCATTCTATGGATGCTGTCAGGTCCGGTCAAATGGATTTGGCACGCTTTTTTCAACCTGCCGGCAGAAGTTGGCCGGGAGTTGAGCTAGAACTGGTTTTTCCACTCCCGCAGACTGGCCAGCACCGCCACCTCGTTATCCAGCGGGTTGCCGATGAAGCGTTCTGCCGCGGCGACGACAGCGGCTTGGGCCGTGCGCATGAACGGATTGATCAGCTTCTCCTGCGCGATATTGGAGGGCAGGGTGGGGCGGTTCTGCTCGCGCAACGCCTGGCAGCGCGCCGTGACGGCGCGGATATCGGCGTTATCGGGTTCCACGGCGGCGGCGAAGGTGAGGTTGGCGAGGCTGTACTCGTGGGTGCAGTAGATCTGCGTCTGATCCGGCAGCGAGGCGAAATAGTGCATCGCGTCGAGCATCTGCCGCGCCGTGCCTTCGAACAGCCGTCCACACCCGGCCAGGAACAGGGTGTCGCCACAGAACAGCTGCGGCTGCTCGTCCGGTTGCAGATAACTGATATGATCGCGGGTATGACCCGGCACGGCGCGGATCTGCAGGCGGTGCCCGAGCAGGCGGATTTCGCTGTTATGGCGCAGCGGTGCGGTGATGCCGGCGAACGGGGAGTCGAGCGGACCATACACCGGCACCGCGGCGTGCTGCAGCAGGTCGGCCACACCGCCGGTGTGGTCGGCGTGGTGGTGGGTGATCAGTATCGCCGCCAACTGGCCGCCCTGGCGCTGCAGGTATTCGAGGACCGGGCGCGCGTCGCCGGGATCTACGACGGCGAACTGATTGGGCGTATCGCCCTCTATCAACCAGATGTAGTTGTCCTGAAACGCGGGGATTGCCGTAACCTTGAACATCGTACGAACCTCGTTTGCCATTATGCACTTAGCCGTCTGAGGGTACTTTATAATAGCGGGGATTGGTAACATTGATGCTGGCTCAGCGGATATAGATAGCTTATGGGATTTCCACTGCAACCGGGTACCCAGGATCTGGTCCCGATGATGCAAAACTGGTTTGATTCGGCGCTCGGCCGGGAGCTGTTACAAGCCGAGCAGCAGTTGCTGGAGCGCGTCCTGCCGGCCCTGTTCGGCTATCACCTGCTGCAGGTCGGTATCGATAACCGGCATCCAATGTTCGTGGCCAGTCCGGTGCCGCATCGCATCCTGCTGGGCCCGACGCTGGAACTGGGAATGAGCAAGCGGGCGATCGTCGCCTCGAGCGACGAGCTGCCGATTCAGAGCGGCGTGATCGATGTGGTGCTGCTGCACCACGCGCTGGATTTCGCCGCCAATCCCCACCAGGTGCTGCGCGAGGCGGCGCGGGTGCTGCGTCCCGGCGGACACCTGGTGGTGATCGGTTTCAATCCCGGCAGCCTGTGGGGTCTTTATCGCCGTTTGAAACGGCATCGGCCGGCACCCTGGCTGGGACATTTTATCGGCCATGGCCGGCTGCAGGATTGGCTGGGGCTGTTGCAACTGACCGAGACCCGGGTGCTGTCCGATTTTTACCGCCCGCCGTTCGACAATCCGCGCTGGCGCGAACGCTGCGCCTGGCTGCGGTTCCTGGCCCGGCGCGCGCCGGCGCGCTCCGGTGCCGTGCTGCTGGTCGTGGCGCGCAAGGATGTGCCGGGTATGACGCCGTTGCGCAAGCAGTGGCGCCCCTCCCTGATCAGTCTGCCGGTGATCGAGCCGAAACCCACCGCAAGAGGAAGAGAGTAGTTTGAAAGAGGTAGAGATCTATACCGACGGCGCCTGCAAGGGTAATCCCGGGCCCGGCGGTTGGGGTGCGATTCTGCGTGCCGGCTCCCATGAGAAGGAGCTGTACGGCGGCGAGCCCCACACCACCAACAACCGCATGGAGATGAGTGCCGCGATCGCCGCGTTGGCGGCGCTGAACCAGTCTTGCAGGGTGAAGCTGACCACCGATTCCGAGTACCTGCGCAAGGGGATCACCGAGTGGCTGGCGGGGTGGAAACGCAAGGGGTGGAAGACCGCGTCGCGCCAGCCGGTCAAGAATGCGGATCTGTGGCAGCAGCTCGATCAACTGGTGGCCAAGCATCAGATCGAGTGGCACTGGGTCAAGGGGCATAGCGGACATCCGGAAAACGAGCGCGCGGATCAACTGGCAAACCGGGGAGTAGAGGAGTTCGGGCGAAAATGAGTACACGACAGATAGTTCTCGATACGGAAACCACCGGTCTGGAGCCCGATGAGGGGCATAACGTCATCGAGATCGGCTGCGTCGAGATGGAGCGGCGGCGGCTGACCGGGCGCACCTATCATCAGTACATCAGGCCCGACCGGGAGGTGGATGCCGAGGCGATGGCGGTGCATGGCATCAGCAACGAGTTCCTCGAGGATAAGCCGAAGTTTGCCGCGGTGGTCGACGAGTTCCTGGAGTTCGTGCGCGGTGCCGAGCTGATCATCCATAACGCCGCATTCGACGTCGGCTTCCTGAACAAGGAGCTGGAGCGTAACGGTTACAGCGAGCGGATCGAAGAGATCTGCAAGGTCACCGACTCCCTGCGCCTGGCGCGCAACAAGCATCCCGGGCAGAAGAACAGCCTGGATGCCCTGTGTCGTCGCTACGATATCGACAACTCCCATCGCGAGCTGCATGGCGCGCTGCTCGACTCCGAGATCCTGGCCGACGTCTACCTGGCGCTGACCGGGGGGCAGACCTCGCTGCTGCTGGGGCAGGAGGGCTCCGGCGCGGACGGTGGCAATGGCGAGCCGATCCGCCGGGTGGAGGGGGCGGCCGACCTGCCGCTGCTGCGTGCCAGCGCCGAGGAGCTGGCCGAGCACCAGGCGTTTCTGCAGCTGCTGGACAAAAAGAGCGGCGGCAACTGTGTCTGGCTGCAGCAGGAGGGCGAACAGGCCGGCGCCTGATCGTTGCGGCGAGCACCCGCTAAATAATTCCCGAAAACAAAAAAAGCGGCGTCGAATCTCTCGACGCCGCTTTTTTCATGCTACGGCATTAGGTGCCGTTGAGCGTCGCTAGGGCGCTCAGTGCAGATTCAGCAATACCATGGAGAAGGCAACGCCACTCATCACGATGGTGTAGGGCAGTGCCATCCACACCATGCGGCCGTAGGAGAGACGGATCAGCGGAGCCAGCGCCGAGGTCAGCAGGAACAGGAACGCGGCCTGGCCGTTCGGCGTTGCGACGCTGGGGATGTTGGTGCCGGTGTTGATGGCGATCGCCAGGCTGTTGAAATGGTCGCGGCTGATCTCGCCGGCATTGAGCGCGGCCAGCACCTCGTTGATATAGACGGTGGCGACGAACACGTTATCGCTGATCGCCGACAGCAGGCCGTTGGCGATGAAAAACACCCCGGGCTGCTGCGCTGCGTCCAGCGCCAGCACCGCGTGGATGATCGGCTGGAACAGGTGCTGCTCGTGGATCACCGAGACGATGGTGAAGAACACCACCAGCAGCGCGGTGAACGGCAGCGCCTCTTCGAACGCGCGACCGATCTGATGCTCTTCGGTGATGCCGTTGAACGCGGTCAGCAGGACGATCACGGTCAGGCCGACCAGGCCCACTTCGGCCAGATGGAACGCCAGCGCCAGGATCAGGAACACGGCAACCAGAATCTGCACCAGCAGGATGGCACTGTCGCGCCGGGTGCGGTGTTTGTTCATCTCATTGGAGTATTCCAGCAGGATGCTGCGCACCGATTCCGGCAGTTGCCCGCCATAGCCGAACATTCCGGTCTTCTCCAGCAGTACGCAGGTGGCGAGACCGCAGGCCAGCACCGGCAGCGTGATCGGGGCCATCAGCGTGAAGAACTCGATGAAGTCCCAGCCCGCCTTCTGGGCGATCAGCAGGTTCTGCGGTTCACCGACCAGGGTGCAAACGCCGCCGAGGGCCGTACCGACGGCGCCGTGCATCAGCAGGCTACGCAGGAAGGCGCGGAACGACTCCAGATCCAGGCGCTTCTCCTCCTGTACCTGGCGGTCGTCGGAGTGGTCGTGGTCGGGATGGGTCATCTGTTTGCCCGAGGCCACCTTGTGGTAGACGGCATAGAAGCCGACGCCGACGCTGATCAGTACCGCGGTCACGGTCAGCGCGTCGAGGAACGCGGACAGGAACGCCGCCGACAGCGAGAACAGCAGCGCCAGCAGCGGTTTGGAGCGTACTTTCAGCAGAATGGCGGTGAACATCCACAGCAGCATGCTCTTCATGAAGTAGATGCCGGCCACCATGAACATCAGTAGCAGGATCACCTCCAGGTTGCCGCTGACCTCGTGATAAACCGACTCCGGTGAGGTCAGGCCGATGATGACCGCTTCCAGCGCCAGCAGGCCGCCGGGTTGGAGCGGGTAGCATTTCAGCGCCAGCGCCAGCGTGAAGATAAATTCGAAGATCAGTAGCCAGCCGGTAGTGGCCGCGCCGATGGTGTGCAGCAGTATCGGGTTGAGGATCAAAAAGCCGATTACCACCTGTTTATACCAGGTCGGCGAGTTGCCTAGAAAGTTGCGCGCAAGCGCCTGGGTCAGCGAGTTGCTCATTGCCGTCGAGTTCCTGTACCAGTCATGAAATTGCCCCCGGATTTCCGGCCCTGTCCGCGGTGGTTATCGGGCCGTTGGAGATATCCGACCAGTGCAGTATCAACTCGATGGCGCACCCTTATTAGTGTCGAAACCCCGTTGAGGCGGCGATAGACTAGCAGGTGCTCGGGTGTGACGGAAGGCTGTGCTACAGTCTCGCCACTGCCATTGGAAGCCGGGAGGAGGTTGTGTTGCAGTATCTGTTAAGCCATGCCGGTCATCTGCTCAGCGGTGCCGATGGGCGCTGTTTCGTGACGCCGGAGCAGGTCGCGGCGCTGGCCACCGAGGCGCTGTACCCGGTGGCGGAGGGGATTGGACTCGCCGTGGTTGCTGAGCCGCCGGCCGATTTCGCCGTGCCGCTGGAGCTGCGCGCCCAGCTCGCCCAGGCCGACCAGGGCGGCTACGAACTGTTTGCCCGGGGCGCCCAACTGGCGGTGTGGCATGACCAGCACCGCTTTTGCGGGCGTTGCGGTACCCCGCTGCGACATCATGACGCGGATCTCGCCAAACAGTGCCCGGCCTGCGGTCTGACCCTCTATCCGCGCATCTCCCCCTGCATCATCGTGCTGGTGGTGAAGGGGGAGCAGGCGCTGCTGGCGCACAACGCACGTTTTGCCGGGCGCTGGTTCAGCACCCTGGCGGGATTCGTCGAATCCGGCGAGAGCGTGGAGCGCGCGGTCGCCCGTGAGGTGCAGGAGGAGGTGGGGATAGAGATCGCCAACGTGCGCTATTTTCGCAGCCAGCCCTGGCCCTTCCCGCACTCGCTGATGCTGGGCTTTTTCGCCGATTACGCGGCGGGGGAGTTAACCCCGGACGGGGTGGAGATCGATGAGGCGGGCTGGTTCAGCCGCGATGCGCTGCCCGATCTGCCGCCGCCCTTCTCCATCTCCCGCCAGCTCATTGAGGCCTGGATGGCGGGCCCGGTATAGGGTGAGGTCCGGCGTCAGAGCCCGGAGCCATCCTTGCGGCTGAACAGTTTGCCGAGGCGGGTGGCGAGCATGACGTTGCCCTCGGCGCGCAGCTGGCCTTTCATGTAGGCGCTCATGCCGTCCTGTTCGCCGCTGACGACCCGGATCAGCGTCGCCTCGTCCAGGTGCAGGGTGATATCCGGATCCTCGTGCCGGCCGGCGATCCCGCTGCATTGCTGATCGGCAATGCAGATATAGAAGGGCTCCGCGTCGCTGAGCTGGAACTGGAAGGTTGCGGTCAGGCCTCGGGCCTGGTCCGGATTGAACCGTTGCGGCAGTTTGGTGATGATCTGCTGGACACTAATCAAGGTGCTTATCTCACTGGTACGGGCGGTGAAAATCGGTGTTTTGACAAGACAATATGGTACAGTACGCGCCCCCGAGCGCGAATACCCCAGATGCCTTCAGGCCGGGGCGCCGGGCAGGTAACAGGAGACTGGTGTGACCGAATTCCTCTTTCAATACGGGCTGTTTCTGGCCAAAACCCTGACCTTTATTATCGCGGTGCTGGCGGTCGTCGGCCTGACCGGCGCGTTGGTTGCGCGGCGGCGCGAAGCGCGCGAAGGGCATATCGAGGTCAAGCATCTGAATGATCATCTGGAGCAGATGCAGCACGAGATCGAAGACGCGGTCCTCGACGAGGAGACCGTCAAGCATCTGATCAAAGAGGAGAAGAAGCAGGACAAGCGCGAGGCCAAGGCGCGCAAGCAGGCGCTGAAGCGTGGCGAGACGCCGGCGCAGGAGCGGCGCCGGGTCTACGTGCTCGACTTCGACGGCGACATGCACGCCTCCCAGGTGGACTGGCTGCGCGAGGAGATCAGTGCCGTGCTGATGCTGGCCACGGATGAGGATGAGGTGGTGCTGCGGCTGGAGAGCCCCGGCGGCCTGGTCCACAGCTACGGGCTGGCGGCGTCCCAGCTCGAGCGCTTCCGCAGCCGCAAGATCCCGCTGACGATCTGCGTGGACCGGGTGGCGGCCAGCGGCGGCTATATGATGGCCTGCATCGGTAACAAGATCCTGGCGGCACCGTTCGCGTTGATCGGTTCGATCGGCGTGGTCGCACAGCTGCCCAACTTCCATCGGCTGCTGAAAAAGCACGACGTGGATTACGAGATCTACACCGCCGGTGAGTACAAGCGCACGCTGACGATGTTCGGCGAGAATACCGAGAAGGGACGGGAAAAGTTCATCGAAGAGCTGGAAGATACCCATGTGCTGTTCAAGGAGTTCGTCAGCGAGTATCGCCCGCAGCTGGATCTGGAGCAGGTGGCTACCGGGGAGGTCTGGTTCGGCAGCCGGGCGCTGCAGGAGCGCCTGGTCGATGGTATCAGGACCAGCGACGACTACCTGTTCGACGCCTGCCAGGACGCCGATGTCTATCAGGTTCGCTACGAATTGAAGAAGGGGCTGCAGGAACGCCTGAGCCAGTTGTCGGTCAGTATTGCCGACGGGGTCGTCAGCCGGGTGTTCTCCAAGCTCCAGCAGAGCCGGTTCTGGTCCCGTTGACGGGAGTCGTTGTAGAAAGGAAGTGGTTACAGTGAAACAGCCGATGCAGGACGCCGATACGGCGACCCGGATTATTCTTGCTGCGGAGGCGCTATTCGCCAGCCATGGTTTCGCGCAGACGACGCTGCGTCAGATTACCGCCAAGGCCGACGTGAATCTGGCCGCGGTCAATTATCACTACGGCTCCAAGCACGGACTGATCGAGGCGGTGGCGTGCCGTTTCGTCGATCCGCTGTGTCGCACGCTCGATCAGATGCTGGCGGAGCGCCTGGCGGCGGATGCCGCGGCGCCCCGGGTGGAGGAGCTGCTCGAGTTGCTGGTACGGACCCTGCTGCAGGTGCAGGATCGTAATGCCAGCGCGCTGGCCCTGTTCATGCGGCTGCTGGACCTGGCCTACATGCCGGGGCAGGAGGAGCTGCGGCAGTTCCTGAGTGCGAGTTATGCGCCCCGCCTGGCCAGCTTCCTGCAGTTGCTGCGCAAGGATTGCGCGCCGATGCAGGACAACGAGTTCTTCTGGCGGCTGCATTTCCTGCTGGGGTCGCTGGTGTTTACCCTGTCCAACTACGAAACCCTGAACCAGCTCGAACGCGAGGCGGGTCACGAGCAGCCGGATATCGAACGTATCCTGCACCGGATGATCCCCGTCATCAGCGCCGGCTTCCAGGCCCGCGCCGAGTCCACCCTGATGTGCCGGGTGTGAGTCGTGGCGCCGTTACCGAATCCTGCCGAGGTTACGCTGTCTATCTCCCTGCAGCGGCAGCAGCTGCAGCTGCGTGAACGCAACGGGACTGAGGTGTACCGCTGCTACCCGGTCTCCAGTGCCCTGAACGGACCCGGCGAGCAGAGCGGCAGCGGCTGTACGCCGCGCGGGGCCCACTATATCCGTGCCCGGATCGGCGCCGGGCTGCCCTCGAATGCGGTGCTGGTGGGGCGGCGTCCGAGCGGCGAGATCTATTCGCCGCAACTGGCGGCCGCGCATCCGGCGCGCGACTGGATACTGACGCGTATCCTCTGGCTCTGCGGCCTGGAGCCGGGCCGTAACCGCGGCGGAACGGTGGATAGCCAGCGCCGCTATATCTACATTCACGGCACGCCGGACAGCGAACCCATGGGTATCCCGCGTTCGCACGGCTGTATCCGGATGCGCAACGAGGACCTGATCGAGCTGTTCGAGCTGGTTCGGGTCGGAACCCCTGTACTGATTGAAGAGTAAACGAGCATGACCACCGGAGCATTGATGCTGGATATCGCCGGCCTGACCCTCTCGGCCGAAGAGGCGGCGGTGCTGGGCGAACCCGAAGTCGGCGGCTTGATCCTGTTCAGCCGCAACTACGAATCCCCGGAGCAGTTGCGGGCGCTGATGGCGCAGATTCGCGCCGTGCGTCCCGACCTGTTGGTCGCGGTCGACCAGGAGGGCGGTCGGGTGCAGCGGATGCGCACCGGTTTTACCCGGTTGCCGCCGATGGCGGTGCTGGGGCGGCGCTGGCAGCAGCATCCCGAGGCGGCGTTGGCGGCCTCCCGCGAGCTCGGCTGGCTGATGGCCAGCGAACTGCGCGCTTTCGATATCGATATCAGCTTTGCCCCGGTGCTGGACCTGGACTGGGGCCGCAGCGGCGTGATCGGCAATCGTGCCTTCGCCGCCGAGGCACAGGCCGTGAGCCAGCTCGCGGCGGCGTTCATGGCCGGGATGCACGAGGCCGGCATGGCGGCCACCGGCAAGCACTTCCCGGGGCATGGCTGGGTCGAGGCCGATTCGCACCTGGATATCCCGGTCGATGAGCGGGCGCTGGAGCAGGTTGCGGCGGCGGATCTGCAACCCTTTGCGCAGCTGATCGCGCAGGGGCTGGACGCGATCATGCCGGCCCATGTGATCTACAGTGCCATCGATGCGGCCCCGGCCGGCTTCTCCGACTACTGGCTGCGACAGCAGCTGCGGGGGCGGCTCGGTTTCGACGGCGTCATCTTCAGCGACGATTTGACCATGGAGGGCGCCAGCGTGGCCGGCACTTTCCCGCAGCGTTGCGACCGGGCGCTGGCGGCCGGTTGCGACATGGTGCTGGTGTGCAATCGGCCCGCGGCGGCGCGCGAGGTGCTCGCACATCTGCGGCGGGCCGACTATCCGGCATCGCCGCGGCTGGGGCGGATGCGCGCGCGCGCGGCCGATATCAGTCCCGAGCGGCTGGCGGCGGCACGGACACTGGCCGGGCGGCTGTGTGAGGAGGCGGCTTGATGGATAGCCAGTCGCTGTTCACCTGGTTGCAGCCGCTGTTCGACTGGCTGCCCTGGCTGGCCGATTACCGCTGGCAGCTGGCGATGGTTGCCGTGCTGCTGGTCACGGCGCTGGTGGCGCTGATCTTCAACCGCGTGCTGCGCGCGCTCATCCGCTCGCTGGAGCGCACCGACCCGGTGTGGGACGACCTGTTGCTCGATGCGCTGAGCCGGCCCGCGGTGGTGCTGATCTGGGTCCTGGGTCTGACCTTCGCGTTGCAGATCGGTGCGCCCTATATCCGTGAGCTCAGCCTCGGCGTACCGGGCGCGGTGCGTAAATTCGCGCTGATCCTGCTGCTGGCCTGGACCCTGCTGCGCTTTGTCGCCCGCTTCGAGCGGGTGGTACTGCTGCAGCGCGAGTCGATCGATCGGACCACGGCCAGCGCCATCAGCAAGTTGCTGCGGCTGGTGATCTTCGTATTGACCGGGCTGACGCTGCTGCAGAGCCTCGGTTACAGCATCTCCGGCATTCTCGCCTTCGGCGGTGTCGGCGGTATCGCCGTCGGTTTCGCCGCCAAGGATCTGCTGGCCAACTTCTTCGGCGGCCTGATGATCTACCTGGACCGGCCGTTCAAGGTCGGCGACTGGATCCGCTCGCCGGATAAGAATATCGAGGGGGTGGTGGAGCATATCGGCTGGCGCCTGACCATCATCCGTACCTTCGACCATCGCCCGCTGTATGTGCCCAACTCCACCTTCGCCAGCATCGCGGTGGAGAACCCGTCGCGGATGACGCACCGCCGGATCTTCGAATATGTCGGCGTGCGCTATGACGATGCGGCGGCGTTGCCGCGGATCGTGGCCGAGATCCGCCGGATGCTGGTGACGCACGACGAGATCGACGAGCGCAAGGCGCTGTTCGTCAACCTGAACCGGTTCGGCCCCTCGTCGCTCGATATCATGATCTACACCTCCACCCATACCACCGACTGGGGGCGCTACCTGGAGGTGCGCGAGGATGTGCTGATGCGCATCATGGCGATCATCGACGCGGCCGGCGCGGAGATCGCGTTCCCGACCACGACGGTCCACCTACAGCCGGGCGCCTTGCCCCTGGTCGGCAGCGAGGGGATGGCAGAGAGTACAGTGGCCACGCCGGCGCAGCCGGTTCCGGTTGCCTGAGGGCGGAGCTAGACGCAGCAGAGAGGACAGGCGTTATGGCAGGTAACACAGCGGCTCGCGCGGAGTCGCCGATACGACAGCGGGCGAAGTGGCTCAAGCAGCAGTCCCGCCGCGAGCGGCGCTGGTTGGCAGTGGCGATCGGCAGTGGCCTGGTCAGCGCCTTCGCGCTGGTACTGCAGGCACGGCAGATCGCCGATGTGGTGGCCGACCGGGTGATGGGCGAGGGGGCGGGCGCGCCTTATCTGTTACCGCTGGTGCTGCTGCTCGGCGCGGTACTGCTGCGGGCGCTGCTCGCGTTCAGTCGCGAATGGGCCGGGCAGCGCGCCTCGGTCGGGGTGCGCCGGCGCCTGCGCGCCGAGTTGCTGGCCAAGCTGGCGCGACTCGGTCCCGGTTACTGTCAGCAGCAGCGGGCCGGTGAACTGAGCACGCTGTTGCTGGAGCAGGTCGAGGCGCTGGACGGCTTCGTCGCCCGCTACCTGCCGCAGCAGGCGCTGGCGGTGGGGCTGCCGCTGGTGATCCTGCTGTTCGTGTTGCCGCAGAACTGGGCCACGGCGTTGATCTTCCTGATCACGGCGCCGCTGGTGCCGCTGTTCATGGCGCTGGTCGGTATCCGTGCGGCGGAGGCGAACCGGCGCAACTTCCAGGCGCTGGCCAAGCTCAGCGCCTATTTCCTCGACGTGATCCAGGGGCTGCCGACGCTGCGCCTGTTCCAGCGCAGCCGCGGCGAGGCGCAGGTGATCGCACAGGTGTCGGAGGAGTTCCGCCTGCGCACCATGCAGGTGCTGCGGATCGCCTTCCTCTCCTCGGCCGTGCTGGAGTTCTTCGCCTCGGTCTCCATCGCCGTCGTCGCGGTCTACCTCGGTTTCAGTTTCCTGCATGAGCTGGATTTCGGTTACTGGCAGGATCCGGTCACGCTGGCGCAGGCGCTGTTCCTGCTGATCCTGGCGCCGGAGTTCTACCAGCCGTTGCGTGAGCTGGGTACCCATTACCATGCCCGCCAGGAGGCGGTGGCCGCGGCGGAGCGGCTGATGGCGCTGCTCGACGAAGTCGAACCCCGCGCCGTCGATGGCAAGCGGGATCTTCCCCCAGGGGCGCCTGAGCTCTGTTTCGATGCGGTCACGCTGACCTATCCGGGACGTGCCAAGCCGGTGCTGGATCGGCTCAGTTTCAGCGTCGCGCCGGGGCAACTGGTGGCGCTGATCGGTCCCAGCGGCGCCGGCAAGTCGTCGCTGATGAACCTGCTGCTGGGTTTCCATCCGCTGCAGCAGGGCGAGATCCGTGTCGCCGGCATAGCGCTGGAGCAGCTGGATCCCACCCGCTGGCTCGAGGCGGTCGCCTGGGTCAGCCAGCAGACCACGCTGTTTCCCGGTACGCTGCGCGACAACCTGTTGCTGGCGCGGCCCGATGCCAGCGACGAGCAGTTGCTGGAGGCCTGCCGCCAGGCGCATGTGATGGAGTTTGTCGAGCGCCTGCCGCAGGGGCTGGAGACCCGGGTCGCCGAAGCCGGCGCCGGCTTGTCCGGTGGCCAGATTCAACGTATCGCGCTGGCGCGGGCGTTCCTGAAGGATGCGCCGGTATTGCTGCTGGATGAACCGACGGCGAACCTGGATCGCGACAGCGAACTGATGGTGCTGGCGGCACTGGAGCGGCTCTGTGTCGGGCGTACCGTGCTGATGCTGACCCATCGGCCGGCCAGCATGCGCCGCGCCGACCAGGTGTGGCGACTGCAACAGGGGCGTGTCGTGGCGCTGGATCCGCAGCAGCGGGCGCAGCTGCTGCAGCAGGCGCGACAGATCGGCGTGCAGGAGGAGCAGGCATGAGTGCAGCGAAGCGCAAACCCACCAAGGGCACCCTGGCTACGCTCTGGCCCTACATCCGACAGATGCGTCCGCACCTGGGCTGGGTGCTGGCCGGTTCGCTGCTGGGGCTGGTGACGCTGCTGGCCAGCATCGGGCTGTTGACGCTGTCGGGCTGGTTCATCTCCGCCACGGCGCTGGCCGGGGTCAGCCTGGCGGCGACGCAGAGCTTCAACTACTTCACCCCGGGGGCGGGGGTGCGCGGCTTCGCTATCCTGCGCACGGTCGGACGCTACCTGGAGCGGATCACCACCCATGAGGCGACCTTCCGCCTGATCGCCCGGCTGCGCAGCTGGCTCTACCGCCATATCGAGCCGTTGGGGCCGGCGGAGTTGAGCAAGCAGGGTTCGGCCCAGCTGTTGAGCCGGCTGGTGGGCGATATCCAGGCGCTGGACAACCTCTATCTGCGGGTCTTGTCGCCGAGCCTGATCGCGCTGCTGGTGGTCGTGCTGGTGACGCTATTCCTGGCGCTGTACAGCAGCGCCGTCGCCTGGGTCGCGCTGACCGGGCTGGTGCTGGCGGGGTTGCTGCTGCCCTGGTTGGGTTATCGCCTGGGGGCCGGCGCCGGTGCCGAGCAGATCGTCTCCCAGGCGGGACTGCGGCAGCAGTTGTTGACGCTGATCCAGGGGCTGGCGGACCTGCGTATCTATGGTGGTATGGGGCGGGCGCTGCAGCGCAGCGCTGAGGCTGACGAGGCGATGCTGGCGACGCAGAACCGGATGGCGACGATCAGCGCACTGACCGCCGCGCTGATGTTGCTGGTGTCCGGCACGACACTGGTGGCGGTGCTCTGGGTGGGGCTCGATGAGGTCGCCGCCGATCGGCTGCAGCCGGTCCAGCTGGCGCTGGTGCTGTTCTGCGTGCTGGCGGCGTTCGAGGCGGTGTCGCCGTTGCCGCTGGCCTGGCAATACCTGGGTAAGACCCGCACCGCCGCCGAACGCCTGAATCAGGTGATCGAGACCGAGCCGGCGATTCGCTACGGCGAACGCGAGCAGGCCGAGCAGCCGGGACGGATCGAGTTTCACGCGGTCAGCTTCGCCTACACGGCCGAGCAGCCGGCGCTGGATCGGCTGGAGCTGCAGGTGGCGGCCGGCGAAAAACTGCTGCTGGCCGGTCACTCCGGCAGCGGCAAGAGCTCGCTGCTGAACCTGTTGAGCCGGTTCTGGGATCCGCAGAGCGGCCAGATCCTGCTCGGCGGTCAGCCGATCGCCGCCTACTCCGAACAGGGGTTACGGCGACAGTTCAGCGTCGTCAGTCAGCCGGTGCAGCTGTTCGCCGGCAGCGTGCGCGACAACCTGCAGCTGGGCCGCGCCGACGCCGGCGATGACGAGATGAGGGATCTGCTCGAACGGCTGGGGCTGCTGGACGAACTGGGCGAGGCGGGGCTGGATTACCCGATCGGTGAGGCGGGCGGGCGCCTGTCCGGTGGCCAGCGCAAGCGCCTGGCGCTGGCACGGGCGCTGTTGCGCGATGCACCGATCCTGCTGCTCGACGAACCCACCGAGGGGTTGGATGGCGCCAGCGCGCAGCGCGCCATCGATACCCTGCTCCGTTACCGGCCGCAGCAGACGGTGATCCTGATCAGCCATCACCTGCAGGCACTGGAGCGTTTCGATCGGGTGGTGCTGCTGGACCGTGGCCGGATCCTGGAGCAGGGCAGCCCGCAGCAACTGCTGGCACAGGGCGAGAGTCGGCTCGGTCAGTTGCTGGAGTTACACTGAGCGGCGGCCGCATCGGCCGGCGCTCGCCTCGAAGCTGGGCTCTAAGGGTGCCGGTAGGCGTCAGTTGGCCGGAGTGGCCAGTACCAGGATGCCGAACAGCGGGTGGTCCAGGTAGTGGACCTCCTTCGAGCGCATCCGCCGCGGCGTGTTCATGCGGTACTGGGCGCCGGCCGTTTCCGCCGCGGCGCTGCGGCTCAGCAGCAGGTCGGGGCGGAAATGCAGATAGTGGCCGCGGTCGACGCGGACCACGCCATCCACCCGGCCGTCGGCACTGCTGATGCGGATGTCCGGATTGTTGCCGCTCCTGACATCCTGCAGCCAGCCGGCATGGTACAGCACCTCGTAGCCCTGGCGGCGCAGCTGGGCGGCGTCGCCGCCGAGGCGGTAGGAGGAGCTGGGCAGCATCTCCAGGTTGGACAGCGGCGAGCCGTTGTACGGCGTCAGGTAGCGGGCGGCGCTGGTGTCGGGCACGGCGAGCGAGGGTTCGCTGCCGGCGCTGTAGCCATTCTGGCTGAATACCACCATCTCGATGGTGTACAGCTCGGCCTGGGCGGTTCCGCTCAGCAGTAGGCAGGGGAGCAGCAGCGTGCTCAGTCTCTTTTTCATATCGTCGGTTACTCGCTCGGTGTCAGGCGTTCAAGCAGCGCTTCAACGCAGTGAAAACGGTCGTCGGCCTTGCTCATCGGCAGCGTGAAGCGCAGCGCGCTGGCGCCGTCCAGTTTATAGCGTGTCGGCTGCTGCTGCACCAGCGTAACCAGTGTCAACGGTTCGACCCGGGTGTCGGCTTCGAATTCGATCCGGCCGCCACTGTCGCCGGCCTCCAGCTTGGCGATCCCCAGCTGTTGCGCGCGCAGTTTCAGCGCCGTCAGGCGGAACAGGTTGCGCGTTTGCGGCGGCAGCAGGCCGAAGCGGTCGATCATCTCCACCTGCAGCTCGTCCAGTGCCGCGTCGCTGTCGGCGTTGGCGATGCGTTTGTACATGATCAGGCGGTTGTGCACGTCGGGCAGGTAATCCTCCGGGATCAGCGCCGCCAGGCGCAGGTTGATCTCGGCGCCCTGGTGCAGCGGCTGGTCCAGGTTCGGGGTCTTGCCGTCGCGGATCGCCTTGATCGCCTGGTCCAGCATCTCCATGTACAGGCTGAAACCGATGCTCTGGATCTGGCCGCTCTGCTCCTCGCCGAGCAGCTCGCCGGCGCCGCGGATCTCCAGGTCGTGGGTGGCCAGCGTGAAGCCGGCGCCGAGGGTGCTGGACTGGGCGATCGCCTCCAGACGCTTGACCGCGTCCGGCGTCATCACCTGCGGCGGCGGTGTCAGCAGGTAGGCGTAAGCCTGGTGGTGGGAGCGGCCGACGCGACCGCGCAGCTGGTGCAGCTGGGCCAGGCCGAACTTGTCGGCGCGCTCGATGATGATGGTGTTGGCGCTGGGTACGTCGATGCCGGTCTCGATGATGGTGGTGCACACCAGCACGTTGAAGCGCTTGTGGTAGAAATCGGACATCACCTGTTCCAGCTCGCGTTCGCGCATCTGGCCGTGGCCGATGCCGACCCGCGCCTCCGGCACCAGTTCGGCGACCTCGCGTGCCACCTTGTCGATGCTCTTGACCTCGTTGTGCAGGTAGTAGACCTGGCCGCCGCGCAGCAGCTCACGCAGGATCGCCTCCTTCAGCAGCGGGCGGTCCGATTCGCGCACGAAGGTCTTTACCGACAGGCGGCGGGCCGGCGGCGTGGCGATGATCGACAGGTCGCGCATGCCGGACATCGCCATGTTCAGCGTGCGCGGGATCGGCGTGGCGGTCAGCGTCAGGATATCGACCTCGGCGCGCAGCGCCTTCAGCCGCTCCTTCTGCTGCACCCCGAAGCGGTGCTCCTCGTCGATGATCACCAGCCCCAGCTCCTTGAACTGCAGGTCGCCCTGCAGCAGCTTGTGGGTACCGATCAGGATATCGACCTGGCCGGCGCAGACCTGCTCGGCGATGCTGTGCTGCTGTTTGGCGCTGCGGAAACGGGAGATCAGCTCCACATTGACCGGCCAGTCGGCGAAGCGATCGCGGAAGTTGTCGAAGTGCTGCTGCGCCAGCAGCGTGGTCGGCACCAGTACCGCGACCTGGCGACCGGCCTGCACGGCGATGAAGGCGGCGCGCATCGCCACTTCGGTCTTGCCGAAACCAACGTCGCCGCACACCAGGCGGTCCATCGGCTGCGGCGAGCGCATGTCGCGCACCACGGCGTCGATGGCACTGGCCTGGTCCGGCGTCTCTTCAAACTGGAAGCCGGCGGCGAACTGGGCGTAGGACTCGTCGTCGCAGACGAAACTGTAGCCGGCGCGGGCGGCCCGGCGGGCGTAGATGTCGAGCAGTTCGGCGGCGCTGTCGCGCACCTTCTCCGCCGCCTTCTGCCGCGCCTTGCTCCACTGTTCGGTGCCGAGCCGGTGCAGCGGCGCGCTCTCGTCGGAGGCGCCGGAGTAGCGGCTGATCAGGTGCAACGAGGAGACCGGGACGTACAACTTGGCGTTGTTGGCGTACTCCAGGGTCAGGAACTCGTTGGCCTCGCCCTCGACGGCGATGCTCTGCAGCCCCAGGTAGCGGCCGACACCGTGATCGATATGCACCACCGGGGCGCCGATCTCCAGCTCGGACAGGTGGCGGATCGCCTGGTCGGCGTCGGCCTGCTCGCGCTGGCGGCGCCGGCGCTGGAACACCTGCTGGCCGAACAGCTGGGTTTCGGTGATGACTTGCAGCTGGCCGTCGAGGTTGAGCCCCTGTTCCAGCGGGAAGGTACAGATCCCCAGCGGTGCCGGATCGGCGTTGTAGTCGTCCCAGTTGGCATATTCGCGAAACTTCAGTCCGGCGCGCTGGGCCAGTCCGAGCAGCGCCTCGCGGCGGCCGGCGGACTCGGCGCACACCAGCAGCGGCTGCGCGGCGCGGGCGTGCAGCTCGGCCAGTGGCTTTAGCGGCTCGGTGCTGCCGGCCGCGGCGGTCAGTTGCGGCGGGGCGCTGCAGGGCAGGTTGCTGCGCCCGGGGCGTACCTGCTCCGCCTCGTCGTTCAGGCGTAGGGCCGGGTAGCGTTTGAGGTGGGCGGCCAGCTCCTCGGGCGGCAGGTAAAGTCGCTCCGGCGCCAATACCGGGCGCTGGATATCGTGGGCGCGTTCGCCATGGCGCGAGCAGACCTCGTTCCAGAACTGCTGCGCGGCAGCGTTGAGCCCGGTCTGCTGCAACAGCAGGGTGTGCTCGGGCAGATAGTCGAACAGCGTGGCGCACTGGTCGAAGAACAGCGGCAGATAGTATTCGATCCCCGCCGGCGTCAGCCCGGACGAAACATCCTGGTACACCGGACAGCGGCTGTAGTCGACATCGAACAGCTCGCGCCAGCGCTGCTTGAAGCGCCCGATCGCCTCCTTGTGAAACGGGAACTCCTTGGCCGGCAGCAGCTGGATGCGGTCGATCTGCTCGATGGAGCGCTGGGTTTCCGGGTCGAAAGTGCGCAGCGTGTCGATCTCGTCGTCGAACAGGTCGATACGGTAGGGGCTGGCACTGCCCATCGGGAAGATATCGAGCAGGGCGCCGCGGATGGCGAACTCGCCATGCTCGTAAACGGTATCGACCAGGGTGTAGCCGGCGTCAGTCAGCTGGCCGCGCATCCGTTCCGGGTCGAGACGCTGGCCGCGCTCGAGCCAGAGCGAGTTGCCGGTGACGAAGGCGGCCGGGGCGATGCGCTGCATCAGCGTCGCCGCCGGGATCACCAGTACCCCCTGGGTGAGCTGCGGCAACCGGTACAGGGCCTGGATCCGGGTCGAGATGATATCCTGGTGCGGCGAGAAGTTGTCGTAGGGCAGCGTTTCCCAGTCCGGGAACAGCTGCACCGGCAGCGTGTTGCAGGTGTAGAAGCGGATCTCCTGCTGCAGCCGGGCGGCGTTCTCGCTGTCGCGGCACACCAGCAGGATGGGGCCGCTGTACTGTTGGCTGATCTGGCGCACCAGCAGTCCGGTGGCGCTGCCGAGTACCTGTCCAATCCGTTTCAGGTCCCCGGCCGTGGTGGGAAGTGGGGGGGTAAACGTGCTCAGCACGCCGGTCTCCTTATCTACTGCAGCTGTTTGCCAAGCGCGGTATGTTACCGCTGATTGGCATGCAGTGCATGCCCGGACGCGGCGGTGTACGACCCCGGTATCCATGCGGTGGGACAAAAGTCTAGGTGTTTCGGTTTGCTGATAGCGCCTGAAACAGGGATAATGCGCGCACCCAAAATTGAGCCGACACAATTTCGGAGCAACGACCTGTGAGCCAAGAACTGATTTTAGCCGACTGGAATGCCCGTGAAGCGATTGCCGAAGCGATGGTCCCCCTGGTCGGTCGTTTGTACCGCGACAAGAATGTTGAAATCTCCATCTACGGACGTCTCGTTGTCAAGCGTTCCGTTATCGATATCCTGAAAGCGCACCGCTTCGTGCGTCAGGTAGAGGGAGAGGAACTCTCTGTAGTCGATACCTTCCCGGTACTCGAAGCAGTTAGCGAAATGGATGTCTACAACGCGCATGTCGATATCGGCAAGTTGGCGGTCAAGTTCCGCAAGAAGGGTGCAGGCCGCACGCTGCAGGCGTTCCTCGCCGATGAGTTGGCAGGCGCCGCAGGCGAGGCGCCGAGCTCTCCCTCCAGCGATGTAGTGCTGTTCGGCTTCGGTCGTATCGGTCGTTTGTTGGCACGGCTGCTGATCGACCGTTCCGGTGCCGGTCACTCGCTGAGCCTGAAGGCGATCGTGGTGCGTAAGGGCAGCGCCGAAAACGACCTGGAAAAGCGCGCCAGCCTGCTGCGCCGCGATTCCGTGCACGGTTCTTTCAATGGCACCATCCAGGTGGACGAGGAGAATCAGGCGCTGATCGTCAACGGCAACCTGATCCGCATCATCTTCGCCGACAAGCCCGATAGCATCGATTACACCCAGTACGGCATCAACAACGCGCTGGTGATCGATAACACCGGTAAATGGCGCGACAAAGAGGGGCTGTCGCTGCACCTGCAGTCCAAAGGGGTCGCCAAGGTGATCCTGACCGCACCGGGCAAGGGCGTGAAGAACATCGTCATGGGCGTTAACCAGGGCGATATCGAAGACGGCGATACCGTGCTGTCGGCCGCGTCCTGCACCACCAACGCGATTACGCCGGTGCTGAAGGCGATCAACGACCGTTTCGGTGTGATCAATGGCCACGTCGAGACCGTGCACTCCTACACCAACGACCAGAACCTGATCGACAACTACCACAAGGGCGATCGTCGCGGCCGTGCCGCCGGCCTGAACATGGTGTTGACCGAGACCGGTGCGGCCAAGGCCGTGGCCAAGGCGCTGCCGGAACTGGAAGGCAAGCTGACCGGTAATGCGATCCGCGTACCGACGCCGAACGTGTCGATGGCGATCCTGAACCTGAACCTGAAGGAGGCGACCGACCGCGACGAGCTGAACGCCTTCCTGCGCGATGCCGCGCTGCACGGTCCGATGCAGAAGCAGATCGACTACAGCAACTCACCGGAAGCGGTTTCCAGCGATTTCGTCGGTTCCCGTTCGGCGGGTGTGGTCGATGCCCTGGCCACCATCTGCTCCGGCAACAGCTGCGTCCTGTACGTCTGGTACGACAACGAGTTCGGTTACAGCTGCCAGGTCGTGCGCATGGCACAACATGTTTCCAAAACTACACTGCCGGCCTACCCGCTGGAGTCGTAATTCGGCTGTAGTCCTGTAGTTTGAGAAAACCGCCTCCATCGAGGCGGTTTTTTTATGCCTGCGCCGGGCCGCGCCCGCGGGGTGTGACTCCAGGTCGCAGGTAACAGGGGCTGCAGGCCGGAAGACGGGGGCCTGGCGACGCCGTACAGACGTTGGCGATCTGCCTGATCGCAAAGGCTGTTTGTAGAAAAAATACAGGGCCACCGGTATACTTACGCGGATTTTTGGGTTGGGTCTGTCTAAGTCGATCTGAACGGCATACCGTGCGCTTCTAAAAGCCGGAGGCGAACGGGTGAAGGGGGTGTCTTTCAGGCGGGCGGCAGATGCCAGTAAAGTTTATTCGATTAGGTGAGGCGTATGATCAAGATCAATAAAGGTCTGGATCTACCTATTACAGGTGCTCCCGAACAGGTTGTTTCGGCAACTGTCGCGGCGAAAACCGTAGCCCTGCTCGGTCCTGATTATGTCGGTCTGAAGCCGACCATGCAGGTCAGGGAAGGGGACCGGGTCAAACTCGGTCAGGTGATCTTTACCGATAAAAAAACACCAGGCGTTCAATACACCGCACCGGGCGCAGGCGTTGTCCGCGAGATCAATCGCGGCGAGCGTCGTGTACTGCAGTCCGTTGTGATAGAGCTCGATGATCAGGAAGAAGCGATCGAGTTCAGCCGCTATAGTGCGGCTCAGCTCGCATCTCTCAGCCGTGAGCAGGTTGAGGAAAATCTGATCCAGTCCGGTCTATGGACCGCCTTCCGCACCCGTCCGTTCAGTCGTGTACCCCAGGCTGGCACCACGCCCAGCTCCATCTTCGTTACGGCGATCGACACCAATCCGCTGGCGGCCGATCCGGCCGTGGTGATCAAGGCCGATGCCGAAGCGTTCAAGCAGGGGTTGACGGTGCTGACCCGTATCGGTGCCAACAACGTCTTCCTGTGCCAGGCCGCCGGCAGCGCTATCCCTGCCGTCGAGGGCGTGCGCAGCGAGGAGTTCGCGGGCATCCACCCGGCCGGTAACGTCGGTACCCATATCCACTTCCTCGACCCGGTATCGCAGACCAAAACGGTCTGGAGCATCGGTTACCAGGATGTGATCGCGATCGGCAAACTGTTCGTGGACGGCAAGCTGGCCGTCGAACGCGTGGTCGCCCTGGGCGGTCCGCAGGTGGACAAGCCGACGCTGCTGAAAACCCGTCTCGGTGCCAACCTGGACGATCTGGTCGCCGGCCGCGTCAAGGTCTCGAACAATCGCGTGATCAACGGTTCGGTCTGGAACGGTGCCGTTGCCCAGGGTCCCCTCGCTTACCTGAGCCGCTACAGTGTGCAGGTCAGCGTGCTGGAGGAGGGCGACAAGCGCGAGTTCATGGGCTGGATCGCACCGGGTTCCAACAAGTTCTCCGTACTGCGCATGTTCGCATCGATGCTGGCACCGGGTAAGAAGTTCAACTTCACCACGACCACCAACGGTTCCGAACGCGCGATGATCCCCGTGGGTCAGTTCGAAGGTCTGATGCCGATGGATATCCTGCCGACCCAGCTGCTGCGTGCGCTGGTCACCGGGGATATCGTGATGGCGATGCAACTGGGCTGTCTGGAGCTGGATGAAGAGGACCTCGCGCTGTGCACCTTCGCGTGCCCGGGTAAGTACGAGTACGGTCCCATCCTGCGTGACAACCTGACGCGCATCGAGAAAGAGGCGTAAGAGGGACTGACCATGAGTTTGAGATCTATTCTGGATAATCTCGAGCCGCACTTTCACAAGGGCGGCAGATACGAGAAGTGGTACGCCCTGTTCGAAGCGGTCGATACCATCTTCTACACGCCAGGCAGGGTGACCAAGAGCGCGGCTCATGTCCGTGACGGCGTCGACCTGAAGCGCATCATGATCCTGGTCTGGATGTGCACCTTCCCGGCGATCCTTTTCGGTATGTACAACCTGGGTCTGCAGGCCAACACGGCGATGGCGGAGCTGGGGCTGACCGAAGCCACCGGCTGGCGCGGTTCGATCATCGGCGCACTGAGCGGGTTCGATCCGAGCAGTGTCTGGGACAATATCATCTACGGTGCCGTGTACTGGCTGCCGGTGTATATCACGACCTTCGTGGTGGGCGGCTTCTGGGAAGTCCTGTTCGCCATGAAACGTGGTCACGAGGTTAACGAAGGCTTCTTCGTCACCTCCGTTCTGTTTGCCCTGATCTTGCCGCCGACCATTCCGCTGTGGCAGGTTGCGCTGGGGATCAGCTTCGGTGTCGTGATCGGTAAAGAGGTGTTCGGCGGTACCGGGAAGAACTTCCTGAACCCGGCGCTGACCGGTCGTGCCTTCCTGTTCTTCGCCTATCCGGCGCAGATGTCCGGTGACTCCATCTGGACCGCGGTCGACGGCTTCTCCGGCGCGACGCCGCTGGGTCTGGCGGCGCAGGGCGGGGTCGATGCGATTCTGAACGCCAACATCACCTGGTTCGATGCCTTCATCGGTACCATCCAGGGCTCGGTCGGTGAAACCTCGACGCTGGCGATCCTGGTCGGCGGTCTGGTCATCATGTTCGCCCGTATCGCGGCCTGGCGCATCATCGTCGGCGTGCTGCTGGGTACCGTTGCGATGTCCGTGCTGTTCAACCTGATCGGCTCCGATTCCAACCCGATGTTCAGCCTGCCGTTCTACTGGCACTTTGTCCTCGGCGGCTTCGCCTTCGGTCTGTTCTTCATGGCGACCGATCCGGTGTCCGCTTCGATGACCAATACCGGTAAATGGGTGTTCGGTGCGCTGATCGGCGTCATGGTCGTGCTGATCCGTGTCGTCAACCCCGCGTTCCCGGAAGGGATGATGCTGGCGATTCTGTTTGGCAACCTGTTCGCGCCGTTGATTGATAGCTTCGTGATCCAGGCGAACGTGAAACGGAGGATGAAACGCAATGTCGTCTAATAACGATTCAATCAGCAGAACCCTTATCGTTACGATTTTGCTGTGTGTGGTTTGCTCCGTTGTCGTGTCCGCTTCTGCCGTACTGCTGAAGCCGAAGCAGATCGCCAACAAGGATCTGGACCGTAAGTCCAATATCCTGGCGGCTGCCGGAATCAGCGATCCGAGCAAGTCCGTCGATGAACTGTTCCAGCAGATCACCACCCGCTACGTGGATCTCAAGAGCGGTCGTTTTGTCGACCAGCCGGTCGCCAACTACGATGCGCGCAAGGCGGCCAAGGATCCGAAACAGGGCCACTCACTGTCAGCCGATATCGACACCGCGTCGATCAAGTTTCAGGCTAACGTGATGCCGGTCTACCTGGTTGAAGATGCCGATGGCAAGATCCAGAAGCTGATCCTGCCGGTCCATGGCTACGGCCTGTGGTCAACGCTGTATGGCTTCCTGGCGCTGGAAGGTGATATCAACACCGTGGTCGGGCTCGGTTTCTACTCTCATGCAGAAACCCCGGGTCTGGGTGGCGAGGTCGACAACCCGCTGTGGAAAGCACTGTGGCCGGGCAAGAAGGTCTATGCCGATGGCGATACTACCAACCCGGTAATTCGCCTGATCAAGGGTGGCGTCGATCCCTCGGCTCCCGATGCGGAGTACAAGGTTGATGCGCTTTCCGGTGCGACGCTGACCAGTAATGGTGTAACCCACCTGGTCCAGTTCTGGATGGGTAAAAATGGTTACGCGCCGTTCCTGAACAATCTGCGTGCAGGGGAGGCTTAAGATGTCCCAGACTAAAGAGGTCCTGTTTGGACCGCTGATCAAAAACAACCCGATCGCGTTGCAGATCCTTGGTATCTGCTCCGCATTGGCGGTAACGTCGAACCTGAAAACGGCGTTGGTAATGGGGATCTCCGTGTCGCTGGTAACGGCGTTCTCGAACTTCTTCATTTCGCTGATCCGTAACCAGATTCCGGGCAGTATCCGTATCATCGCGCAGATGACGATCATCGCCTCGCTGGTAATTGTCGTCGACCAGATCCTGCGCGCCTTCGCCTATGACATCTCCAAGCAGTTGTCGGTGTTCGTCGGTTTGATCATCACCAACTGTATCGTCATGGGGCGCGCCGAAGCCTTCGCGATGAAGAACCCGCCGGTGATCAGCTTCCTTGACGGCATCGGTAACGGTCTCGGTTATACGCTGGTGTTGATGTTCGTCGGCACGGTGCGCGAACTGTTCGGTTCCGGTTCCCTGTTCGGGATCGAGATCCTGCCGCTGATCAACAACGGTGGCTGGTATCAGGGTAACGGTCTGCTGCTGCTGCCGCCGAGCGCATTCTTCATTATCGGGATGTTCATCTGGATCGTGCGTACCTGGAAGAAAGAGCAGGTCGAGAAGCCGGAGTACGTATTGGCATCCAACAGCAAGAAGGAGGCGGCGTAAGTCATGGAACATTACATCAGCCTGGCTGTCCGGGCGATCTTTGTTGAAAACATGGCGTTGGCCTTCTTCCTGGGGATGTGTACATTCCTGGCGATCTCGAAGAAGGTGCAGACCGCTATCGGTCTGGGTGTCGCCGTCGTCGTGGTGCTGGTGATCACGATTCCGGTCAACAACCTGATCTACAACCATCTGCTGCGTGAGGGTGCGCTGGCCTGGGCCGGCTACCCGGAAGTGGATCTGAGCTTCCTCGGTTACATCTCCTACATCGGCGTTATTGCCGCGATCGTGCAGATCCTGGAGATGTTCCTCGATAAGTTCGTGCCGGCGCTGTACAACGCGCTGGGGGTGTTCCTGCCGCTGATCACCGTGAACTGCGCCATCATGGGTGCCGCACTGTTCATGGTGGAGCGCGATTACACCTTCGGCGAGAGCGTTGTCTATGGTGCAGGTGCCGGTCTCGGCTGGGCCTTTGCCATCACTGCGTTGGCCGGTATCCGCGAGAAGCTGAAGTATAGCGACGTGCCTGAAGGGCTGCGTGGCCTGGGTATCACCTTCATCACCGTTGGTCTGATGTCCCTGGGTTTCATGTCCTTCTCCGGCGTACAGCTGTAATGGCAGGCACGAAGAGCTTAAGGATGGAATGAACCGATGAATGCAGAAATCATTCTGGGCGTAGTGATGTTCACGGCGATGGTGCTTGCACTGGTTGCCGTGATCCTCGCCGCCCGTGCAAAACTGGTAAGCACCGGTAATGTGACCATCGAGATCAATGATGATCCCGAGAAGTCCATCACCGTACCGGCCGGCGGCAAGCTGTTGCAGACGCTAGCCAACCAAGGGATCTTCCTTGCTTCCGCCTGCGGCGGCGGCGGCACCTGCGCGCAGTGCAAATGCCAGGTGATGGATGGCGGCGGTTCCATGCTGCCGACCGAAGAGTCCCACTTCACCATGCGTGAAGCGAAAGAGGGCTGGCGTCTCTCCTGCCAGGTAGCAGTCAAGCAGGACCTGAAGATCCATGTCGAAGACGATGTGTTCGGCGTGAAGAAGTGGGAGTGTACGGTCGAGTCCAACCCGAACGTGGCCACCTTCATCAAGGAACTGACCCTGCGTCTGCCGGAAGGCGAGCATGTGAATTTCCGCGCTGGCGGTTACGTGCAGCTGGAAGCACCGCCCCATGTCGTCAACTACAAGGATTTCGACATTCAGGAGAAATTCCGTGGCGACTGGGACAAGTTCAACATGTGGCAGTACGTATCCAAGGTCGACGAGACCGTGATCCGTGCTTACTCCATGGCGAACTACCCGGAAGAGAAGGGTATTGTTAAGTTCAATATCCGTATCGCTTCGCCGCCTCCGGGCAGCCAGGGGATTCCGCCGGGGCAGATGTCCTCCTATGTGTTCAGCCTGAAGCCGGGCGACAAGATCTCCGTGTACGGGCCGTTCGGCGAGTTCTTCGCCCGCGATACCGATCACGAGATGGTGTTTATCGGCGGTGGTGCCGGCATGGCGCCGATGCGTTCGCACATCTTCGATCAGCTCAAGCGCCTGCACTCTACCCGCAAGATCTCCTTCTGGTACGGTGCGCGCTCGATGCGCGAGGCATTCTATGTCGACGAATTCGACAAGCTGCAGGAAGAGAATCCGAACTTCAATTGGCACCTGGCGCTGTCCGATCCGTTGCCGGAAGACAACTGGACCGGCTACACCGGCTTCATCCATAACGTGCTGTACGAAAACTATCTGAAGAGCCATGAGGCGCCGGAAGATTGCGAGTACTACATGTGCGGACCGCCAATGATGAACTCCGCCGTGATCAAGATGCTGCTCGATCTGGGCGTTGAGCGTGAAAACATCATGCTCGATGACTTCGGTGGTTGATCCGGATGCGTAGATTGATACGTGATCTGAAATGGCCGGCAGCTCTGCTGCTGGCCGTTTTCGTTCTGGCTGGCTGCCAGCGCGAGCCCGAAGCCCAGGTGATCGGCTTTACCGGTCTGACCATGGGCACCAGTTTCAGCCTGCGTTGGGTGGATCGCGATCCGCAGCGGGTAGCGGAGTTGCAGCCCAAGGTGGCGCTGTTGCTGAAGCAGGTCAATCAGCAGATGTCGACCTATATCCCCGATTCGGAGCTGTCGCGCTTCAATCAGGCGCCGGCGGAAACGACGATGCAGGTCTCTCCCGGTCTGATCCAGGTCGTGGCCGAGGCGCTGCGTATCAGCCGCCTGACCGATGGCGCCTTCGATGTGACGGTCGGGCCGCTGGTCAATCTGTGGGGGTTCGGTCCGGATGGGCGGGTGGTGAATGCGCCCTCGCAACAGAAGATCGACGAGCTGTTGACCCGGATCGGCTACCAGCAGATCTCGGTGTCGCCGCAGGACGGCACGCTGAGCAAAAAAGGTGCACAATATGTGGACCTGTCGGCGATCGCCAAAGGCTACGGTGTCGATCAGGTGGCCGAACTGCTGGAGCAGAATGGCGTACAGAGTTACCTGGTGGAGATCGGCGGCGAGTTGCGCGCCAAGGGGCTGAAACCCGATGGCAGCGACTGGCGCGTGGCGATCGAGAGTCCGCTCAGCGGCGAACGGGCGGTGGAGCGGGTGATCAGTGTCAGCGACACCGGCATCGCCACCTCGGGCGACTACCGCAACTATTTTGAAGAGAACGGGATCCGTTTCTCCCATACCATCGATCCGCGCACCGGCTATCCGATCCGCCATAAACTGGCATCGGTGACCGTGCTGCGGCCCACCTGTGCCGAGGCGGATGCGTTGGCCACCTCGTTGATGGTGATGGGGGATGAAAAAGGGGTTCAATTCGCGCGCGATCACCAGATCGCGGCGTTTTTCATTATCAAGCAGGACCAGGGGTTCCGTGAGCTGTCCACTCCGGAGTTCGAGCAGTTCCTGCAGGAGGTGAAGTGATGGAAACGATGATACTTACCTTTGTTGCGTTGTTGCTGATCGTTGCCGCGATGTCGATCGGGGTGATGTTGGGGCGCAAGCCGATCGCCGGGTCCTGCGGTGGCATGTCGGCGCTGGGTATGGAAACTGCCTGCGAGATCTGTGGCGGCGATCAGGCCAAATGCGATGAGGAGCAGGAGCGCCGCAAAGACGAGAAACGCGCCAAGCGAATCAGCGCAGATCTGGCGTACGAGGTTAAATCTAATAGCTAATGTGTGTGCGGACGCGAAGCGGGTAAGCTTGGCGTATTTACCGCTCTGGGCGGAACGACTGCACAATAAGGGGGATTAATGGCTGTTTATGACTATGATGTCGTAGTAATTGGCTCCGGACCTGCCGGCGAAGGGGCGGCAATGAGTGCCGCCAAGCAGGGGTACCGGGTGGCGGTCGTAGAGGAGCAGGATACGGTCGGCGGTAACTGCACCCATAAGGGAACCATCCCGTCCAAGGCGCTGCGACATTCGGTCAAGCAGATCATAGAGTTCAACACCAACCCGATGTTCCGCGATATCGGCGAGCCGCGCTGGTTCTCCTTTCCGAAAGTGCTCAAGCGTGCCGAGAAGGTGATCTCCAACCAGGTGATGCTGCGGACCAACTTCTATGCCCGCAATCGCGTCGACGTGTTCTTCGGGCGCGCCCATTTCGCCGAGAAAGGGGTGATCAACGTCGATGGGCGCAACAACGCGCGCGAGATACTGCGCGCCGGCAAGGTGGTGATCGCCACCGGCTCCAGCCCCTGGTGCCCGGCCGATATCGATTTCGATCATCCGCGTATCTACAACTCCGATACGGTCCTGAAGCTGAACCACACGCCGCGCACGTTGGTGATCTACGGCGCCGGGGTGATCGGCTGCGAATACGCGTCGATCTTCAGCGGCCTGGGGGTCAAGGTGGACCTGGTCGATACCCGTGACCGTCTGCTGTCGTTCCTCGATGGCGAGATCTCCGATGCGTTGAGTTACCACCTGCGTAACAACGCGGTGAAGATTCGCCATAACGAGGAGTACGAAACGGTGGTGGGCGACGACCACGGGGTTACCGTCAGCATGAAGTCCGGCAAACTGATCCGTGCCGATGCCTTTCTCTGGTGCAACGGCCGCAGCGGTAACACGACGCATCTGGGGCTCGAAAATATCGGCCTCAGCGCCAATAGCCGGGGGCAGATCCAGATCGACGATCACTACCGGACCGAAAGCGACGGCGTCTACGCGGTGGGCGATGTGATCGGTTGGCCGAGCCTGGCGTCGGCGGCGCTGGACCAGGGGCGTGCGGCGGCGGCCGATATGGTCGACAG
>QKGH01000294.1 GCA_003250495.1 Marinobacterium sp.
ACCTGCCGTGCCTGTGTCGAAGAGTGTCCGATGATGATCGAGCACGTGGATGCGATCGTCGATATGCGCCGCTTCCTGACTCTGGAGAAGGGCAGTACCCCGAACAAGGGTGCCGAGGTACTGGAGAACCTGATCGTCACCGATAATCCCAACGGGTTTAATCCCCGCAGCCGCATGAACTGGGCTGCGGATCAGAACCTGCGGGTGATGAAGGAGGTGAAACAGGCGGATGTGCTGTTCTGGGTCTCTGACGGTGCCTTTGATATGCGCAGCCAGCGCATTCTGCGTGCCTTCGTGAAGATCCTCAAAGCGGCCAACGTCGATTTCGCCGTGCTGGGTGACGAGGAGCTGGACAGCGGCGACGTGGCGCGACGTCTGGGCGATGACGCCACATTCCAGCGCCTGGCGAAATGCAATATCGCGACGCTGAGCAAGTACCGGTTCAACCGTATCGTGACCACCGACCCGCATGCCTTCCACTGTTTGAAAAACGAGTATTCGGATTTCTATCCGGCGGGTGAGAAGCCGGACTACGAGGTGCTGCACCACACCACCTTTATCAATGAGCTGGTGAAGGCGCAGTTGATTAACCTGAGCGATTACAAGGGCGGCAGCGTGACCTATCACGACCCCTGCTACCTGGGCCGCTACAACGGTGAATACGATTCGCCCCGTGAGTTGCTGGCCGAGCTGGGCATCCAGGTCGCCGAGATGGAGCGCTCCGGCTTCCGTTCCCGCTGTTGCGGCGGTGGCGGCGGCGCGCCGATCACCGATATCCCGGGTGAGCGCCGTATTGCTGACATGCGTATGGACGACGCCCGGGCCACCGGTGCCGAGCTGATCGCCGTCGGCTGCCAGCAGTGCACCGCCATGCTCGAAGGGGTGGTAGAGCCGCGTCCGGTGGTCAAGGATATTGCCGAGCTGGTGGCCGACGCGCTGGTCGAATCAGCCGAGCCGCAGCCGGCAAGCCGCAAGCGCGAACAACTCGCGGTGGAGGTAGCCTGATGAGCGATATTATCCGCAGAGATCCGCGTGCCGAGTGGATTGCGCGCAACCGCCTGCATCCGCTGCACGCAGCAATGTCGGCGCCCGTGGCCGAAACCCGCGGGCCGTCCGGGCTGATCCGCAAGAATCCCCATGCAGTCGGCTTTATCGGCCCCAACGGCATCAAGCGGATCGACCGCATGAACGCCAGCGGTCCGGTCGGCCTGGGCGGGCGTCGCAGCGCCTCGGTTGCAAAAGAGGTGGAACTGCCGCTGCATCGGGTAGCACAGGTCGATTACTACATCGCCGTGGTTCCCGATATGGTGGGGGGCCGCCTGAGCGGTCATGACCGGGATGTGATTGGCCAGGCGCATGCGCTGATCCGGGAGATCGGGGGCGCCGGTGCGGTGCTCGCCATCGTCTTTGGCGAGCACCGTGAAGAGGCATTCGATACGGCCGGCGTCGATCGTTTGCTGCAGCTTGAGGGAGCGCAGTACGAAGGATATGCCCCTGAGTTGCGCGTGGCAGCCCTGGCGCAGGTGGAGCAGTGTTTCTCGCCGCGCTACTGGCTGCTGCCCGACAGTATCGCCGGCGGTTTCGAATTGGGGCGCAGGTTGGCGGCCCGTATCGGTGAACGTCCCGCGACCAGTGTGTGGCAGGCCGACAGTGCTCGCTGTACTGGCCGCGGCGCGGGCGGCACCAGTGATATCGCACGCGATACCCCGCGGTTGCTGTTGTTGGCCGAGGAGTGCGCAGCGCCGGTGGATGAAACCCGGCACGAAGTGCTGCCGTTGACGCTGGATGAGCCGGTCAGTTGCCGGGTCCAAATCGAGGACTGTGGACTGGTGGCCGTTGATCCCAATGCCATTTCGCTGGCCGAGGCAGAGTTCATCCTCTCCGCCGGCAACGGTGTGCACGACTGGGATCAGTTCCACCGTGCAGCCGAAGTGCTGGGTGCCACCGAGGGCGCCAGCCGGGTGGCGGTGGACGATGGCCATATGCCCCGTTCCCGGCAAGTCGGCGCCACCGGTACCTGGGTCACGGCGCGAGTGTACCTGGCCGTGGGTATCTCCGGGGCGATCCAGCATCTGCAGGGGATCGGGCAGTGCGAGAAGGTGGTCGCCATCAACACCGATATCGGCTGTGACATGGTGAAACGTGCTGCGCTCAGCGTCATTGGCGACAGCGAAGAGGTGCTGGCCGAACTGATCCGGCTGGTGCAGGCATACCGTCTGGAGGAGGTTGACCATGCAGCCTGAAAAGCGTTACCCGGACCTGCGCATCTGCGCACTGGTGTCGACCGGAAAACACCCCGGCTCCCTGCGGACACGGCGAGCCGAACAGGATGCGCGCGCCGTGGAACTGGGATTGCGTCTGGCACCTGAACAGCTCCAGGTGGTGCATGCCGGTGATCCCCGCGAGCCGTCACTGCGCAGCTACGCCGGGATGGGGCTGGAGCGTATCCGCATTCTGGCGCAGAGCGAAACGGCCGATGTCGTACCGGCGCTGAGGGATTATCTCGGCTCGGAAAAGCCCGATATCGTGCTGACTGGTATTCGCTCGGAGAGCGGTGAATCCTCCGGTATGTTGCCCTTCCTGTTGGCCGAGCAGTTGGGGTGTCCACTGGTCGCCGGTATTGCCGACATTGTGCGTATCGAAAATGGCGTGGCCGAAGTGCTGCAGGCGCTACCGAGAGGACAGCGACGGGCATTGAAGGTTGCTCTGCCTTTTGTCGCCAGTGTGGATATGGCCGCTGTGGCGCCCCGCCAGAGCGCGTTTGGTCCAGGCAGTCGTGCCTTGCTGGATAGTCAGACGCCGGAAAGTGAGACGGTGGACGAGGTGCGCGCCGACTGGTCCGAGTCTGTGGCCCGCAAGCGGCCCAAGCGGCTCAAGGTGGTCAAAGCCAAGACCGCAGCCGATCGCTTCAGGGCCGCCACCGCTAAGTCCCAGGGCGGCGGTGGCAAGGTCCTGCGTGACAAGCCGGCTTCTGAGATGGCGCAGGCGGTATTCGATCTGCTGCTGGAGGAGGGGGTGCTGCGCTGAGTTACCGCTTCAGGCATTGTCGCTTATGGCGATGCCTGAGGTGATACTGAAAGGCCTTCAAGTGGTTGGTTGTGGAAACACATGTCCGTAGACGTCCAAAAACCTTGGCTCTGTCTGCCTAATATCCCCCCGTTAATGACCGGGGCCGGTTTAATCGACGGCCCCGGTTGTACTTTTTGTCTCCGTCATGCTGGCGCGTTCAGCGTTTCAATTTACTGGCCCTGCTTGCCGGCGGCGCTTTCGATCCATCTGCTCGCCATACCAAAGCTCCCTGCATTTCCCCGACTAATCCAACCTGACCGTTTTGCTGCCTTGACGGGATCAGGTAAGCGA
>QKGH01000198.1 GCA_003250495.1 Marinobacterium sp.
ATCTACCGCGACATGGATATCGGTACGGCAAAGCCGACGCCCGATGAGCTGGCCGGCTATCCCCACCGCCTGATCGATATCCGCGATCCGGCCGAGAGCTACTCGGCGGCGGAGTTTCGCGAGGATGCGTTAGCAGCGATCGATGAGATCCAGCGTGCCGGGCGTATCCCGCTGCTGGTGGGGGGCACGATGATGTATTTCAATGCCCTGCAGCAGGGGCTGGCGGCGTTGCCGGCAGCGAACCCTGTGCTGCGCAGCGAGATCGAGGCCCAGGCCGCTGCCGAGGGCTGGCCCGCGCTCCATGCGCGGCTGGCGCAACACGATCCGGTCGGTGCGGCACGGCTGAAACCGAACGATGCGCAACGGATCGAGCGAGCGCTGGAGGTGGTATTGCTGACCGGGCGGCCGATCAGCGAGCACTGGGCGGCGCAGCAGCGCGAACGCCTGCCGTTCGATGTGCTGGCGCTGGCGTTGATGCCCGCCGAGCGGGCGCGCCTGCATCAGCGGATCGAGCAGCGCTTCGACCTGATGCTGGCGCAGGGGTTCGAGGCGGAGGTGGAGCGACTGCGCCAGCGCGGCGACCTGCATGCCGAATTACCCGCTATCCGTTGCGTCGGCTATCGCCAGATGTGGGAGTTCATGGAGGGGCGTTATGACCGCGAGCAGATGCGCTATCGCGGCATAGTGGCGACCCGGCAGTTGGCAAAACGTCAGATCACCTGGCTGCGTGGCTGGGATAAAAAACTGCACTGGCTTGACAGTGAAGGCGGAAATATACTCCGCGATGCCTTGAACTTGGTGGAAGCAGCCATTATATAATGGCTGTTCGACCCGTCTCCGACGCCTCGAAGGCAAGTGGAGCATGGGTAACCAATTAAAACTAAATATTTTTTATTTTTCGGGAAGGAGTTTGCAATGTCAAAAGGGCAGTCCCTACAAGACCCTTATTTGAATGTGCTGCGTAAGGAGCGTATTCCGGTCTCAATTTTCTTGGTCAACGGTATCAAGCTGCAGGGGCAGATCGAGAGCTTCGATCAGTTCGTCATCCTGCTGAAAAACACCGTCAGCCAGATGGTCTACAAACATGCGATTTCGACGGTTGTGCCGTCGCGCCCGGTGAAACTGCCGCAGGGTGATGAAAAGTCGGCAGACTGAGGTTCTAATTGTTTTTTGAACGTCCCGAATCGGGCGAGCGTGCAATACTCGTCCACATCGATTTGTCGGCAGAATCCGATAATGAAGATCCCCGGGAACTTGAAGAGCTTGCTCTGTCGGCAGGTGCTGATCCGGTCGAGTTTTTGACCGGGTCGCGCGCCGATCCAAGTCCCAAATTTTTCCTCGGTAAAGGTAAGGTCGAAGAGCTGAAGGAGCTGGTGCTGCAGCATCAGGCCGAGCTGGTAATCTTTAACCATGCCCTGAGCCCGGCGCAAGAGCGTAACCTGGAGCGCGAGATCCAGTGCCGGGTGCTCGATCGTACCGGCCTGATCCTCGATATCTTCGCCCAGCGCGCACGTACCCACGAGGGTAAGCTGCAGGTGGAGCTGGCGCAGCTGGAGCATATGTCGACCCGACTGGTGCGCGGCTGGACCCACCTGGAGCGGCAGAAGGGGGGTATAGGTCTGCGCGGGCCGGGTGAAACCCAGCTCGAGACCGACCGTCGACTGCTGCGTGCGCGGATCAAGTCGATCCAGAAGCGGCTGGAAAAGGTACGTACCCAGCGTGAGCAGGGCCGGCGCTCGCGTCAGCGGGCGGATATCCCGACGGTGGCACTGGTTGGCTATACCAACGCCGGAAAGTCGACGCTGTTCAACCGCATGACCGATGCCGATGTCTATGCCGCGGACCAGCTGTTCGCCACCCTTGATCCGACGTTGCGCCGGATCGAGCTGGAGGATGTGGGGCCGGCGATCCTGGCGGACACGGTGGGGTTCATACGCCATCTGCCGCACAAATTGGTCGAGTCGTTCCGTGCCACGCTGCAGGAAACGGTCGAGGCGAGCCTGTTGCTGCATGTGATCGACTGCTTCGACGAGGAGCGGCAGGATCATATCGATCAGGTGCATGCGGTACTGGACGAGATCGGTGCCGCCGAGGTGCCGGTACTGCAGGTCTACAACAAGATCGATCTGTTGCCGGAGCAGGCGCCGCGGATCGACCGCGATGAGGAGGGCGTGCCGCGGCGCGTCTGGCTCTCTGCGGTCGCGGGAGGCGGTCTGGATCTGCTGTTCGCGGCGATCAACGAGCGTCTTGGCGAGGATATGTTTCACGATCGTCTGGCGCTGGCGCCCGATCAGGGGCAGTTCCGTGCCCAGTTGTATGCGCGGGGGGCGGTGGTCGACGAGCAGGTGGACGAGCTGGGGCAGATGACGCTCGAGGTACGTCTGCCGATGCGGGATATGCGCCAGTTGCTGAGTCGGCTGGGAATTCCCGCGGAACGATATCTGCCGGCGCCGGTCCACAGGGAGCAGTTGGCATAAGTCGCGGGCGTGGGGAGCGCGGGGCATCCGCCGGCGGTGCTGCGCGCGGTTGCGCTGCCTGGGTGCGCCCCCTAGAATTCCCAAAACAATCAAGCGTTTTGAACGGAGAACGGTATGGCCTGGAATGAGCCTGGCGGGAATGGCAACAACCATGACCCCTGGAGCAGCGGCGGCAACAACAACCGCGGTAAACGCGGGCAGGATCAGGGGCCGCCTGATCTGGACGAGGCGCTACGCAAGTTGCAGGATCGTCTGAACGCGCTGTTCGGCGGTTCGAGTCGTCGTGGCGGCGGTTCCGGCGGTGGCTCGGGCAGCAGCGGCGGCGGGTTCGGCTTCGTGATCGTCGTGGTGGTGCTGGCGGCCCTGTTCTGGGCCGGTATGGGCTTCTACACGGTGCAGGAACCGGAGCGCGGCGTGGTGCTGCGGCTGGGTAAATTCCATGAGGTGGTGCAGCCGGGTCTGCAGTGGAATCCGCCGCTGATCGATGATGTGCAGATGGTTAACATCGACCAAGTGCGTACCCGCGACCAGCGCTCGCTGATGCTGACCGAGGATGAGAACATCGTCGACGTCGACATGACCGTACAGTACGTGGCGCGTGATCCGAAGGCCTTTGCACTGAACGTGCGCGATCCCGAGGAGAGTCTGGCGCATGCATCCGAGTCCGCTCTGCGCCATGAGGTAGGGACCTCCACCCTGCAGTCGATTTTGACGGAAGGGCGCGAGAGCCTAGGCCTGCAGGTGCAGCAGCGGCTGCAGCGCTACATGGAGACCTACGGGACCGGGATCGTGATCAATCGCGTCAACATTCGCAGTGCGCAGGCGCCGAGCCAGGTGCAGGAGGCGTTCGATGACGTGATCAAGGCGCGTGAGGATGAG
>QKGH01000255.1 GCA_003250495.1 Marinobacterium sp.
CCCGCCACCCCAGGTTATTCGCTAACTGATCAGGAACGGATGCGAGCCGGCCTTGTAGGCCTGGGGCGAGACGCCGGTCCACTCCTTGAAGGCGCGGCTGAACGCCGCCGCTTCCGAATAGCCCAGCAACTGGGCGATGGCGCCGATCGAGTAGCGTTGCTGCGACAGCAGATGGATGGCGCTGTCGCAACGCGCCAGGTTCTTGATCTCCAGGAACGAGGTGCCCTCGTCGGTCAGCTTGCGCCGCAGGGTGCGCGAGCTCAGGTGCATGGCCGCGGCGATCTCGTCGATCTGCAGGTTGCTGAACCCCTTGTTGGCGGCCAGCGCGTCGAGCACCTGGCGGGTGTAGGTCGGGTAGTAGTTCTGGCGCTTGAACCAGTCCAGCGGGGCGCGGCGCAGATGTTCCTTCAGCGTTTCCGCGGTCTGTACCACCGGCGCGGCGAGCAGTTCGGCGGGGAAGCTGAACGCGGTACGGTGGGCGTTGAAGCGCATCGGGCCCGGGAACAGCAGCCGGTATTCGCGCACCTGGGGCGGGATAGGGTAGTCGAATTCGAGCTGGTGCAGCGGAATACGCTTGCCGATCAGCCAGGCGGGGAAGCGGTGCCATAACAGCAGTAACAGCTCGCTGAGCATATGGTGGCGATCCTGCTCCGGTTCGGCCAGGCGGATGCTCAGCCGGGCCAGGCGCTCATCGCTGTCGAACCTCAGCTCCAGCGCTTCGCTGGTCAGGTTGTAGAAGCGTGCGATATGCCGATACACATCCTGCAGCGTCTTGCAGTGCAGCGCCGGTCGCGCCATCAGCGCGAACACGCCAAAGCGACAGCGGCCCGGCGCCATGCCCAGAAACTCGTCATCCTCGGTTATCCAGGCCTCCAGCATCAGCTTGGCCAGTTGCTCCGGCGTGATGCGCATCTCCGGATTGTCCAGCCAGCCCTCCGGAATCGCCGCCTGGCGCAGCATGGCGCGGGTATCGTAGCCGCGTCGGGCCGCGGCGGCGGTGATGGCGCGGGCGTAATGGACCGACACGGTATGGTTCTCGAAGCTCAAGGTCGCGGGCCTCTGGCTATAAAGGTGACATGGATATTACTTATCATGGCCGAAAATGTTAAATATTCGGCTGCAAGCGTAATGGGCGAACGCCGCCGTAGTTGAAAAACTTGCCTGCAAATAACAGCGCGCAACGCGCCGATAACTGCGGGGAGGTTTTTATGTTCAGCGGAAATGTACTGCATCTGAAGGCATTGAGCGGTATCGAGGGGGGCGTGGAACTCCTGCTCGATCATCAGGCCAGCTCGGTCAACAAGATCGACGATCTGTTCCTGCATGAGCTGGAGCTGGTGCTGAACTGGCTCGAGGAGGAGAGCTCCGTCCGTGCCCTGCTGATCAGCAGCGCCAAATCCGCCTTCGTGGTCGGCGCCGATATCTTCTCCTTTCCCGCCCTGTTCAAGCTCACGCCCGAGCAGCAACTGGAGTGGCTGGAGCGCACCAATGCGCTGTTCAACCGCCTCGAAGCGCTGCCGTTCCCCAGTGTTGCGGCGGTCAACGGCCTGGCGCTGGGCGGCGGGCTGGAACTGGCGCTGGCCGCCGATGAGCGGGTGTTGGCGACCACGGCCAAGGTCGGTCTGCCGGAAACCACGCTGGGGCTGTGCCCGGGCTGGGGCGGTACGGTACGCCTGAGCCGGTTGATCGGCTTGACTCCGGCGCTGGAGATCATCATCGGCGCCAAGCCGGTGGCCGCCGCCAAAGCGGCGCAGCTGGGGATCGCCGCCGCGGCGGTCGACGAGTCGGCCCTGCGCGACAGCGCGTTGGCGCTGCTGCAGCAGATGCTCGGCGGTGCGGTCGATCACCAGCAGCGCCGCTGCGCCAAGCAGGGCCCGGCCGCGCTGGAGGCCGATTGCAGCCTGGAGCAGCTCGAGCAGCAGTTCGCCCGCCAGTTGAACCCGCACTACCCGGCACCGCGGCTGGTGCTGGAAACCCTGTTCGAACATGCCCAATCTCCCTTCGTACAGGCGCTCGACGCCGAGCACCGCGTCTTCCAGTCCCTGGCCAGCACCGATACGGCGCGCAGCCTGGTGGGGCTGTTCATCAACGAACAGCAACTGAAGCAGAGTGCGAAACGCTATGCCCAGGAGGGGCTGCCGGTACGCAAGGGCGCCGTGCTCGGCGCCGGGATCATGGGCGGCGGGATCGCCTATCAGTCCGCCGTCACCGGCACGCCGGTGCTGCTGAAGGATATCCGCCAGGAGGCGCTGGAGCTGGGGCTGAGCACCGCCTCCCGGGCGCTGGATAAACTGATCGAGAAGGGGCGCCTGGACCAGAGCGGCAAGAGCGACTGCCTGGGACTGATCGAGCCGACCCTGAGCTTCGACGCATTCGCCGGCGCCGACCTGGTGGTCGAAGCGGTGGTGGAGAATGAGGGGATCAAGGCCAGCGTGCTGAAGGAGACCGAGGCGCTGCTGCACCCGCAGGCGATCCTGACCTCCAACACCTCGACCATCTCGATCACGGCGCTGGCCAGCCAGCTGCAGCATCCCGAGCGCTTCTGCGGCATGCACTTCTTCAACCCGGTACCGCAGATGCCGCTGGTGGAGGTGATCCGCGGCGAGCAGAGCAGTGCGCAGGCGGTGGCGACGGCGGTGGGTTACGCGCTGACGATGGGCAAGAGCCCGATCGTCGTCAACGATTGCCCGGGATTCCTCGTCAACCGCGTGCTGTTCCCCTACTTCAACGCCTTCAACCGGCTGCTGCATGCCGGGGTGGAGTTCCAGCGCATCGACCGCGTCATGGAAGCGTTCGGCTGGCCGATGGGCCCGGCCTACCTGGCCGACGTGGTCGGGCTCGATACCATGGTGCATGCCGACCAGGTGCTGCAGCGCGGCTACCCGCAGCGCATGGGCCATGCCGAGCAGCCGATCATCGAGTGCCTGCTGCAGCAGGGCGCGCTGGGGCAGAAGAACGGCCAGGGCTTCTACGACTACAGCCAGGGCGCCCGCAACAAGGTGGTCAGCGCCCAGGCGCAGGCCGTGATCGCAGCCCAGCTCGGTCAGCAGCCCGGATTTGAACCGCAGCCGATCAGCGACCAGCAGATCATCGACCGGATGATGATCCCGATGTGCCTGGAAGCCTTCCTGTGCCTCGACGAGGGGATCGTCGGTTCCGCCGCCGAGGTGGATATGGGGCTGATCCTGGGACTGGGCTTCCCGAAATTCCGCGGCGGCGCACTGCGCTATATCGACCACTGCGGCCTGGACGCCTTCGCCCAGCGCGTCGATGCGCTGGCGGAGCTGGGGCCGCTGTACCAGTTGCCGCCGACGCTGCGCGAACGCTGCCAGCGCGGGCAGAGCTTCTTCTAA
>QKGH01000195.1 GCA_003250495.1 Marinobacterium sp.
CGCCAGAGCAGGATCCGCTTCATCTCGTCCGGATCCTTCAGCTTCATCTCGCCGCCCTGGCGTGCCTGTTGGACGATACCGAACCAGGGGATCAGCCGCGACAGCCAGAAGCGCATCGCGGCGGTGCGGCACAGTTGCGGCCAGGCTGCGCGCTCCTGTTCGGTGAACGGCCGCACGGCGGCGTAGGCATCGAGCAGGGCGCGTTCGCGGGCGGCATCGATGCTGCCGTCGGCGTTCACGCACCAGTCGTTGGCGACGATGGCGAGATCGAACAGCCAGTAGGCGGTGGCGGCGTTATAGATGTCGAGAATCGCATCGATGCGGCTGCCGTCGAACAGGGCGTTGTCATGGAACAGGTCGCCGTGGATGATCCCCGTGGGCAGTTCCAGCTGCAGGCGCAACTGGTCGAACAGCGCTACCTCCTGTTTCAGCAGCGCGGCATCCTCGGGGCTGAGCCGTGTCGCGATCGCCTCGCTCTCGCGCCGCCACCAGAACACGCCGCGGTGGGCCTGGCGGGTCAGGTAGAACTCCTTGCCGGCCAGGTGAAAGCGGGCCAGGGCGGCGCCGATGCTGGCGCAGTGCTCCGGGGTCAGCGCCTGCTGCGCGATGTGCTGGCCGAAAAAGCGCGGCTGCAGAAACGCCGGGCGTCCGCACAGCTGTTTCAGCGCGATGCCGTGGCGGTCGGGCAGGGCGTGGGGAACCGGCACATCGTGCCGGGCCAGCCAGTTACCCAGCTCGGCGAAGAACGCCATCTCCTCCGGGCCGAACTCCTCGAATAGCGTCAGCACGTACTCGCTGCGCACGCCGTCCTTCTCCAGCGTCACGAAGTAGTTGGTGTTCTCTATGCCCCCCTCGATCCCGCGCAGATCGACGCAGGCGCCCAGGTCAAAATCGGCCAGCAGGGTGTCCAGGGCGGCCGTGGATACGGTTGTGTAGACTGCCACGATAGATGCTTACCAGCTGAAGATGACCCATTTCGGAATCAGCAGCTGCGACTCCTCGACCCGGATGAACTGCTGCGAACCCTCGGCGGGTACCAGGTAGTAGGGTTTGCCGATCTTCGGTACCACTTTGATCTCTTTCAGCTGTCCGTTGATGCTGTATTCGTAGTAGGTCGCTTCGTTCTGGTGGCGGATGGTGATCTCCGGTTCGCTGGTTTCGGTCGGGTTCACCACTTCCGCCTGCACTGAGGCGGTGAGCGTGGCGCAGCCTAGCAGGCCTGCCAGCAGTATCTGTTTGAGCATCGGACTGTCCTTATGTTGTCTGTTTCGGGTGCTGTCATGGGCGGCTTGCGGTTGGTCGAAGTCGCGCTATTTGTCTATGATTGTGGGCCTTTGTCGCGCACCGGACAAGCCTGCGCCTGTATCGGTGGCCGAGTAGCCGAGCGCCCGAATCGATAGCGACGCAACCTATCACAGGAGCCCCAGGAGCCCCATGAACTCCATCAGTGAACAGAAACCCCCGGTCATCCTCGTCGATGGCTCTTCCTATTTATACCGCGCCTTCTTCGCGTCGCAGCAGGCGGATCTGAGGACGGCCGAGGGTTTTCCCACCGGTGCGGTACGGGTGGTCACCTCGATGCTGCGCAGCCTGCTGAAGCAGTATCCGCAGAGCCCGATCGCGGTGGTGTTCGATGCCAAGGGCAAGACTTTTCGCGACGACATCTTCCCGGAGTACAAGTCGCACCGTCCGCCGATGCCGGACGATCTGCGTCTGCAGATCGAACCGATTCACGACATCATCAGGGCGATGGGGATCCCGCTGTTCGTCGAGGAGGGGGTCGAGGCCGACGATGTGATTGGTACGCTGGCGCGCCAGGCGGAGGCGAGTTGCTGCAATGTGGTGATCTCCACCGGCGACAAGGATATGGCGCAGCTGGTCGATGCCAAGGTGTCGCTGATCAACACCATGACCGATACCCATCTGGATGTGGAGGGGGTCAGGGAGAAGTACGGCATCCCGCCGGAGCTGGTGATCGACTGGTTGGCGCTGATGGGCGACAAGGTCGACAACATCCCCGGGGTGCCCGGCGTCGGTGAGAAAACCGCGCTGGCGCTGCTGCAGGGGATCGGCGGGATCAAGGCGCTGTACGACAACCTGGAGCAGATCGCCGGGCTGGAGTTCCGCGGCGCCAAGACGATGGCGAAGAAGCTGCAGGAGCACCGCGAGATGGCGGAGCTGTCCTACCTGCTGGCGACGATCAAGACCGATGTGGCGCTGCATATCGGCCTCGCCGATATCACGCTGCCGGCGCCGCAGGCGGACGCTCTGCGCGAGCTGTTCCAGCGCTTCGAGTTCAAGAGCTGGGTGCGCGAACTCGAAGCGGGGGTGGCGGATGCGCCGGAGGCGGCCGCAGACGTGGGCGCCGTCGAGACCCATTACGAGACTGTGCTGGAACGGGCGGCGTTCGAGCAGTGGCTGGAGCGGCTGCGGGCGGCCGGGAGTTTCGCCTTCGATACCGAGACCACCAGCCTCAACTATATGGAGGCGGAGCTGGTCGGCGTCTCCTTCAGCGTCGAGCCGGGGCGGGCCGCCTATGTGCCGCTGGCCCACGATTATGTCGGCGCGCCGGCGCAGCTGGAACGCAGCTGGGTGCTGGCGCAGCTGAAACCGCTGCTGGAAAGCCCGGAGCTGAAGAAGATCGGGCAGCACATCAAATACGATATGAACGTGTTGGCGCGCTATGGCATCGAGCTGCAGGGGATCGGCTCCGACACCATGCTCGAGTCCTACGTGCTGAACTCCACCGCGACGCGGCACGACATGGACAGCCTGGCGCAGAAGTACCTCGGCGTGACCACCGTCGGCTTCGAGGATATCGCCGGCAAGGGCAAGAACCAGCTCACCTTCAACCAGATCGACCTGGAGCAGGCGGCGCCCTATGCCGCCGAGGACGCCGATATCACGCTGCGTCTGCACCAGGCGCTGCGTCCGCAACTGGCCGAGGGGCGGCTGCTGGAGGTACTGGAGCAGATCGAGCTGCCGCTGGTGCCGGTGCTGTCGCGCATCGAGCGCAATGGCGCACTGGTCGATGCCAGTATGTTAGGGCAGCAGAGCCTTGAGATCGAGCGGCGACTGGTGGAGCTGGAGCGCGAGGCCCACGAGCTGGCCGGCGAGCCGTTCAACCTGAGCTCGCCGAAGCAGCTGCAGGAGATCCTGTACGAGAAACAGGGGCTGCCGGTCACCAAGAAGACCCCGAAAGGCGCACCCTCCACCGCCGAAGAGGTGCTGCAGGAGCTGGCGCTGGACTATCCGCTGCCGAAGGTGATCATCGAACATCGCGGCCTGAGCAAGCTGAAATCGACCTATACCGACAAGCTGCCGCAGATGATCAACCCGGGCAGCGGGCGTATCCACACCTCCTACCACCAGGCGGTGACGGCCACCGGGCGACTCTCCTCGTCCGACCCCAACCTGCAGAACATCCCGGTGCGTACCGCCGAGGGGCGCCGCATCCGCCAGGCCTTCATCGCGCCCGCGGGCTACAAGATCGTCGCCGCGGACTATTCGCAGATCGAGCTGCGGATCATGGCACATCTGTCCGGCGACCAGGGGTTGGTGGATGCCTTCGCCGCCGGTGAAGATATCCACCGGGCGACGGCGGCCGAGGTGTTCGGGGTGACGCGGGACGAGGTCAGTTCTGACCAGCGGCGCAGCGCCAAGGCGATCAATTTCGGTCTGATCTACGGCATGTCGGCGTTCGGCCTGGCCAAGCAGCTGGGGCTGGGACGCAAGCAGGCGCAGACCTATATCGACCACTATTTCGCCACCTACCCCGGCGTACAGCGCTATATGGACGAGACCCGGGCGCTGGCGCGGGAGCAGGGGTACGTGGAAACCCTGTTCGGCCGGCGTCTCTATCTGCCGCAGATCAACGCGCGCAACCCGATGCAGCGCCAGGCCGCGGAGCGCACCGCGATCAACGCACCGATGCAGGGTACTGCCGCCGATATCATCAAGCGGGCGATGGTACGGGTCGACGACTGGCTGTGCAGCAGCGGCTTCGATGCGCGCATGATCATGCAGGTGCACGACGAACTGGTGTTCGAAGTGCGCGAATCCGAGGTGGAGGCGTTCCTGGCGCAGGTGCATCCGTTGATGGAACAGGCGGCGGAGCTGGCGGTGCCGCTACTGGTCGAGGCGGCGGCCGGGGACAACTGGGAGCAGGCGCACTAAGGGGGAGGATCGGCAGGGCGTTGGGGAAATGTGAATAAATGGTTAAAAATAGACCTGCAGTGAACTTTTCCTCAAACCCGCGATCTTATTGATTGGAGCCGTTCAGTGTTCAGGATGTAACCGGTAAGAAGAGGCGGCTCCCGTGTCATGACAAGCATGCGTTGACCCCCGATACCTGCGTTCTCCCCTTCCGCGGTATCGGGGTTTTCTTTTGTCTGCCGTTCAGGCCTCCGGCTGCTCCGGGGTGGCGGATGGCACCAGGGTCGGCAGCAGCCAGCTGTCGATTTGCGCACGCAGTTGGTCGACGCCGCTGCGTTTCAGGGCCGAAAAGGTCTGTATCGTCACCAACTCACCTAGACGCTCGGTCAGCTGTTTGCGCAGCTGCAGCAGCGTACTCTGCGCCGGTCCGCGCTTCAGCTTATCGCTCTTGGTCAGCAGTACGTGTAGCGGGATCTGCGTCGACTCACACCATTCGACCATCATCTGGTCGAACTCCTTCATCGGGTGACGGATATCCATGACCAGGACGATGCCGCGCAGACATTGCCGATGCTGCAGATAGGCATCGAGGTGTTTCTGCCAATGCTGTTTCAGTGCGATAGGTACTTTTGCATAACCGTAACCTGGCAGATCGACCAGCCGCACCCCTTCTATATTCAGATCGAAAAAGTTGATCAGTTGGGTACGGCCCGGCGTCTTCGACGTGCGCGCGAGCTGGGTCTGTTGTGTCAGCGCGTTGATAGCGCTGGATTTACCGGCGTTGGAGCGTCCGGCGAACGCCACTTCGGCGCCCTCGTCGGTGGGGCACTGGTTGAGTTTCGAGGCGCTGACCAGGAAGCGGGCGGCGTTGTAGTGAATGCTGGGGAGCTGGGCGTCGGTGGTAGACATGGAGTTTCGCTATTATGTCCCCCAAACGTATACGTTCCAGTTTGTGGGGATATTAGTTTATAATGCCGCGAATTTTACCCGCGATCTGGTTAGCGCTCCAGTCAGGGATAGAGAGTTTGGCTGCTTTCGCTGCTGTAACGGGCGGGGGCGACACGCAAATTTAGTCTTACTGAAGGGTTTGGGTTAGTCGATGAACAAACTACTGATCAGCTTATTGGTAAGTCTCGGTATCACCGGTGTTGCACATGCAGCTGGGGATGCCGCGGCGGGCCAGACGAAAACTGCAGTCTGTGCTGCTTGTCATACCGCTGATGGCAACAGCGTGGTGGGCAACTTCCCGAAATTGGCCGGGCAGAACGAAACCTACCTGCTGAAACAGCTGAACGATATCAAAGGCGGTAAACGCACCGTCGTTGAGATGACCGGTTTGCTGGATGCACTGAGCGAGCAGGATCTGGCCGATATCGCCGCCTACTTCTCCAGCAAGAAGGTTGCTGTGGGCCAGGCGGCGGCCGATCAGGTCGCGGCCGGTGAAGCGATCTACCGTGCCGGTGTTGCTGCCAAAGGTCTGGCCGCATGTACAGCCTGCCACGGGCCGAACGGTAAAGGCGTAGAAGCCGCCGGTTTCCCCTCCCTGAGCGGTCAGCACGCCGTGTATATCGAAAGCACGCTGAAGAAGTTTGCTGCCGGCGATCGTGCCAACGATCCGGCATCGATGATGCGTGATGTCGCTGCCAAGCTGAGCGACGCGGAGATGAAAGCGGTTGCACAGTACGTACAGGGTCTGTATTGATACTGGGTCTGACCCCGGATACAAAAAAGGCAGCGTAGGCTGCCTTTTTTGTATCCACCGCGTGGAACATCTGTTCCCGGCGGTGAACTTCGGCGGCAGCAGTAAGTCACTGAGGCATGAGTATGTCAGTCACAATGGGGAGATTGAATATGAAACACTGGATCTTGGCGCTGGTCGCCCTGTGTTTTTCGGCAGGCGTGTGGGCGGCTGAGTCGCAATACCAGGAGGGGGTGCAGTACGAGCGGATTACCCGGCCGGTGGCGACGGCGAATCCGGATCGGATCGAGGTGGTCGAGATGTTCGGCTATCCCTGCCCGCACTGCAATACGTTCGAACCCCTGTTGCATCACTGGAGCCAGAACCGTGCGGACGATGTGGATTTTGTCCGCGTGCCGGTGGTCTTCGGTCGTAGCTGGGAGCCGTTTGCGCGCGCCTACTATGTTGCCGAGCTGCTGGGCAAGGTGGACGAGACCCATCAGGCGATGTTCGATGCGATCCATGTGCAGCGTAAGCGCTTGCGTAGCGAGGACGATCTGGCCGCCTTTTATGCCGGTTTTGGTGTGAAAGCGGAAGAGTTTCACAAGCAGTACAACTCCTTCGCCGTGAATATGAAGCTGAAGCAGGGGGATGCCAAGGCGCGCGGTTATGAGATCACCGGGGTGCCGACATTGGTCGTGGATGGCAAGTACCGCGTGACGGCCAGTTCGGCCGGCGGGCACAAGGAGATGCTCGATGTGGTGAACTACCTGATCGAGAAGGAACGGGCGGCACGCTGAACGTCCTGTCATAGCTCAAGAACCGCCCTGGAAAGGGCGGTTTTTCGTTTCAGAAAGCGTAATCCGTTTGTTATAGTCCAGCGGTGTCGAACCGTTGCCATGCCGGTCGGGGCTGTGGCTTGGGGTAATTCCTTTGACAGAGAGTCAGGACGATTGGAAAGCGCGCTACAAGGGGCTGGCTCGTGAGAATGAGCGGCTACAGCATGACCTGAGCGAGCAGCAAAAACGCATCCGCAGCCTCAGTGGTCAACTGGTTGTCGGGTTGCGCGGTCGCAATAGTGCGCTGGATGCCGACCTGGATCAGCTCCATCAGCTGTTGAAGAACAAGCAGGGTGGGGAGGGGCTCGACAAGGTCTATCGCGATATCGAAAAGCACGTCAGGCGGCTGGATGCACAGCATCAGTCCGTTGCCCGCGATATTCGTGTCGCCATCGAGCGCTGGCTGGCCCAGTTACGCGACTTGAGTCACAGCGAATCGTTCTCCAATCTGCTGAAAAATGTCGAACGGCGGCTGCCCGACACCTCCGAACATCTCTATAAGCTCTCCTCGCTGCTGCTGGAGATGATCGAGCTGCAAAAGGGGTTGTTGCCCGCGATAAAAGACAGCGATCTGCCCGCCTTTTCACTGTCCGGGACGGGCGGCGACGATGCCGTCGATCTGGAGCTGCTGGTCAGCCAGATCGCCAGCGAAATGTTGCAGCTGATAGAGGCACTGAATGTCGAAGGCTCGGGGCTGGAGTTGGCGCGCGGCTTGATTCAGCGCATCGAGGCGGGGCTCAAGGCGACCGACATACCCGGGGTGATGAGCGACCTGGTGCGCTTGACGCGGCTGTCGGCGGGGCTTGAGCATCAGGAGTTCGAGAACTACCTGCTGAACCTGAATGAACAGCTGACATTCGTGCAGCAGTTTCTGGCGCAGAACCATAGCGATCAGCAGCAATCCTACCTGGTACATCAGCAGCTCGACCAGCGCGTGCGCCAGGATGTCACCAAGCTGAGCCATAGCATGCGGGAATCGCAGGACCTGCAGACGCTGAAGCGGGCCGTGGCTTCCCAGTTGCGGTCGATCATGCAGACGATGGACGAATATCGCCAGCGTGAGGATGAGCGCGAGAGCCGGATGCAGCAGCGCTACGAGTCGCTGTTGCAGAAGGTGGATCAGATGGAGTCGGAGGCGGCGCGGGTCAAGTCCAGGATGGAGGAGGAGCAGTTGAGGGCGCGCACCGATCCTCTGACCGGGTTGCCCAATCGTTCCTCCTACGACGATTACCTGCGCAAGGAGTTGGGGCGCTGGGAGCGTTACGGCACGACATTTTCGGTAGCGGTCATCGATCTCGACCTGTTTAAGATGATCAACGACCGCTTTGGTCACCTGGCGGGAGACAAGGTGTTGCGCCTGGTGGCCCGGGTTCTGCGTCAGCAGTTGCGCGGCAGCGATTTTATTGCGCGCTATGGTGGCGAGGAGTTTGTCATCGTCTTTCCGTCGACGGCGGTGCAGGATGCGCGGGCGGCCGCCGACAAATTGCGTGAAGCGGTGATCTCCAGTCCATTCAATTTCAAGGGCGAGCCGGTTCAGGTCTCCGCTTCGATCGGTATTACCCAGGTCGTGGTGGGGGATGATTCCGACCAGCTGTTTGCCCGTGCCGACCAGGCCCTGTATGCGGCCAAGGGGCAGGGGCGCAATCAGGTAGTGTGCAATTGACGTCACCCCTCAAGTGCCCTTTCGGGTAGAATCTCCCCTTTCTGCGCACGCCAATCATCTGGAGTCAGTTCAGTGCGAACGGTTTTCCGTCTGATCAAAATTGCTCGTGTTTTCGCGATTTATCGTCTCGATACTTTTCTGTTGGAGCTTCCGCTGCCCGGTTATCTGCGCTTCCTGCTGCTGCTGTTACCGAGCCGCTGGTTGATTCGGGCGCGGGCCGAGCGATCGGTCCGGCTGCGGCTGGCGCTCGAGGCGTTGGGCCCGGTGTTCATCAAGTTCGGCCAGATGCTGTCCACCCGGCGCGATCTGTTGCCCGACGATGTGGCGATCGAGCTGACCCGGTTGCAGGATCGGGTACCGCCGTTCAGCGGTGTCGCGGCGCAGGCGATCATCGAGCGCTCACTGGGGCGCAGCGTGCATGAGCTGTTCAGTGATTTCAGTGTGGAGCCGATCGCTTCGGCCTCGGTGGCGCAGGTTCACAGCGCACGCTTGAACAGCGGTCAGGCGGTGGTGGTCAAGGTGATTCGCCCGGGTATCGCGTCGGTCATCCGCCAGGATGTCGGGTTGCTGTACATGATCGCCCACCTGGTCCAGAAACTCTGGATCGAGGGGCGCCGCCTGCGTCCGGTAGAGGTGGTGGCGGAGTATGAGCAAACCATCTTCGATGAGCTGGATCTGCGCAAGGAGGCGGCCAACGGCTCCCAGTTACGGCGTAACTTCGATGGTTCGGCGTCGCTCTATGTGCCGGAGATCTTCTGGGACCTGACCCGGCAGCAGGTGCTGGTCATGGAGCGGATCTATGGCATCCCGATTGCGGACGTGGAGCAACTGAAAGCCCAGAACACCGATATGAAGCGGCTCGCCGAGCGCGGGGTGGAGATCTTCTTCACCCAGGTGTTCCGGGACAGCTTTTTCCATGCCGACATGCATCCGGGCAATATCTTTGTGGCCCGCGAGAATCCGTCTGATCCCCGTTATATCGCGGTGGACTTCGGCATCATCGGTTCCCTGACCGCCGAGGACCAGAGCTATCTTGCGCGTAACCTGCTGGCGTTTTTCAAGCGGGATTACCGTCAGGTGGCGCAGTTGCATATCGATTCCGGCTGGGTGCCGGCCGATACCAATGTGCATGCCTTCGAAACCTCGATCCGCAGTGTCTGCGAACCGATCTTCGAAAAACCGTTGAAGGATATCTCGTTCGGGATGGTGCTGTTGGGGCTGTTCCAGACCGCGCGACGTTTCAACATGGAGGTTCAGCCGCAACTGGTGTTGCTGCAGAAGACCCTGTTGAATATCGAAGGGCTGGGGCGTCAGCTCTATCCTGAGCTCGATCTGTGGCAGACCGCCAAGCCGTTCCTCGAAAAATGGATGCGCGAGCGGATGGGCGTGCGGGCGGTGTATCGCAAGATGAAGCAGCAGGCTCCGGACTGGATGGACAAGCTGCCGCATATGCCGCAGCTGCTGTTTGACGGGCTGCAGCAGATTCGCCGCCTCGAAGAGGGGCAGGCGCGTACCCGGGCGCTGCTGGAAGAGTCGCGCAGCAAGCGGGATAGCGGACGGCGCAAGCGGGCCGTGGTCGCAGCGGTGCTGCTATGCTTTGCGGTAGGCAGTGCGGTACCCGAATGGGCCAGCCTGTTGGGACAGACGCCCTGGTATGGCTGGCTCAGTGCACTGCTCGGGGTAGGTGTGTTGTGGCGTCAGTAGTCGTTGTGGTCCGGTTTGGTGCAATGGGGTATTCTTCTGCGTCCAATTTAAGCTTGGGAAGGTCGGTGGTATGAACGTTGAATGGCTTGAGCAGATCAAGTGGGATGATCAGGGGTTGGTTCCAGCGATTGCTCAGGATATACATACCGGTCGCATCATGATGGTTGCGTGGATGAACGAGGAAGCGCTAAAACTTACCGTCGAAACCGGTAATGTCATATATTGGTCGCGTTCGCGTGGGAAACTGTGGCGGAAGGGCGAAGAGTCCGGCCATGTACAGAAACTGCATGAGCTGAGACTCGATTGCGATGGCGACGTCATACTGGCGAAGATCGAGCAGATCGGTGGCATCGCTTGCCATACTGGGCGCGAAAGTTGCTTCTACCGGGTACTGGATGATCAGGGGCAGTGGCAGACGGTCGATGCGGTCCTCAAGGATCCTTCCCAGATCTATGCAAAGGGGGAGGGGAAATGAGCGATGTATTGAACCGGTTGTCCGAAGTGCTCGAGCAGCGTAAATCCGCATCTCCCGATAGCTCTTACGTTGCGAGTCTGCACGCCAAAGGATTGAACAAGATCCTCGAAAAGGTGGGCGAGGAAGCAACCGAGACCATCCTGGCGGCCAAGGACGCGGCGGTCAGCGGGGATAACAGCGATCTGATCTATGAGACCGCGGACCTGTGGTTTCATACATTGGTGATGCTTTCTCATCTGGGAGAGACGCCCGATGCCGTTCTCAATGAACTCGCCCGGCGCTTCGATCTGTCCGGATTGGTCGAGAAGGCATCGCGTACACAAAAGTGATTCAAGCCACATCTGGTGGCTTGATTGAGGTGGGGCTTGGCCCCCGAATTTGGAGAGGCAGTTTATGGGTTTTGGTGGAATCAGTATTTGGCAGCTGGTAATTGTCCTGGGCATTATCATTTTGCTATTTGGCACCAAGAAACTGAGAAATCTCGGCGGCGATCTGGGTAGCGCGGTCAAAGGCTTCAAGAAAGCGATGAACGATGACGCGACCAAGGTTGAGGATAACGAGTCACAAAAGGCTATCGGTAAAGAGGACGCGAAATTTACCGATGCAGACCAGAGCGCGGCAGCCAAGACCGAACAGAAGTCCGACAAATAAGCACCGGCGGCTGAATCATGTTTGATATTGGCTTCTCAGAGCTGGTGATTATCGGCGTGGTGGCCCTGTTGGTGCTCGGGCCCGATAAGCTGCCCGTCGCCGTGCGCACCTGCGGCCTGTGGGTGGGCCGCATTCGGCGCTCGGTCGGCAATATTCAGCGTGAGATATCGGAAGAGCTACGGGTAGACGAGCTGCGCCGCACCGCCGCTATGAAGAAGGAGGAGCTCGACAAAGAGCTCTCGGAAATGCGCCGCCCCTTTAGTGGGGATGAGGCCTCTGCACAATCATCCGACCAACCTGCGCCCACGGCTACAGTGGACGAGGCAGGTACCGGTTCCGGCGAGAAGAAGTCCGACACCCCATGAGTGAGTTGCATAACGATCAGGAGCAGCCCCTGATCTCCCACCTGGTTGAGTTACGTCAGCGCCTGCTACATAGCGTACTGATCATATTGGTCATCTTTCTGGGGCTGTTTTCGTTCTCCAGTGATCTTTACATGTGGCTGTCGGCCCCATTGACGGCGTTACTGCCGGAGGGGACCAGCATGATCGCCACGGATGTGACCTCGCCGTTCTTCGCCCCGTTCAAGCTGACGATGGTCGCGGCAATTTTTCTTGCCATGCCGTTTTTACTGCATCAGGCGTGGGCGTTCATCTCTCCTGGACTGTACCAGCATGAGAAGAAGCTGGCATTGCCGCTGCTGTTTTCCAGTATTGTGCTGTTTTACTCCGGCATCGCCTTTGCGTATTTCGTCGTATTCCCGCTCATTTTCGGTTTCTTTACCAGTGTGGGGCCGGAAAACGTTGCGATGATGACGGATATCAGCAGCTACCTGAACTTCGTTCTGAAGATGTTTTTTGCCTTCGGCATCGTGTTTGAAATACCGATCGCGACCATGCTGCTGATCTGGTCCGGGATAACGGATAGCAAATCGTTAGGTGCCAAGCGCCCCTATATCATCGTGGGCTGTTTTGTCGTCGGCATGCTGCTGACTCCGCCGGATATCATCTCCCAGAGCCTTCTCGCCGTTCCCATGTGGCTGTTGTTTGAGATGGGCCTGTTGATGTCCAGGCTCAAGCCCTCCTCGGCAACGGATTCGGACGAAGAAAACGCCTGAGTCGGCTGCTTCTGCTCCATGGCGCGAAATCTTTTTGAAAAAATTCTATTGACGCCCCGGATCAGATCTGTAGAATACGCCTCCTCGCTTGAGACGAACGCTTCTCCGGAAGCACTGGCTCTCGCGAGACGGTCGTTCAAGAGGTTGTTTACAAAGAGTTTTTTGCTCTTTGTGTGCTTGAAGGTCCGGGGTGTTAAAGCGGTTTCATCT
>QKGH01000404.1 GCA_003250495.1 Marinobacterium sp.
AAGCGCCAGCAATGCGTGCCGGAGAGTCGAACCATGATCCGTTTCCTGTTCAACGATGAGCCGGTCACACTCGAGCAGAACGCACCGGAACAGACCGTTCTGGAATACTTGCGCACCATTTCGATGCATAGAGGCACCAAAGAGGGGTGCGCCTCCGGCGATTGTGGCGCCTGCACCGTGGTTGTCGCCAGCGCCATCACGACGCACGAGGGCGAACCCCAACTGCACTATGCCAGTTTGAACAGCTGTATCACCTTCCTCGGCACGCTGCACGGTAAACAGCTGCTGACCGTCGAACATCTGGCCAACGCCGGGCAGTTGCACCCGGTACAGCAGGCGCTGGCCGATCATCATGGCAGCCAGTGCGGCTTCTGTACTCCGGGCTTCATCATGTCGATGTTCGCGCTGTACAAGAATGCCGCCCACGAGCCGATCGACCGCGCCGGCGTCGAGCGCGCGCTGGCCGGCAACCTGTGCCGCTGCACCGGCTACCGGCCGATTATCGATGCCGCGCTGAGCCTCGCGCAGCTGAGCCCCGAGGATCCGTTCAAAAGCGCCGAAGCCGCCACCGCGCAGGCGCTGCTCGAGATCCGTCGCCAGCATCCGCAGGGGGCGTTGACGCTGGGTGATCGCCACTTCTTCGCACCCACCGACAGTGACACCCTGGCGCAGCTGCTGCAGCAGTATCCCGGTGCCCAGTTGGTGGCCGGCGGCACCGACCTGGCACTGAGCGTCACCCAGCAGCTGCAGCAGCCCGGCGTGCTGATCTATACCGGCAATGTGGCCGGCATGGACCGGGTGGAGCAGCAGCCGGACCGGTTGCTGATCGGCGGCGCCGTCAGCTACAGCGCGCTGGAACCGGTCCTGAAGCGGACCCTGCCGGAGTTCGCGGCGCTGCTCGACCGTCTCGGTTCGCTGCAGATCCGCAACCAGGGCACGCTGGCCGGAAACGTCGCCAACGCTTCGCCGATCGGCGACACCCCGCCGGTGCTGCTGGCCCTGGATGCGCGCCTGCACCTGCGCTGCGGCGAGCAACGTTCGGTGGTCGCCATCGACGACTTCTTCACCGGCTATCGCCAGACCCTGCTGCCCGCCGGCGGCTTCATCGAACAGATCGAGATTCCGCTGCGGGCCGGCTGTTACCACCGCGTCTACAAGGTGTCCAAGCGACTCGACGACGATATCTCGGCGGTCTGTGCCGCCATCAATCTGACCCTCGACGATGCCGGCGTCGTCACCGCCGCCCGACTCGGTTTCGGCGGCATGGCGGCCACCCCGGCCCGCGCCCGCCACGCCGAGCAGGCGCTGATCGGCCAGCCATTCAGCGAGAGCGGGATCCAGGCCGCCCAGCAGGCACTGCTACAGGATTTCAGCCCCATCGACGATGTCCGCGCCAGCGCCGCCTACCGCCGGCAGGTGGCGCAGAACCTGCTGCTGCGCGCCGTGCTGGAACGGGGCAAGGCAGACTCAGACGTTTTGGAGGTGGTTCACTATGCGTAATCTGACCGACAGCCTGGCCGCGACCGGCACCCAACCCGGCGCCACCGGCGTGGCGCGCAAACACGAAAGCGCCGACAAGCAGGTCAGCGGCAGCGCCACCTATGTCGACGATATCGTCGAGCCGAACGGCACCCTCTATGCCGCGGTGGGCCGCAGCAGCATCGCCTGCGGCGCCATCCGCAGTCTGGACCTCAGCGCCGTGCGCGCCAGCGAAGGGGTGCGGCTCGTGCTGCAGGTGGAGGATATCCCGGGCCATACCGACGTCGGCCCGGTATTCCCCGGCGACCCGCTGCTGACTTCGGATCGCATCCGTTACTACGGCCAGCCGATCTTCGTCGTCGCCGCCGATACCGAGCTGCAGGCGCGCCGCGCCGCACGCCAGGCGGTGATCGACTACGACCGCGAGGAGCCGCTGCTGGATGTGGAACAGGCACTGGCCCAGCAACAGTTCGTCCGACCGTCGCACTTCATGCAGCGCGGCGATGCCCGCCAGGCGATCGATAACGCCGAACACCGCCTCAGCGTCGAGCAGCATGTCGGCGGCCAGGAGCACTTCTACCTCGAGGGGCAGGTGTCGCTGGCGGTGCCGGCCGAAGATGGCGGTATGCTGATCTACAGCTCCACCCAGCACCCCAGCGAGGTGCAGAAACTGGTGGCCGAGGTGCTCGATATTCCGTTCAACCGCGTCACCGTCGATATGCGCCGCATGGGCGGCGGTTTCGGCGGCAAGGAGACCCAGGCCGCGCCCTGGGCCTGCCTGGCGGCGCTGCTGGCCAGCAAAAGCGGGCGCGCGGTGAAGCTGCGCCTGCCGCGTAGCGACGACATGGTACTGACCGGCAAGCGCCACCCGTTCTACAACCGCTACGAGATCGGCTTCGATGCCGAGGGGCGTCTGCTCGGTGCCGATATGACGGTAACCGGCGACTGCGGCCACTCGCCGGACCTGTCCGACGCCATCGTCGACCGCGCCATGTTCCACGCCGACAACGCCTACTACATCCCGGATGTAGCGATCGCCGGCCACCGCGCCATGACCAACGTGGTCTCCCACACCGCCTACCGCGGTTTCGGCGGTCCGCAGGGGATGATGCTGATCGAGCGCGCGATGGACGATATCGCCCGCACCGTCGGCCGCGATCCGCTCGATGTGCGCAAGCTGAACTTGTATGGCGGACCGGGACGCGACCTGACCCCCTACCATCAGCAGGTGGAGCACAACCTGCTGCCGGAGCTGATCGAGCAGCTGGAGCGGAGCAGCGACTACCGCGCCCGCCGCGCCGAGATCGCCGCGTTCAACCGCGGCAGTCGTATCCTGAAGCGCGGACTGGCGCTGACGCCGGTCAAGTTCGGCATCTCCTTCACGCTGAAACACCTGAACCAGGCCGGGGCGCTGCTGCACATCTACACCGATGGCAGCCTGCAGCTGAACCACGGCGGTACCGAGATGGGGCAGGGGCTGCACACCAAGGTGATCCAGATCGTCGCGGAAACCCTCAGCATCGCGCCGGAAACGATCCAGATCACCGCCACCCGTACCGACAAGGTGCCCAACGCTTCGCCGACGGCGGCTTCCAGCGGTACCGATCTGAACGGCCAGGCCGCGCGCAACGCCGCGCTGGAACTTAAGCAGCGCCTTAGCGCCTGCCTGGCGGAGCAGAAGGGTGTCGCCGTTGAGCAGATCCGCTTCGCTAGCGGTCGCGTCTACTGGAGCAGCGAGGAGTCGCTGAGCTTCGCCGAGATGGCGCAACTGGCCTATGTTAATCGCGTCTCGCTGTCGGCCACCGGCTACTACCGCACGCCGAAGATCTGGTACG
>QKGH01000351.1 GCA_003250495.1 Marinobacterium sp.
TCCGGCGTCGGTGGCGGCCGTACCGGCATCATCGAAACCACCTTCAAGGACGAGACCGAAACCGACCTGTTCGGTGAGCAGGCCGTACTGTGCGGTGGCTGCGTCGAGCTGGTAAAAGCTGGTTTCGAAACCCTGGTTGAAGCCGGTTACGCGCCGGAGATGGCTTACTTCGAGTGTCTGCACGAGCTGAAGCTGATCGTCGACCTGATGTTCGAAGGCGGTATCGCCAACATGAACTACTCGATCTCCAACAACGCCGAGTACGGTGAGTACATCACCGGTCCGGAAGTGATCAACGAGCAGTCCCGCGCCGCCATGCGCAACGCTCTGAAGCGCATCCAGGATGGTGAATACGCCAAGATGTTCATCTCCGAAGGCGCTACCAACTACCCGTCCATGACCGCTTACCGCCGTAACAACGCGGCTCACCCGATCGAACAGACCGGTGAGAAACTGCGTGCCATGATGCCTTGGATCGCGGCTAACAAGATCGTCGACAAGAGCAAGAACTGATCCCCGATCGGTTTGCATGAAGAACCCGGCCTCGGCCGGGTTCTCTGTTTTTGGGGCCGGGGTAAAAGTCGGGGCGCAATTCTTTCATTTGACGCTGAAGCCGATTGGGTGCATTTTTGTGCAGTGCACAATAGTGTCGGCGCGCCCTCCCCCACGGGGTGGCGGGCGCCTAATCGGGGGTGACAGATGTCGCAACAGGTGCAACTCAATCTGGCGCTGCAGGGCGGTGGCGCACACGGCGCTTTCACCTGGGGGGTACTGGAGCGGTTGCTCGAAGAGCCCTGGTTCGCCGTCGATGGGATCAGCGGTACCAGTGCCGGGGCGATGAACGCCCTGATGCTGGCGGAGGGCTGGCGCAAGGGGGGGGCCGCGGGCGCCAAGGCGCAGCTGGAAGCGCTCTGGAGCGAGCTGATGTTACCGACCGATCTGCCCACCGAGGGGTGGTCGGAGCCGGTGAACCTGTGGTGGCAGAGTATCGGCAAGCACCTCTCCCCCTATGATGTGAACCCCTTCGATTTCAATCCCCTGCGTACGACACTGGAAAGACTGGTCGATTTCGAGGCGCTGCGCCGGCAGAGCCCGTTCAAGCTGTTCATCGCCGCCACCGAGATCGAGACCGGTCGCTTGAAGATCTTTCGCGAGTCGGAGTTGAGCTGTGCTCATCTGCTGGCATCGGCCTGCCTGCCCGATATCCATCAGGCGGTCGAGATCGACGGACGGCACTACTGGGATGGCGGCTTTGCCGCCAACCCGGCGATCTATCCGCTGTTGACCGAGTGCGCTGCGTCGGACCTGCTGCTGGTCCTGCTGCAGCCGTTCCAGCGCAATACGTTGCCGACCACCGCCCAGGCGATCGCCGACCGGGTGGCGGAACTCGGGTTCCAGACCGCCTTCATGCGCGAGATGCGCGGGCTGGTGCGGTTGCAGCGTTACCTGCGTCAGCGCCCCTGGCTGCTGGGAGCGATGGAGCGGCGGCTGCGACGGCTGCGGTTCCACCTGATCGGGCCGGATGAGCAACTGGCGTCGCTGCGCCGGGTCAGCAAGTACAACACCAGCCGCCAGTTCCTCGAAGACCTGCGCCACAATGGCCGCCTCAGGGCCGAGCGCTGGCTATCGGTACACCGGCGCAAGCTGGGCCGGCGCACCAGCGGTACACTGCAACGCTATTTCCTCTGAACCCGGCCCGTGCCGGGTGGGCGGCAGCGGTGGGCTGGCGTAGAATGACGCCCAGATTATCCGCTTATCCCGTCCGTACGGAGACAGTACCACCATGACCGACCCGCAAGAGATGGATCCGACCTCCGCTGAACCAACCCGCGAACCCGCCGCGGCTCCGGAGGCAGCAGAATCCAAGCCCTCTGAACCCACTCCCGAACGCCGCCCGCGCGGCATCTACCTGTTACCGAACCTGTTCACCACCAGTGCCCTGTTCGCGGGCTTTTATGCGGTGATCGCCGGGATGAGCGGGCGCTTCGAAGCGGCGGCGGTGGCGATCTTCATCGCCATGGTGTTCGACGGCCTCGATGGCCGGGTGGCCCGTATGACCAATACCCAGAGCAAGTTCGGGGCGGAGTACGACTCCCTGTCCGACATGCTGTCGTTCGGCGTGGCACCGGCGCTGGTGGCCTACAGCTGGGTGCTGGAGGATATCGGCAAGGTGGGCTGGTTCGCGGCGTTCATCTACTGTGCCGGCGGCGCGCTGCGACTGGCGCGTTTCAACACCCAGATCGGCTCGCTCGATAAGCGTTACTTCATGGGATTGCCGAGTCCGGCGGCAGCGGCGGCGGTCGCCGGTCTGATCTGGTTCTGTTCCGCCAACGAACTGGATGTATCGGCTTTCGCCTATCCGATCGCTTTCTACGTGGCGCTGGCCGGGGTGCTGATGGTCAGCAACGTGCTCTACTACAGCTTCAAGGATGTGGACCTGAAGGGCAAGATCCACTTCCTGAAGCTGGCGGCGATCGTACTGGTCGGCGCCGTGATCGCGACCAACCCGGCACTGTTCCTCTGGCTGCTGTTCCTGCTCTACGCCTTTACCGGCCCGGTGCTGTGGCTTTGGCGTCGGCGCCCGCATTGAGCGCAGGATGATCTGTCGGAGAGGGGCCCTTGCGGCCCCTCTCTTTTTTGTGCGGTGGCTCGGGCTCTAGGGTGTAAGAATTTGTCCGCGACGGCGACTAATAGATGAACCGACCGCGCCGCGCGAGTCTAATCGATAACAGATGAGTCAGGGGATTCTGGGGGATAGAGAGATGTTGATCAAAGCGCCGACGGATATTCGCCCCAGTGAGATAACGCCGGAAACGGTCTACCGCCAGCGCCGCCAGTTTGTGGCCGCCCTGGCCGGTGCCGGGCTGCTGGCGGCGGCGACGCCATTACGTGCGCTGGAGCGCTATCCGCTGGCGGACGGCAAGCGTTATCCCGGGCCCGACTGGCTACAGGCCAAACTGCGTGCCGCCGCGCCCGGCATTGCCCCGGCCGGGGAGCGCCTGACCCCTTATGAGGATGTGACCGGTTACAACAACTTTTACGAGTTTGGCCTGGGCAAGCAGGATCCGCGGGAGCGCGGACATCGTCTGCAGACCGATCCGTGGAAGGTGGAGATCGCCGGCGAGGTGAATAAACCCGGAGTCTACACGCTGGAGGATCTGCTCAAGCCGCACGCGCTGCAGGAACGGATCTACCGGCTGCGCTGCGTCGAGGCCTGGTCGATGGTGATCCCCTGGGTCGGTTTCCCGCTGGCGGACCTGATCTCTCGCTTCGAGCCCACCGGGAATGCCAAGTACGTGGCGTTAGCAGATGCCGGGGCAGCGGAGCGTGTTCGGCACCCTGGACTGGCCCTATCGCGAGGGGGTGCGAATCGATGAGGCGATGCATCCGTTGACCCTGCTGGCGGTGGGGGTATACGGCGACGCCTTGCCGCCGCAGAACGGTGCGCCGTTGCGTCTGGTGGTGCCGTGGAAATATGGCTTCAAGAGCATCAAGTCGATCGTCAGCATCCATTTCACCGAGCAGATGCCGGCCACCAGCTGGAACATGACGGCGCCGCAGGAGTACGGCTTCTACGCCAACGTCAATCCGCAGGTCGATCATCCGCGCTGGAGTCAGGCCACCGAGCGTCGCCTGCCGTCGTCGCTGTTCAGTCCCAACATCATCGATACCCGGCCGTTCAACGGTTACGCCGAACAGGTGGCCCACCTCTACCAGGGGATGGACCTGCGGCAGTGGTATTGATCGCGGTGTGGAGGGCGATATGACGACGGCGCTACTCGGTCGGATCAGCATTACGCAGTGGCATCGCAGTCGCATCGGGCGGACGCTGGTGTGGTGGAGCCTGTTTCTGTCCGCCCTGCTGCCGCTGCTGTTTATCGTGCAGGCCGCCGTTCGTGGCACGCTCGGCGCCGATCCGGCGCAGGCGATCGTGCAGTTCCTCGGCCTGTGGAGCCTGCGTTTCCT